>NZ_CP045422.1:1332500-1632500 GCF_014926585.1 Devosia beringensis | reverse complement strand
GGCTGGTCGCTGATGGGCGACGCCATATCTCATGCCGTTCTGCCCGGCGTGGTCCTGGCCTATATTGTCGGCCTGCCGCTCGGCGTGGGCGCCTTTGCCGCCGGCATGGCCTGCGCCCTCTCGGTCGGCTTCCTCAAGGAAAACAGCCGCATCAAGGAGGATACCGTCATGGGCGTGGTGTTTTCGGGCCTCTTTGGCCTTGGTATCGTGCTCTACACCTCCATCCAGACCGACGTGCATCTCGATCACATCCTCTTCGGAGATATCCTGGGCATCAGCCCGGCCGACCTGCTGCAGACCGGCATCATTGCCTTGGCGGTCACCCTCATCGTCCTTGCCAAATGGCGCGACCTGCTGCTGTTCATTTTCGATCCGCAGCAGGCCGGGGCCATCGGCCTGCCGGTGCGGCTGCTGCATTATGGCCTGCTGGCTCTGCTGTCGCTGACCATCGTCGCCGCCCTTACCGCAGTGGGCATCGTGCTGGTCATTGCCCTGCTGGTGGCGCCCGGCGCCATCGCCTTCCTCATCTCCAGGCGCTTCGCGCCCATGATGCTGATCGCCGTCACCATCTCGGTGCTCAGTTCCCTTCTCGGCATCTATCTCAGCTTCTTCATCGACAGCGCCCCGGCCCCCACCATCGTGCTGCTGATGAGCGCCACCTTCATCGTGACCTTAATCGTCACCACGACGCGGCGATCCGTGGATCTCGCCACGACCTGAGCGCAAGCAGTCCACCCGCGATGACCCCCGCGGGTGGCACTCTAGCATCCACTTATCCCCGACCCCGCCCACCGGCCGGATACTCCTTGCCAAAGGAGACCGCCATGGACCACACCCCCCGCCTCACGCTGCCCTTCATCATGCCGGGCCAGGCGCAAAAGCACATCACCCACAACGAGGCGCTGCAGGCGCTCGACGCCCTGGTGCAGCCCGCCATCGAAAGCCGCACCCTGACCACCCCGCCACTTACCCCGATCGAAGGGCAGACCTATCTGGTGCCCGCCGGCGCCACCGGCGCTTGGGCCGGTCACGCGGATGAAATCGCCAGCTTCCAGTCCGGCGCCTGGCTGTTCCTCTATCCGGCGCCTGGCTGGCAGCTCTACTGCAAGGCCGATCAAACCGGCCTGGTCTTTGATTCCGGCAGCTGGCACCCCCTGGCCTCGCTCGGCAGCAGCCTGCCGCGCCTGGGCGTCAACACCGGCGCCGATACCACCAACCGTCTCGCCGTGGCCTCCCCGGCCAGCCTCTTCACCCATGCCGGCGCCGGCCATCAGCTCAAGCTCAACAAGGCGGCACCGGGCGATACGGCGAGCCTGCTGTTCCAGACCAATTGGTCCGGCCGGGCCGAAATGGGTCTGGCCGGCAGCGACAACTGGTCTCTCAAGGTCAGCCCCGATGGCAGCAGCTGGATCACGGCGCTCGCCGTCAACGCCACCACCGGGGCGACCACGGTCGCGGCCACCCTGCGTCCCGCCACCGACAATGCCATGACCCTGGGCGGTTCCGGCGCCCGCTGGTCCGCCATCTGGGCGGCCACCGGCACCATCCAGACCTCCGATATCAGGCAGAAGACCGCCATCGCGCCCACCGATCTCGGGCTCGACTTCATCCTGGCGCTGGAGCCCGTGAGGTTCCGCTACGCCGTGGGCGGTCAGGCAGTCGATGGCACGCCGATCAAAGGTGGCCGCACCCATTATGGCCTGCTGGCCCAGCAGGTACAGGCCGTGCTGGGCGAACGTGACTTCGCCGGCCACGTTCTGGTCGATCCGGCCGATCCACAGAGCGAACAGGGCCTGCGTTATGACCAGTTCATCGCCCCCTTGATCGCCGCTGTACAGACCCTGGCGGCGCGCCTGGCCGCGCTCGACTCTAGATCTTGAGCCCGCGGATCAGTGCCTTGATAGTCTTGCGGTAGTCGGCCAGCTCCGCCGGCGCTGCCAGGGCGGCCCGGTCGAACAGGGCATTGAGCAGATACGCCAGCGGCAGCACGGGCAGGTCCCGGATGGCCTTGGCCTCGATGGCGGCAGCAACACCCTCGATCAGCGTGCGCAGCCCATGCCGCGCGTCGATGGCGTCGACCGCCGCCCGGCCTAGTACAGAAGGGGCATCGACCAGCAGAATGCGCCGCCGCCCCTCGTCCTGCATGGCGTCGAGAAAGGCATCGCCCCCGGCGATCAGCGCCTTGACCGGGCCGGGCTCGTCCTCGCCCGCGGTTGCGCCATTGATGGCCATGGCCAGCAGGGCATGCTCTTCCTCCACCACCACCTGGAACAGCGCCGCCTTGTCGGCAAAGTGGTGATAGAGCGCGCCGCGCGTTACCCCCGCCGCCGCCACGATCTCCGGCGTGCCGGTCGCGGCAAAACCCTGGCTGGCAAACAGCCGCCGCGCCGCAGCAATCAACACCCGCTGCGTTCCCTCGCGCCGTTCCCTCTGACTCTGGCGCACCTGCATACATACACCTTGCATTTTACGGATAGATACACGCAGAATGTATCTAATTGATCGGTAAAGCAAGGAGATCCCATGCGCACCACCGGCTTTTATCCACTGCTGCAGGTCGCCGATGTCGAGGCCAGTGCCAGCTTCTATGAGACCCATCTCGGCTTCGAGCGGGTGTTTTCCAGCAATTGGTATGTGCAGCTGCGCTCAACAGCCCGACCGGCCATCGAACTGGCGGTGATCGCCAACGACCATGAAACCATCCCGGCCCGTGGGCGCGGCCCGACTCGGAGCTTGATTCTCAGCTTCGAGGTCGAGGACGCCGCCATTGAGGCGGCGCGCCTGGCGGCCGCCGGCGTGCCGATCCTTCAGCCGCTGCGCGACGAAGTCTTCGGTCAGCGCCACGTCATCGCCATGGATCCCGATGGCGTGCTGCTCGACATCATCACGCCGATCCCGCCTGACGCGGCCTGGCTTGCCGAACAGGCTGCAGCAGCCAAATAAACCTTTCCCCGCTCTGGCGCCGCGCGGCGCTCCCCGTTAGTTTGCCACTAACATGTCAGGGAGGACAGCATAGTGACCACCAAGCGCCTCGGTATCGGCTTTATCGGTACCGGCAATATTTCGTCGGCCTACTTGAGGGCCATGACCGGCCACGAGACCATGGCCGGCTTTCCCGTGCTCGACATCAAGGGCCTGGCCGATATGCGGCCAGAGGCGTCGCAGGCGCGCGCTGCCGAGTTCGGCCTGAAATCGATGTCCATCGAAGCCATGCTGGCCGATCCCGAGATCGGGCTGATCGTCAACCTCACCATTCCGCGCGCCCATGTCGAGGTCGGCCTGCGCTGCCTCGCCGCCGGCAAGCACGTCTATTCGGAAAAGCCGCTCGGCATCAATTTTGCCGAGGGCCGCACCCTGCTCGACGCTGCCAACAAGGCCGGCCTGCGCATCGGCTCGGCGCCCGACACCTTCCTGGGCGGCTCGCACCAGCAGGCCCGCGCCGTCGTCGATAGCGGCGCTTTGGGCCAGCTGGTGGGCGGCACCGCCTTCATGCAGGCCCCCGGCCACGAGGCCTGGCACCCCGATCCGGCCTTCTACTACGATATCGGCGGCGGCCCGGTGCTCGATATGGGCCCCTATTACATCACCGACCTGGTCAACCTGCTGGGCCCGGTCGCCCGCGTCTCGGCCATGGCCTCGCGCCTGCGCCTGCAGCGCCCGGTCCTGTCCGAGCCCAAGAAGGGCCAGATCATGGACGTGCATGTCGATACCCATGTCACCGGCGCGCTCGGCTTTGCCAATGGCGCCATCGTCCAGGTCGCCATGAGCTTTGACGTGGCCGGCCACAAGCATGTGCCGCTCGAACTCTATGGCACCGAGGCCAGCCTCATCGTCCCCGATCCCAATTTCTTCGGCGGCGATGTCGAGATGAAGAAACGCGGCCGCGACGAGCCCTGGACCCCGGTCCCGGTGACCGCGCCCTATGCCGACGGCAATTACCGCTCGCTCGGCGTCGCCGACATGGCCCTGGGCATTCTCGACAACCGGCCGCACCGCGCCAATGGCGATCTCGCCTTGCACGTGCTTGAGGTCATGGAAGCCTTCGAGACGGCGTCGCGCGAGGGTCGGACCATTGACATCAAGACGCCCGTCGAGCGGCCGGCGCCGCTGGCGACCTCGCTGAAAGACGGCGTGCTGGCCTGACCGAATAGCGCCGGGGTGACAGAGTGGACCGCGCTGGGCTAAGCACAGCGCAGGCCCATCGTCACCCCGGACTGCCATGCCCACGTCGCTGACCACCCAATTGCCCACCATTGTCAGCTTCTGGCACGGCCCCATGAGCTGGCTGGAGGCGCTCTCCATCGCGTCGTTCCGCCGCCACGGTCACGCCGTGGAAGTCTATTCCTTCGATCCCATCGACAACCTGCCCGCCGGCGCCCTCCAGTGCGACGCCACCGAAGTCCTGCCGCGCGACAAGCTGGTTTTCTACAAGGGCAAGGGTACGCCCGGCGTCTTCTCCGATTATTTCCGCATGGCAGTGCTGGCCCAGGGCAGGGGGGTCTATGCCGATCTTGATGTCTATTGTGTGCGCCCCATTGAGGGCCCGCCCGACTACCTGATGGCCTATGAGCGGACCGGCTCGATCAATGGCGCCGTGCTGCACATTCCGGCCGACGCGCCGCTGCTGGCCGACCTGCTCTCGATCTTCACCGATAGCAAACGGCCATTGCTGGAGCCTCACCTGCCGCTGTTCCGCCGCCTCGAAGTCGCCGCCAGGCGCCTGCTCGGGGAAAAGATCGCGCCCGAGGATATGCAATATGGCGCCACCGGCCCCATGGCGCTGACCCATTACATGCGCCAGCGTGGCCTTGAGCATCTGGTGCGGCCCAGTTCGGCGCTCTACCCCATTCCCTATGAAGGCATTCCTGCGCTGATGCAGTCTGGCTCCAGCGTGGATGGCGCCATCGGTCCCGATACCCTGGCCGTCCATCTCTGGCGCAGCCAGCTGACCCGGCGCGGCCGGGCCGACATGCCGCTGCCCGAGCCGGGCAGCGCCCTCTGGACCCTGTGCCAGCGCGAAGGCATTGCCCTCGGCTGATAGCTGTCAGCGCAGCCGCAGCAGCTTCTTCCACCAGCGCTGCCAGCGGTGCCGGGCGAAGCGGTAGAACAGTTCATTGGTCATCACATGTCGGTAGAACCGGGCATGGGCGCTGGAATGGAAGATCCCTGACATGATCCCCCAGGGCTTGCTCTTGCGCGTATAGTGCAGGATAGCCGGGTTCATCCCCTCATGGGCGGCATGGGCATCGATGGTGTTCCAGCGCCAGTTCAGTTCCAGCCAATTGTTCCTGAAGATCAGGTTCAGCATGTCCTGGTCGTAATAGAGCCGGTCCATGATGCCGCGTCCCGCCAGGGCCCTCACTTCGGCCTGGATGTCGATGGCGCGCCAGGCAACCAGGTCGATCAGCAGCATGCCCGAGTTGAAATAGGGGTCGGCATAGTCGAACAGGTCGCTATTTTGGGCCATGTCGCGCTTGCCCACGATGAAGGGATGCACCGAATCGCGCACCGCCCCGAGCGGAAAGCCCTTGAGGTCCGTATCGAACAGCGCCTCGATCGGATCGCGCACCATCATGTCGCAATCGAGATAGATCACGCGGGTTACCGTCTCGGGCAGCAGTCGTCCCAGCATCAGCCGCCCATAAACCACTTTGGGCCATTGCGTGCTGGTGGGCAGGCCGGCGACGAAGGCGTCGAATTCGGCATTGTGCGCCAGGTTGTACCAGACCAGCGTCGCCCCGAACTCGCTCTCGATGCGCCTGAGATCGTCCAGATGCGCCTCGGTCAGCGGCAGGTGCAGCAGGTGGAACACAATGTCGGCGCGCCGCTTGCTGGCCAGGCATATCGAGCGCATCAGCGCATAGGCTGGGGCCCAGAAATTATCGTCAAAGGTCAGGGCGATATGGATCGGTGTGCCGGTCATGCCTGGTCTTCCTGTCCGATCTGCGCCAGCGCCGCGATTAGCGCCAGCAGCACGCCATAGACCACCGTCTGCGTCAGGATGCCGAACATGGCATTGGTCATGCCCATGGCGAAATAGCCCAGACTCGCCAGCACGCCCAGATAGAGCGCGGCTTGGCGGTGCCGTCCACGCGTGGCCAGCCCCCCGGCAATCGGCGCCGCCAGCAGCAGACCATAGCTGATCAGGCCTAAAAGCCCGCCGATCACCGCAAAATCGGCCAAGTCATTGTGCAGGTGCGAGGAGGGGGCATAGCCCGGCCCCGGCGGCGCGAAGGGCGCGGCGCTGGTGGTGAACTCGATCATGCCATATCCGTAAAGGGGGGAGGCCCAAAAGGCATTCCAGGCGGTCTGGTACATGTAGAGTCGTTCCCCGATTGCCCCGTCGGTCGCCCCGCCCGTGACCAGCGCCACGGCCGCCCCGCCCAGCTCGCCCAGCCTTCCGCCCAGCCCCAGTCCAAGCACCGCCGTACCCGCCAGCCCGATCAGCGCCACCACGGCGACCAGCACCATGACAACCTGCCGGCGCGGCAGCGTCATCGCCGCCAGCATGGCGGTCCCCACCAGCAGCATGGGCACAAAGGCCAGCAGCGGGCCGCGCGAGCCGGAAAACCACACGGCGACCAGCGCCAGCAGCGGGCCGAGCAGAAACACGAAGCGCACCGGCCGGCGGTCGAGCAGGCCGACCAGCGCGACAAAGCCCAGCATCAGGGTCAGGTCGGCCAGATGGATGGGGTTGTTCACCAGCATGCCGCCGCGGTCGAACTGGCGCACCAGCACGTCATAACCGGCAATGCCGGCGCCCGCCGCCGCCCCGGGCAGGGCAAAGCTGGCAATCGCCAGCGGCGTCAGCGTCTCGCCCAGTCGCGTCAGCAGGCCCGCATGCGCCCCGGCCAGCCAGAGCGGCGCCAGCACCATGATGACCGCGATATGCAGCGGCGAGGTCGCGGTGAACGCCAGCGCCACCAGCAGCACCAGGCCCGCCCCCAGCGACAGCGCGATGGCGGGCTGCCGCAACACGGCGCGCGACGCCGGCACCACGGCCAGCACCAGCATTCCCACGCCCATCAGCACCAGCGTCGTAATATTGGCCACTTCGGGGGTCGGCGTGGGCAGGGTCAGCCCGGCGAGCAGCGCCGCCCAGGCAAGGATAACAACCAGTTTGGGCAGCAAGTTCATGGGTCCGGGGCTCGATTTGGCCGGACAATGTCGTTTCAGCGCCGGGGCGTCAACCGCCCAGACGCCACCCGCCCGCCGCCTACCAGCGCAGGCTCAGCCGTGCTGCCGTATCGGGGTCGAAATGCAGCGTCACCAGCGTATCCTGCGCCGGGTCATGCACGCCCTCGCTTGACTGTCGCTGCAGCAGGGTAATCGTCTGCGTCGCCGTGTTGGCGCCGCGGAACACATAGTCAAAGCAGTCTTGGCTCGGTGGGCCCACCACCGCGGCGATCTCGGCCTTGAGGTCGCGCAGGGCGCGGCCACTCACGAGGCTGGCATCGGTCCGCCGCGTCGCCCGCAGGCTGGGCATCCAGTCTCTGTGGGTCTCGCAGATCGCCCGGCCATTCTCGAAGCGGCCGCGGTCGATCAGGGCAATGTCGACCGTTTCGTCCCAGGCATTGCCGGTTTCATATTCCGCCCCGTCCGGGCTGACATCCAGATAGACATCGGTCCAGGCGCAGCTTCCGGCCTCCTCGAGATAGCACCAGCGCTCGCTCGCCTGCATCAAAGCGGCCACATCCTCGATCGCCATCGGCTTGCCGGTCTTCTGGGCGTCGATCACTGCCTCGGTCGCCGCATCGAACGCGTGGGCGGTCACGACAGACGCCAGACTCAGGGCAATCGCGGCAAGCAGGGTCTTCATCGGCATTGGCTCCCCTTGGGCTGGCACAGGCTCAGTGCACCATAGCATCGGCCTGTGGCGGCAGAAACAAGTCCCTGTCGATACGGTTGACAGGTCGGATCACATGTAACTATTATTGTTACATGAAACGATCCAGCCGCCTTTCACTCGCCTTGCACGCTCTGGTACATCTGCACCTGCAGCCCGATGCCGCCATGACCTCGGCCACCCTGGCGCAATGCCTGATGACCAATCCGGTCGTCGTGCGCCGCGTGCTGGGCACCCTGCGCGAAGCCGGCATTGTCGGCGCCACCAAGGGCCATGACGGCGGCTGGCGCCTGCTGCAGCCCGCCACAGCCATCAGCCTATACGCCATCTATGCCGCCATGGGTGAAAGCCTGCTGATCCGCACGGCCAGCGATCCGGGCGACCAGGGTTGCGGCATCGTGCGCGCCGTCGATTCCGTCATGGGCGACTTCCTCGCCGATGCCGAGGCCCTGCTCGCCGCGCGCCTGGCCCGGGTCTCGCTCGCCGACATTGCCAAACAGGCTACCCCCCATCCCCTGCATCCCTCTCTCGGAGCCTCCCCTCATGGATGACGTCATCATCATCGGCGGCAGCTTTGCCGGCCTCGCCGCGGCCCTCCAGCTTGGCCGCGCCCGCCGCCAGGTCACCGTGCTGGACACCGGCATGCCGCGCAATCGCTTCGCCGCCCATTCCCATGGCCTGCTCGGCCACGACCACAAGTCGCCGCTCGATATCCTGGCTGCGGCGCGCCAGCAGCTCGCCCGCTACGTCACGGTGAAGCTGGTCAGCGCCCGCGCCGACAGCCTCACCGGCACTATCGACGATTTTGCCGTCCATACCGATGCCGGCGACAGCCTCAGGGGCCGTCGTGTCCTGCTCAGCTATGGCGTCGCCGACCAGATGCCCCCCATTCCCGGCTTTGCCGAATGCTGGGGTAAGACCATCGTGCCCTGCCCCTATTGCGATGGCTTTGAAGTGGCGGACAAGCATTGGGGTCTGCTCTGGTCCGGCCCGCAGTCCCAGCATGCCGTGGCGTTGTTCCACGACTGGACCGACCATCTGACGGTCTTTGCCGATGGCCACGACATTGCGCCCGACATTCGCGCTGATCTGGTGGCCCGCCAAGTCGATGTCGTCGATGGCAAGCTGGTCGAGATCGCCCACACGGCCGGCCAGATCGCCAGCGTCAATCTCGACACCGGTCGCCATGTCGCGCTGGACGTGCTGTTCGCCCATCCGCGCAACCAGCCATCGGCCAGCCTGCACGCGGCCCTGGGTCTTGAGACCGTGGAGACCCCCGTCGGCATCGCCCTCAAGGTCGATGACCAGCGCCAGACCAGCCTGCCGGGCATCTATGCCGCCGGCGATCTCGCCAATCCCATGGCCAGCGTTACCCTGGCCTCGTCGCATGGCGCCATGGCCGGAATCTTTGCCCAGCAGTCCATGCTGGTCTAGCGGCAGAGCAGCGCCGAGGCACTTGCCTTCACTTTGGAATGGTTCTAAACATTGTTTAGAACCATTCTAATAAGTTGCCGCTATGCTCAGCTTCCTGCCCGATAATCGTCGTGCCTTTTCCTCCCTCTCCGAACGTGAAATCCTCGCCTTGGCGATCTCGGCCGAGGAGGAGGACGCCCGCATCTATATCGAGTTTGCGACCCGCCTCCGCCCGACCTATCCCGGGTCTGGCGCCCTGTTCGAGGGCATGGCGGCCGAAGAAAATGAGCACCGCAGGCGCCTGCTCGATCTTTATGTCACCCGCTTCGGGCCCCATCTCGTGCCGATCCGGCGCGAACATGTGCGCGGCTTTCTGACCCGCAAGCCGCTCTGGCTGATGGCCACCATGAAGCTGGAAGCGGTCCGCCAGCAGGCCTGGGAGATGGAGGAAAGCGCCTATCGCTTCTATCTCGCCGCCGCTCAGCAGACCACCGACGCTGCCATCCGCAAACTGCTCGGCGATCTGGCCGAACAGGAGCGCAAGCACGCCAAGGCCGCCGATCGCATCGACGCCGAGGTCTTGGGTGAAACCGGCCGCGACGCCGAAAAGAGCGAGGCCCATCGCCAGTTCGTGCTGACCTATGTGCAGCCGGGCCTGGCCGGCCTGATGGATGGCTCGGTTTCCACCTTGGCCCCGGTTTTTGCCGCTGCCTTTGCCACCGGCGATACGCATCAGACCTTTCTGGTGGGCCTCGCCGCCGCGGTCGGCGCCGGCATTTCCATGGGCTTTACCGAAGCGGCCTCTGACGATGGCAAGCTCACCGGCCGTGGCTCCCCCATCAAGCGCGGCTTTGCCGCCGGCATCATGACCACCCTTGGTGGCCTCGGCCACGCGCTGCCCTATCTGATCCACGATTTCGCCATTGCCACCACCATCGCCGTGATTGTGGTGCTCATCGAGCTCTGGGCCATCGCCTTCATCCAGAACCGCTACATGCAGACCCCGTTCTGGCGGGCTGCCCTGCAGGTCGTGGTCGGCGGCGCCCTGGTCTTTGCTGCGGGCATATTCATCGGCATGGCCTAGTTCAGCGGGCCACCGGGCCGGCCCGCTTCGGCGTCAGGCGGAACCACAGCGTGCCAGTCGCCACCAGGGCGATGGCTATGAGCACCAGTGACGGTATCCAGCCCGCCTCGGCGCCAAACAGCACGTCATGCATGCGCCGGCCCGGCAGGAAAGTGAAGGCTCCAGCCAGCATCAGCGCGCCCATGTAGACGGCCTGCATCGCCGCCTTGTGCGCGCGCACGTCCCGCCTCACCATTATGGCCCACAGCCCCTGGCCGATGCCAAGATAGGTCAGGGCCGCAAAAAGATGGATCGGGCTGAACGGGCCGATCATTCTGATCTCGTTGATGAAGAGCGAACTGGTCGCCACCACCAGCATCAACAGCACCCAGATCCGCCCCAGCGCCTTGTGCAGGGCGGTGCCTTTATGGCGCCAGAGCACGAGGCCGCCGATGCCAAAGGCGGCGATGGCGGCAAAGGCGTGGATCTGGATGGCGAGGTCTGCGGCAAGCAGCGGTGTGAGCGACATGGCAAGGTTCCCGTTAGCACTTGCCCTTGGCCATGCCGCGACTAGATTGCCCCGGCAAGAACCCCTGCGCCGATGGACGTTGCCATACGTGAACGACAAAGCCATGCATTTCACGCTGCGCCAAACGCAGGCCCATTTCGTGGACCGGCGGACCTGGCTGGGCATTCTGATCGTAGGCGTGCTGGTCGGCCTGGTCGGCCCCTTCGGCACCTTTGCCTTTATCGACCCGCTGCCGCGGCTGCTTTACTGGCTGGCCGTCTGTGCTCTCAGCTATGCCGCCGGCTTTGCCGTGGCCACCGGCCTTGGCGCCTGGCTGGAGGGCAGACTGCGACCTGTATGGCTGCGCATAGCGGTAGCGGGTGTGCTGCCGGGCATTCCTATTGCCCTGATGGTCTTTCTCATCAACGGGTTGAGCTTTGGCTTCGGGCAGGCGGACCTGATGGGCCTCGTCACGCTATTGGTCTATTGCCCGCTGGTTTCGCTGGGTGTCACTACCGCCTCCTTCCTGCTCGGGCGCCAGGTCGCCCCGCCTCCGGCATTGCAGGCGTCAGCCTTGCCAGCCTTGCTTGAGCGGTTGCCGCATCCGCAACGGGGAAGGCTGCTACATCTGGCTGTGGCCGACCACTATGTCGAGGTCATCACCGATAAGGGGCGCGCATTGCTGCTGCTTCGTCTTTCCGACGCCATCCGCGAAACCGCCCCGGTACGCGGTCTCCAGGTCCACCGCTCTCACTGGATCGCCCTTGATGCCGTGCGCAGGACGAGCCGCCATGCGGGCAAGCCGGTACTGGAGCTCGAAGACGGTACCACTGTGCCCATCAGCCGGAGTTACCTGACGGCTGTCAAAGCCGCCGGCCTGCTGACCTGACGGCGGCGACGATGTCGGCGGCTATCCCCTTGCCCACCCAGTCGCTGCACTTACAGGCTGCCCAGCCGGTTTTCCACGATCATGCCGACCTCGGCGCATTCGGCCGCGATCTCGGCGACGAAATCGGCCAGCATGGGGCGCTCCAGCGCGCTGGTCGAGCGCACCACCATGGCGGTGTCGCGGTGCAGCGGCGCAAAATTGACCGGGGCAATCTCTACCAGCCGGCCGGCCGCCACATCCTCAGCAATCGCTGAATGCACGAAAAAGCCCAGCCCCTGGCCCTTGGTGGCCAGCCGTCGCGCCGGCCCGGTGGGCAGTTCGACGCTGGTCTGGGCCAGCCGCACCAGCGCCGCCGCCGTCTCAGGCTCGGCCTGCCACCAGCGCAGCGAGATCACCCGCGGCACCAGCGCCAGCACCTCTTCGATGCTCGGCTCTGCCGACAGCTGCGCCGCGATCTCGGGCGAAACCACCAGCGGCACCCGTTCGCGCATCACCAATAGCGGCACCAGGTCCACCACCAGCGGATCGATATTGGGCCAGCACAAGATGCCCATCTCCACCTCGCGCTCATGCAGCATGGCCACGATCTGGCTTTGCCGCCCTTCATTGACCACCACGTCGACGCCCGGATATTTCGCCTGAAAGCGCAGCAGCGGCTCGGTCACCAGCGGGGTGACAAGGCTGCGCAGCGAGGCGACGGCTATCCGGCCGCGCTCCACCCGCCGCAGCGCTTCGCGCCCCTCCTGCGCCGTGCCGATGATGCGCCGCGCAAACGGCAGGAAGGTCATGCCCTGGTCGGTCAGCGTCACCGTGCGTCCGCGCCGGAACAGCGTCACGCCCAGCAACCCCTCCAGCGCCCGCATCCGCATCGAGGCGGTGGCCTGGGTAATGTTGAGATGGGCCGCCGCGCGGGTGAAGCTCTGCTCCCGCACGATTCTGTCAAAGGTTCGTAGCTGGTCGAGGTCCATCGGTTTGGCTTATCTTTCTATCGATATTGCAGCGGATTTTGACACCATGCATTGGCTTTTGCAATGCTGACACCGGCAAGCCGCCTGCTGTAACCTGCCCGTCTTGACGCTCTCTGCCCCACCAGCCAGCTTGCGCCCATGGATTTTGATTCGCTGAGCCCATTGCCATGACCTGGCTCGCCGAGACCGCCATGCTCAGTCATGGCTGGCGGCGCTTCGTGCTGCTGCTGGTGGCCGGTGCTTTGGCGGGCCTGTCGGTGCCGCCGCTCTTTGTCCTGCCGGCGCTGTTCATTGCCTTTCCGGTCTGGATCTGGTGCCTCGATGGCGCCGAAACCGTCCGTGGCTGGCGCCGCCTGTTCGGCCCGGCCTTCACCATCGGCTTTGCCTTTGGCTGGGGCTATTTCACCGTCGCCTTTCACTGGCTGGGCGCCGCCTTCTTCGTCGAGGGCGGGGTCATGCTGGTCATCATGCCCTTCGCCATCCTGGCGCTGGCCGCCCTGATCGCCCTATTCTGGGGCCTGGCCAGCGCCTTGGCCCACCTGCTGTGGAGCCACGGCCCCTGGCGCATCGTCACTCTGGCCACCTTCCTCACCATGGCCGAATGGGCCCGCGGTCACGTGCTGACCGGCTTCCCCTTCGATCTGCTCGGCTATGCCCTCACCCCCAATGACGAGATGATGCAGCTGGCCGCCGTTATCGGCATCTATGGCCTGACCCTGCTGGCCGCGCTGTTGGCCATGACCCCGGCGCTGATCTGGCCGGCCGACCAGCGCAGCCTCAGCCGGCGCCTCCTGCCCTTCTTCATCGCTATTGCTGTCATCGCTGCCCAGCTCGGCTATGGCCACAACCGCCTCACCGGCACCACGGTCACCCCACGCATCGATACGGCCCTGCGGCTGGTGCAGCCGCTGGTCTATGAGCATGCCGACTGGAACAATGCCGATCCGGTGGCGTTGATCGATCGCCTGCTCATGCTCTCGGACATGCGCACCGGCCCCGATGATCAGGGTCTCGGCGATATCGACCTTTTGGTCTGGCCCGAATCCAGCCTGCCCTTTTATCTCTCCACCTATCCCGAGGCGCTGGCCCGCATTGCCCGCCTGCTGCCCGAGCGCACCACCCTGCTGGCCGGGGCGCCGCGCCTGCAATATGAGCCCGGCACCACCACGCCTTCCGGCCCGCCCTTCAATGCCATCCTGGCCATCGACAGCAATGGCGAGATCATTGCCAGCTACGACAAGGCCCATCTGGTACCCTTCGGCGAATTCCTGCCCTTCGCCCCCTTCTTTGCCAGCCTGGGCATCAAGCAGTTCGTGCCCGGCGCCGAAGGCTGGAGCCATGGCGACGCCCGCCGCCGCCTGATGAGCCTGCCCGGCAAGCCCGCTCTGCTGGCGCTGATCTGCTACGAAATCCTGTTTTCCGGCGATCTGGGCGATACGGCAGGGGCCCAGTTCCTCTTCAACATCACCAATGATGCCTGGTTCGATCACTCCATCGGCCCGGCCCAGCACGCCCATCATGCCCGCATCCGGGCCGTCGAGGAGGGCATGAGCCTGGTTCGCGCCGCCAATTCTGGCCTGACCTTTGCCACCGATCCGCTCGGCCGCATTACCGCGCAATTGCCGGTCTTGCAGATGGATGCCCTCGACGTGCGTCCCGATGAACGGCTCGCTGCCACCCCGTTCAGCCAGCTCCGCTACTGGCCCCTGCTCATTGCCCTGCTGCTGGGCCTCGGCCTGTCCGTCCTGGTGCGCCGGCGCCGCCGCCCGGCTTTGTGATCGCGGCACTGCCGCCCGTCCCCTGCCCAGCCTTTCCAATGCCGTGATGCTGTGGCATCAGGGAGCTACTCTTCCTGCGAGGATTTCCATGGCCATCCGTCTGCACCGCGGCGATCTGCCCAACCTGTCCAATTACGACGGCCGCGAAGTCGCGATTGATACCGAGACCATGGGCCTACACCCCCATCGCGATCGGCTCTGCGTCATCCAGCTCTCGCCCGGCGACGGCAGCGCCGATATCGTCCAGCTCCCCAAGGATGTCAGCCAGGCCCCCAATCTGGTCAAGCTGCTGGCCGATCCCGCCGTCACCAAGATCTTCCACTATGCCCGCTTCGACGTGGCGGCGCTCAAGAACCGCTTCGACGTCGTCACCGGCCCGATCTACTGCACCAAGATCGCCAGCAAGCTGGTCCGCACCTATACCGATCGCCACGGCCTGAAAGACATCACCCGCGAACTGCTCGGCGTCGACTTGTCCAAGCAGCAGCAGAGCTCGGACTGGGGCGCCGACAAGCTCAGCGACGCCCAGCTCGAATATGCCGCTTCCGACGTGCTCTACCTGCACGATCTCAAGCGCCATCTCGATCGCATGCTGGCGCGCGAAGGCCGCACCGAGCTCGCCCGGCAGTGCTTTGACTTTCTCAAGACGCGCTGCGAACTCGATCTGCTGGGCTGGGGCGAGATCGACATCTTCGCCCATAGCTGATGGCCATGACGGTGATGAACCTGCAGGCCGATGCCGCCCAGCGCGAGGCCATCTATCAGCGCCTGGCGCGCCGCAACCGCCTGGTGGCCATCCTGCGCGTCGGCGTGCCGGCGCTCGGCATCCTGGTGCTCGTCCTGCTGGTCGGGCAGATCTACCTCTCAAGCCTCTCGGCCCGCTTCGGCGTCGGCCGCATCGAGGTGTCGCGCGAGGCGGTCACCATCGAAACCCCGCAATATTCCGGCGTGCTTGACGATGGCACCAGCTACCGCGTCTGGGCCCGATCGGCCCAGGCCGCCATTACGGCCGCTAACGAGATCGACCTCGAGGAGGCAGCGCTCTCCATGAACCGGCCCGGCGGGGTGGTGACCGAGGTAACCGCCCACGCAGCCCGGCTCGACAGCGGCGCCGAGACCGTGACCATCCCGGGCGTCGCCATCATCGCCGAATCCACCGGAACCACCGCGACGGTTGTGGATTTAGTGTTCGACTACGCCGCCCAGACCCTGGTGGCCAGGGGGCGGGTGCATGTCGACTATGCCGATGGGTCCTCGCTTGACGGCATCGGCATGACCTATGATGTCACCGAGGCAGTCTGGACTTTCTCCCGCGTGAACGTCACGCTGCCGTCGACGCCTGGATCGGAAACCCCATGATGCTGCGCCTGATTGCGTTCTTCGCGCTCACCTTGTTCGCTGCCCCGGCTTTTGCCCAGCAGGCGGTCAATATCACCGCCGCTCTCTTCACCCTCGACGAGACCTCCAACACGGCCGTGTTCACCGGCAATGTCGTGGTCGTCCACCCCACCGTGACGGTCTGGGCCACCAAGGTGGAAGCCACCTATGGCGCCGGCGGCACCACGGACCTCAAGACCTTCGACGCTACCGGCGATGTCCGCCTCAAGACCGATGACCAGGAGGCCACCGGCGAGCACGCCGTCTTCACCCCCGGCGACCAGTTGCTGCGGCTGACCGGCAATGTCGTGGTCATCAATGCCGGCGGCACCGTCAATGCCGACGAGCTCGTGGTCAATCTGGAGACCAATGTCTCGACCTTCACCAGTGGCCAGAGCGGCCGGGTTACCGGAACTTTTTCCTCACAATGACCCTGTCCACCCAGCCGTCACAGCCGCGCGTCGATCAGTCCGGCTGGCTCGTCGCCCATAGCCTCGCCAAGAGCTTTGGCAAGCGCGTCGTCGTGCGCGACGTCTCCATTGCCGTGCGCCGTGGCGAGGCGGTGGGCCTGCTCGGCCCCAATGGCGCCGGCAAGACCACCGTCTTCACCATGATCATGGGCCTTGTCAAACCCGATTCGGGCTCCATCCAGCTCGATGGCCGCGCCATCACCCATCTGCCTTTGTTCCAGCGTGGCCAGCTCGGCATCGGCTATCTGCCGCAGGAGCCCTCGATCTTTCGCGGCCTCACCGTTGCCGGCAATATTCTGGCCGTGCTGGAAAACCATATCAGCGGCAAGGCAGCGCGCCAGGCTCGCCTCGCCGCGCTGCTGGCCGAATTCTCCATCCAGCATCTGGCCAAGTCCAATGCGCTGGCCCTGTCGGGCGGCGAGCGCCGCCGCGTCGAGCTCGCCCGCGCCCTGGCTGCAGATCCGGCCTTCATGCTGCTCGACGAGCCCTTTGCCGGCGTCGATCCCATCGCCGTGGCCGAGGTCAAGGGCCTGGTGCGCCAGCTCACCCAGCGCGGCATCGGCGTGCTGATCACCGATCACGCCGTGCGCGAGACGCTGGGCCTGGTCGATCGCGCCTATGTCATCCATGGCGGCAAGGTGATGATTCAGGGCTCCCCTGAAGTCATCAGCGCCGATCCCGATGCCCGCCGCGTCTATCTCGGCGAGAATTTCGCCATCTGACGCCGCGGTTCGGCGCACGATGGCGTGATCGGACTTGGCACGAATTTTGCCGCCGCCTTTGCCGCCTGCTTGCCCGCTGCCCGATAATGCGTCATGCTTTGCCTCCGAACCCGGCCGCATGCGGCCTATCCTTGCGCTAAAGGTCTAGAGCTTAATGGCACTTTCGCCGCGTCTGGAATTCCGGCAGGCCCAGAGCCTGACCCTGACGCCGCAACTGATGCAGTCCATTCGTCTGCTTCAGCTCAGCCATCTTGAGCTCAACAGCTTCGTCGAGGAAGAGCTGCTGCGCAATCCGCTGCTCGAGCGCGAGGATGGCGCCGCGCCCGATGCCGAGCCCGCCGAGGCGCCCGAGCGCTCCACCGAGATCAGCGCCTATGAGGACACCGTCGATCGCGGCGACCGCATCCAGGACGCCGATTCCATTGCCGATGGCTATGATACGGCGGTGGACAATGTCTTTCCCGACCAGAGCGCGCAGGACCAGCTCAATCCCGCCAGCCGGCTCGATCGCAATGGCGCCAGCGCGGCCGGCGAGGCCCCCGATATTGACCAGTTCGTCGCCTCCCGCCCGGTCCTGAGCGAGCATCTGGAAGGCCAGTCCAACTTCATCCTGCGCACCCCCGCCGACCGTCTGATCGCCCGCCATCTGATCGACGGCCTCAACGAGGCCGGCTACCTGACCACCGACCTGGAGGCGCTGGCCGATCAGCTGGGCGCCGAGCTGGCCGATATCGAGGCCGTGCTCGCGGCCCTGCAGGGTTGCGATCCCGTCGGTGTCTTTGCCCGCACCGTGCCCGAATGCCTTGCCATCCAGCTGCGCGAGCGCAACCGCCTCGATCCGATGATGCAGGCCCTGCTCGGCAATCTCGGCATGGTCGCCGAACACGACATGGCCGGTCTGATGCGCGTCCTCGGCTGCGACCGCGAGGACCTGCTCGACATGCTGGGCGAATTGCGCCGGCTCGATCCACGCCCCGGCTTGGCCTTTGATAGCGGGCCGGTCGAAACCGTGGTGCCCGACGTCTTCGTGCGGCGCGGCCCTGACGGCGCATGGCAGATCGAGCTCAATTCCGAGGTGCTGCCGCGCGTTCTGGTCAACCGCGTCTACTATGCCAGCGTCACCCGTCAGGCCCGCGGCCCCGGTGAAAAGGCCTTCCTCTCCGATTGCCTGGCCACCGCCAACTGGCTCACCAAGAGCCTCGACCAGCGCGCCCAGACCATTCTCAAGGCCTCCGCCGAAATCGTCCGCCAGCAGGACGGCTTTCTCACCCATGGCATCGCCCATCTCAAGCCGATGACCCTGCGCATGGTGGCCGAAGCCATCGACATGCACGAATCCACCGTCAGCCGGGTCACCGCCAACAAATACATGGCCACCCCGCGCGGCCTGTTCGAGATGAAGTATTTCTTTACCACCGCCATTGCCGCCAGCGATGGTGGCAATGATCATTCCGCCGAGGCCGTGCGTCACCGCATCCGGCAGCTGATCGAGGCCGAACTGGTCACTGCCGTGCTCAGCGACGACACCATTGCCGACCTGCTCAAGCAGGAACAGGGCATTGAACTGGCCCGTCGCACCGTCGCCAAATACCGCGAGGGCATGAATATTCCCTCATCGGTCATGCGCCGCCGCCGCATGAAGAACGCCCAGCAGATGGCCTGAGCGCCCCGGTTTGCTTGCCAAAGCGATAAGGGCCGCCGCAGAAGTTAGTCTGCTTTGTTTGTCCTGTCTGCACAATAAACCAACCTCATGCCGGACTTGCGCATTGCACCGGCAGGGCACGCAGGTCTAGCATTGCCCCTGTCGTCTACCCATATCCAAAAGGCAGGCGACAGGCGTCATCCCGAAGACCGGGAACGGCTTTCGGAGGTCCTGACGTCGCACAACGACAAGAAGGAAAGACAAGCCATGACCTTACGCGTATCGGGAAAGAACATGGATGTCGGCGATGCCCTGCGGGGTAAAGCCGAAGATCATTTCGCCGCCGTCGTCGGAAAATATTTCGATGGTGGTTATGACGGGCATCTCACCCTCACCCCCGACGGCATCGGCTTCCGCGCCGATTGCGTGGTTCACCTCGATTCCGGCGCGACCCTGCAGGCCAGCGCCCAGGGGGGCGAACCGACCGCCGCCTACGAAGTCATGGCGCTCAACATCGAAAAGCGCCTGCGCCGCTACAATCGCAAGCTCAAGCAGATTCGCCGCGGCAATGGCGACGATGTGACCGCCCAGTACACCGTCTTTGACGCCGGCAGCCAGTTTGACGAGCTCGATGCCGATTATGCACCGCCAGTCATCGCCGAAAGCACCAAGAACCTGCGCCAGCTCAGCGTCGAGGAGGCTGTGATGGAGCTTGATCTGACCGGTAGCCAGGTTGTGATGTTCCGCCATGCTGGACATGGCGGGCTCAATGTGGTCTACCGCCGCTCCGATGGCAATATTGGCTGGATTGATCCAGCCCTGGGGGCGAATTGATCGCTCCTTGAGCCGCAATATGCGCAGTTGATCTCAAGGCGATTTGAATGGAACTGGCCGATATTCTGGCTGAGCGTGCCGTGCTGTTTTGCACGGACATCACCGCGAAACGCCAGCTCTTTGAAACCCTTGCCGTTCGTGCCGCTGCATTGACCGGGCACCCGCAGGCCGAGATCCTCGAGGCTATCACCAGCCGCGAGGCCCTCGGCTCGACGGGGCTCGGTAACGGCATCGCCATTCCGCATGGCAAGCTGGGCGGCCTGGGCAGCGTGACTGCCCTGTTTGCCCGACTCGATCAACCCATCGACTTCGATGCGGTCGACGACCAGCCCGTCGATCTGGTCGTCATGCTGCTGGCCCCCACGGGGGCCGGCGCCGATCACCTCAAGGCGCTGTCGCGCGTCGCCCGCCTGCTGCGCACCGAATCGGTTGTCGACGCGCTGCGCGCCACCGCTGATCCGGTCGGCCTCTATGCCATCCTCACCGCGCCGCTGCCCGTCACCTACGCCGCCTGAGCTTGGGTGCCGGCCAACAAAAAACCCTCCGGCGTGTCCGGAGGGTTTTGTCGTTTCGGGAGAAGAGCGGCTAATGCAGCGTCGCCAGGCCCAGATTGTTCTCGCCCAGCCAGTCGCTGACGGAATCTTCGGTATCGGTCACCAGCAGCGGCGTGCCATCGGCACCCATCAGCAGCTGATACTCCGCCTCGGCCTCGAACACCGCGTCTGTGATCATCGTGCCAAGCACGGCGCCGCTGACGGGCCGCATATAGGCGACGGCGTCCCCGCCCAGCGCGGCAAATTGCGCGCGGGTCAGCGATTTCAGCGGATGGATGACGCGATTGGCGGCGGCCATTTCATTTCGTTTTTCATGCATGGGTCGGCCCTTTCCTCAGACTGAGCGAATTTCGATACGGCGAGCGATCTTGGGCGTCTGTGGGCGCTCTATGGCAATAACGAGCATACCATGCCCCAAAGTTGCATCCTTCACGATCATGCCGTCGGCCAGCAGGAAGGCGCGCTGGAACTGCCGTGCGGCAATGCCGCGATGCAGGAACTCCCGCCCGGTTTCATCCTTCTGCTTGCCGCGCACGATGATCTGGTTGTCTTCGGCCATCACTTCGAGCTCGTGAGCACCAAAGCCGGCGACCGCAATGGACACCAGAAACTGCTCGGTGCCCGCTGCATCGACGGTGCGCTCTATATTGTACGGCGGATACCCGTCGGCGGATTTGGCCAACCGGTCGACACGCTCCTCGAAGCTGTCGAAGCCGAGGAGAAATGGGGCGGAAAATACCGAAATACGCGACATGCCAGCCGTCCTTGATCATCAAGCAACGTATCGACCCGCGACCCGATAAGTGTGGCATCGCGCGTCTGGCTGAAATATGGGACCTCAACGCGCTTCGTTCAAGGTCAGGATCTGGTCGCCATGTCGCAGGCTGTTTCCATCATCACGCCGGCCTTCAAGGCGCAGGCCACCATTGTCACCACCGTGCAGAGCGTGCTGGCCCAGACCCATGCCGATTGGCAGCTCTGGCTGGTCGCCGATGACGGCTTTGACTATGCCGCCTTCCTGGCCGCCGCGGGCATCGCCGATCCCCGCATCATCTGCCTGGAGAGTGGCGGTCTGGGCCTGGGCGCCTCGCGTGCCCGCAATGTGGCGCTCGACCGCCTCGCTACCCCCTATGCCGCCATTCTCGACGCCGATGATCGCTTCAAGCCGCAAAAGCTCGAACGCGCCGTGGCCGCTCTGGCTGACCATGCCATCGTCACCACCGCCCTCGATGTCATGGATGACAGCTTTCGGCACCTGCGCTTTGTCGGGCAGGGGCCAGACCGTCTCCTGACCCCCGGCCAGCACAAATGGGTGAGCCTGTCGATGGATTCCATGCTGGTCTGGGATCGCCGCCGCGCCGATGGCCGCTATGACCCCACCATGAGCAACATGACCGATCTGGAATTTCTGCTGCAGCTCTATGGCCAGGTGCCGGCTTCTTTCCATCTCGGCACGCCGCTGCATGACTACATCAAGCGCGCCGCCTCGATGAGCAACGGCGCCAATGTTGCCGCCGGCATGATGCAATCCAAGACCACCCTGCTGAAGCGCCTGGCCGGCAATCACTATGGCCTGCCGGCAGCCGAACTGCCCGGGCTGACGCGCTTTCTCGAGATTTCCCTCACCGCCGAGCCGCTTTACGGCCCGGCTTTGGCCGCCCGGCCCGGCCTGCTGTTCGAGGATCACCTCGAGCCACGCCTTGCCTGAACGAAAAAAGCCGGCCCACGAGGGGCCGGCCATGCTGTCGCGACGGATCAGGTCTTACAGCGCGTAGAGGGTCAGGCTGTTCTGGTCGCCGCTGACGCCGACGATCTGCTCGAGCGTATAGCCCTGGCGTTCAACGGCATTGAGCAGGCGGGCATTGTTCTTGACGCGGGCCTGGACCGAGGCGACGTCATTGTCGAACTTGAGCGTGAAGGCTTCGTTGGCATTGACCTGCAGCACGGTCGCGCTGCCGGCTTCCTGGATCGAGCCGAGCGAGCTCACGCCGTCCATGACGTCATAGGGGCTGGCAGCCAGGGTTGCAGTGGCGCCGCCGGCCAGCAGCGTTGCGGTCAGGGCGAGAATCTTGAGAGTGGTCATGATGATATCCTTTGGGTGATGATGGGACTGCCCGAAGCGGACCGGCATGGGCCGGCCGTCGACCCGCTCGGGTCGCTGGGCAGTTCTGGTCTGCAGAGAGGGGAGGGGGCGGCTCAAGCCGCCCCTGGCTGTCGACTTCTTACAGTGCGTAGAGGGTCAGGCTGTTCAAGTCGCCGGCGACACCGACGATCTGCTCGATCGTATAGCCCTGGCGCTCGATGGTCTCGATCAGGCTTGGGTTGTTCTTGACGCGGGCCTGGACAGAGCTGACGTCATTGTCGAACTTGAGCGTGAAGGCTTCGTTCGCATTGACCTGCAGCACGGTAGCGCCGCGGGCTTCCTGGATCGAGCCGAGCGAGCTCACGCCGTCCATGACGTCATAGGGGCTGGCAGCCAGGGTTGCAGTGGCGCCGCCGGCCAACAGGGTTGCGGTCAGGGCGAAGGTCTTGAAGATGTTCATTTTGGGTAATCCTTTGTGACGCTGGGTAGAGGTCGTTTGTGATCTCGGGAGGAGTTACGCTCAGCCCCCCACAAAGGTTTCACTGGGTGTTCGTATAAACTGAACACTCACGCGTGATAACGTCGAAAATGTTTCCTGAAATTGCCGGGCGCTCCGGGGTTTAGCGCCACCCGGGTGCCAGATTGTCGCATGCCGCGCCAAACCGGCCTTTTTGACCGACCTCTTGTTTACGTCTGACAATCCCGTCTGGATTGCCACCTCGACCCGGTCCCCCGGTCACCCGTTCGCGGGCATGGCACGGGGCCGAGCCGCCCTTGACTTGCCGCGGGTCCGGCCACCGGCTGCCGGCAGGGGTGATCAAGGCGGGGCCAGCGCGCGTTTGCAGCCCCTGGGGCTCTTGCTCTGCGCCCGCTTTCCGCCTATAGAGCCGACTTCTCCGGATCGCCCGGCCAACAGGCATGCCGTGGCGATCTCTGAATGCGATGGGCCAAATCCATCCAATCTCTTATAAGGACCCGCAAAATGCCCAAGATGAAGACGAAATCTGGCGCCAAAAAGCGTTTCAGTTTCACAGCGACCGGTCGTGTCAAGGCAGGCGTCGCCGGCAAGCGCCACCGCCTGATCAACCACAATGCCAAGTACATTCGCACGAACCGCGGTACCAAGATCCTGTCCAAGGGCGACGAGGGTCTGGTCAAGTGGTACATGCCGTACAATCGCTAACGCTGAAAGGAAGCTGACACATGTCACGCGTTAAAAGAGGCGTTACCAATCACGCCCGCCACAAAAAAGTTCTCAAGGCTGCAGAAGGCTATTATGGCCGCCGCAAGTCGACGATCCGTATCGCCAAGCAGGCCGTCGAAAAGGCCGGCCAGTATGCCTATCGCGATCGTCGTATCAAGAAGCGCAATTTCCGCGCCCTCTGGATCCAGCGTATCAACGCTGCCGTGCGCGATCAGGGCCTGACCTATGGTCGATTTATCGACGGCCTCAGCAAGGCTGAGATTGCCGTCGATCGTAAGGTGCTGAGCGATCTCGCGATCACCCAGCCTGAAGCGTTCAACGTGCTGGTCGCTAAGGCCAAGGCTGCTCTGGCATATCTCGAGAGCGTGGACACCGTTACCCACGCCCGCGTCACCGCCGCCTAACTCTCCCCCGCCCTGCTGAGGTCGAATTTGACGCCTTGCGCTGCCCTTTGGGCTGGCGCGGGGCGTTTTTCTTTGCCCTTCGAGCCTGCCATAGGCAAATCGCTCCGATGGAGCGCTTCAGGTGAGAAGGCTATGAGAGCGGCGCTCAAAGGGCCAATCTGCACTTTCCACCTGACTCCGCGCATTCAAAATGCTCTAACGCAGCCAACCGAATTGACGAGAAATACCATGTCCCTGGATACCCAGATCGATACCCTGCGCACCGACCTTGGCGCGGCCATTGCCGCCGCCGCCGATGAGGCCGCGCTTGATGCCGTCCGCGTTGCCGCGCTGGGCAAGAAGGGCAGTGTCTCGGCGCTGCTGGCTTCGCTTGGTTCCATGGCGCCAGAAGAGCGCAAGAGCGCCGGCCCGGCCATCAACGGCCTCAAGGCCGAAATTGCGGGCCTCATCGAGGCCCGCAGCGCCGCGCTCGGCGCCGCCGCCCTCGACGCCCGCCTCGCGGCTGAAACCCTCGACATCACCCTGCCGCTGCAACCGGCGCCCACCGCGCGTGGCCGCATCCACCCGATCAGCCAGACCATCGACGAGATCACCGCGATCTTTTCCGACATGGGCTTTTCCATCGCCGAAGGTCCCGATATCGAGACCGACTATCTCAACTTCACCGCGCTCAATTTCCCCGAGGGCCATCCGGCTCGGGAAATGCACGATACCTTCTTCATGAAGCCCGGCCCCGATGGCGTCAAAAAGGTGCTGCGCACCCATACCTCGCCGGTGCAGATGCGCGTCATGCACAAGACCAATGACAAGCCTTCCGCCGCCTATCTGACCCCCGCCATGGATCCGCCGATCCGGGTGGTCATGCCCGGTCGCACCTATCGCAATGACAGCGACCAGACCCACACGCCCATGTTCCACCAGGTCGAAGGCCTGGTGATCGACAAGTCCAGCCATATCGGCCAGCTGCGCTGGGTGCTCGAGGAATTCCTCAAGGCCTATTTCGAGGTCCCCAACGTCACCCTGCGCTTCCGCCCCAGCTTCTTCCCCTTCACCGAGCCATCTATGGAAGTCGATGTGCAGTGCGATCGCTCCGGCGCCGAGGTCAAGATCGGCGAAGGCAGCGACTGGCTCGAAATCCTCGGCTGCGGAATGGTCCATCCCAATGTCATCGCCAATGCCGGGCTCGATCCGGAGATCTACCAGGGTTTTGCCTGGGGCATGGGCATCGATCGCATCGCCATGCTCAAATACGGCATGCCGGACCTGCGCGCCTTCTTCGACGCCGACCAGCGCTGGCTCGACCACTACGGCTTCCGCCCGCTGGATCTGCCGACCCTGTTTGGCGGCTTGAGCAGCTAGACCAATGGTCGACCTCCCGCCCCTTTATGCCGACGCCGTCCAGTTCAGCTTCGGCGACTCGCCCGAACTGGCCGATGAACTGCTGGCTTTGGTGCTGGCCGGCAGGAAGACCGCGACCTGTGGCGCGCTGCGCGACTATGGTCCCGGCGGCGAGCCCATGCCTGAGCCCGGGCGGCGCGATGTGGTGCGCAATGGCGCGGGTGTGCCCGCCTGCGTCATCGAGACGCTCAGCGTCGAAACAAGGCGCTTCGACGATGTTGGCCCGGACTTCACCGACAGGGAAGGCGAGGGCGACTACGCCGCCTGGCGCGCCGGCCACGAGGCCTATTTCGCCCGCAATGGCGGCTTCTCGCCCGATATGGAGCTGGTCTGCGAGACCTTCCGCCTCGTAACCGTGCTGCCGGCCGGGCGCGACGTCTATAACCAGGTCGCCACGCCCATCTTCATCGTCACCGATATCGAAAGCGATGGCCCCACCCCGCTGCACAATTCCATGCTGAGCTTTGCCTCGGTCGCCATCGCCGCCGACGGCACCTCCTATGGCGACTTCGAGGCCCAGCTGCTGCAGCGCCCCGACCGCACCACCAATGAGACCACCATGGAATGGTGGGAAACCCAGCCCGAGGCCTGGGCGGCCGCCACGACCAATGCCGAAGACCCGGCCGTGGTCATGCCGCGCTTTGCCGATTGGGTCGACAGTCTGCCCGGCCCCAAGGTCTTCGTCGCCGCGCCGATGATCTTTGACGGGCTGTGGATGGATCATTATCTCGATGAATATGCCGGCACCCGCGCCCTGTCCGGTCCGTTCAAGGGCCGCCAGATTTTTCGCGGCGGCGGCATCTGCCTTTATACCATGGCCGGCACCCTGCGTGGCGCGCCCTATCTCGACTGGGGCATGAGCAAGCTGCCGGCCGAATTCTACGGTCACATCGCCCATACCCACCGTGCCATCGACGACGCCCGCGGCTTTGCCAATGTGCTGGTCGAACTGTTCAAGATTTCCCGCAGCCTGCCGGCCATTACCGGCAGCGCCAGCGACTTCCGCTAAAGGCCCATATCCATGAAATTCACCCTCGACTGGCTCAAGGAACATCTCGACACCGATGCGTCCGCCACTGAAATCGGCACGACGCTGACCCTGATCGGGCTCGAACTCGAGGCCATGGAAGACCAGGGCAAGGCGCTGGCCAATTTCGTCACCGCCCATGTGGTCTCGGCCGAGCAACACCCCGATGCCGACCGCCTGCGCGTCTGCAAGGTCGATGCCGGCACCGGTGAGCTGATCGACGTGGTCTGCGGCGCCCCCAATGCGCGCACCGGCCTCAAGACCGTCTTTGCCTTCCCCGGCACCTATATCCCGGGCAAGGACATGACCATCGGCAAGGGCAATATCCGCGGCCAGGTCTCCAATGGCATGCTCTGCTCCAATGCCGAGCTCGAACTCTCCGAGGACCACGACGGCATTATCGAGCTGCCCGCCGACGCCCCCATTGGCGTCAGCTATCCCAGCTATGCCGGCATTGACGGCGTGGTCTTTGACATTTCCATTACGCCCAATCGTGGCGACGCCACCGGCGTCTATGGCATTGCCCGCGATCTGGCCGCCTATGGCCTGGGCACGCTCAAGACCACTGATATGTCCCCGGTGCCCTCGCAGGGCAAAAGCCCCATCGCCCCGCTGCCGCACCAGTTCGGCGCGGACGAGCCCAAGGCCATCCGCCGCTTCGGCGGTCGCTATATCAAGGGCGTCAAGAACGGCCCGTCCCCCGCCTGGTTACAGCAGCGCCTGCGCGCCGTCGGCCTGCGCCCCATCAATGCCATTGTCGACATCACCAATTGGGTGTCGCTCGGCTGGGGCCGGCCGCTGCACGCCTATGATGCCGACAAGCTCGACGGCCAGCCCGTGCTGCGAAATGCCCGCAACGAGAGCTTCGACGCGCTCGACAACAAGGTCTATGTCCTCGACGAGACCATGACCGTCATCGCCGACGATACCGGCCCGCTTTGCCTCGGCGGTATCATGGGCGGCATCCGCTCCGGCGTCACCGACGCCACCACCAATGTCTTCATGGAATGCGCCAGCTGGGATCCTGATCTCATCGCCCGCACCGGCCGCAAGACCGGCATCGTCTCCGATGCCCGCTATCGCCTCGAGCGCCATGTTGATCCGGCCTTGACCGATCCCGGCCTCGAGCTGGCGACGCGCCTGGTGCTCGAGCTCTGCGGCGGGCAGGCCATGGAGCCGGCTGTGTCGGGCGAGGACGTCTATGCTGATACCACCATCGACTTCCCGCTCAGCGAAGTGCGCCGCCTCACCGGCCTCGATGTCGAGCCGATGATCGTCACCGCCATCCTCTCCAAGCTCGGATTCGAGCTCACCCCCAAGGGCGATGTCTTCACGGTGAAAGTCCCCAGCTGGCGTCCCGATGTCACCCTCAAGGCCGATCTGGTCGAGGAGGTCATGCGCATGGTCGGCGTCGACAATATCCCGGTCGAGCCGCTGGCTCGGCTGAGCCATGTCGCCCCGCGCATGCTGACCACCATCCAGAACCGTCGCCGCATCGCCCGCCGGGCTTTGGCATCGCGCGGGCTGGACGAGGCGGTCACCTGGAGCTTCATCAGCCATGCCGAAGCCACCCGCTTCGGTGGCGGCCAGGAAGAGCTGCAGTTGGCCAATGCCATCGCCGCCGACATGACCGACATGCGGCCTTCCCTGCTGCCCGGCCTGCTGGCGGCCGCCCTGCGCAACACCAATCGCGGCCTGGATGATCTCGGCCTCTTTGAAGTCGGCCAGGTCTTCCTCTCGGCCAGCCCCGAGGGCCAGCACACCTATGCCACCGGCATCCGCACCGGCACGGCCGGCCTGAATGGCTCGGGTCGTCACTGGTCGGGCAAGGCCGACAAGGTTGGTGTCTTTGACGCCAAGGCCGATCTGGCCGCCGTGCTCGATGCGCTGGGCGTCGATATCGACAAGGTGCAGATCCTGGCCGAACCGGCACCCTGGAGCCATCCCGGCCGCGGCGGCCGCATTGCCCTGGGCCCCAAGGTCACCCTGGGCTGGTTCGGCGAACTGCATCCGGCCTGGGCCACAGCGCTCGATCTGAGCGGCCCGGTCGCCGCCTTCGAGATCGATCTCGACGCGCTGCCCGAGTCGCGCAAGAAGGCTACCCGCACCAAGCCGGCTCTGGCGCTGTCCGCGCTCATGCCGCTCAGCCGTGACTTTGCCTTTGTCGTCGACAGCGCAGTCACCGCCGCCACCATCCTGCGCGCCGCCCGCGGCGCCGACAAGGCGCTGATCCGCGACGTCAATATCTTTGACGTCTTCGAAGGCAGCCATGTCGGAGCCGGCAAGAAGTCCGTCGCCATCGCCGTCACCATCCAGCCCATGGACAAGACCCTGACCGACGAAGACATCGACCAGGTCTCCGCCGCCGTCGTCGCCGCCGTCACCAAGTCCACCGGCGGCGTGCTGCGCACCTGACGCGGCGAACTCACCCCACGCACCGAACCGCCCCTCCCCCTTCAGGGGGCTTCGAACCGGCCGCAGGCAAATCGCTCCAGTGGAGCGATTTTAGGTGAGGAGGCCATGAGAGCTACGCTCGAATGGCGGGGACCCGGGTAGGGGGCAGGGAAGGGGTGGACGAAGCGAGCTAACATCGGTCTTATCCGCCCATGACCGACACCACCGAACCCAGCCGATTCCCCGACGTCATGCTGCTGGCCGCGGGCCTGGGCACACGCTTGCGGCCCATCACCGATTCCATGCCCAAGCCGCTGGTGCCGGTGGCCGGCGTGCCGCTGATCGAGCGGGTCATGGACAATGCCAGGGCCGAGGGCGCCAAGCGCTTCGTCGCCAATGGCCATTATCGCGCCGACCAGCTGCTGGCCCATTTCGGCGGCCTGCTCAAGCTCAGCCGCGAGGAGGACCTGCTCAATACCGGTGGCGGGGTCAAGCGGGCTCTGCCCATGCTGCATTCCGACCCGATCCTGGTGATGAATACCGATGCCTTCTGGCCTGCCGGCAGCGATGCGCCGCTGGCCCGGCTGCTCGCCCGCTTTGCCGCGGGAAAAGCCGAGATCGTGCTGCTTTGCGTGCACCCGCGCGATGCCACCGGCTTTGCCCGCAGCCATGATTTTTGCCTCGCCCCCAGTGGCGAGATCACCCGCGACTATGGCGCCCCGGTGATCTATTGCGGCGTCGCCGTTATGGGCAAGGCGCTCTTCGCCGATACGCCCGATGGCGCCTTCTCGCTCAATGACCTGTTCGATGCCTGCCTTGAGCGCGAAACCCTCTATGGCGTCGCGCTCAATGCCCCTTGGTTTCATGTTGGCGATCCGGCCGGGCTCGCCGAGGCCGAGCGGCGCCTCGCCGCCCCCACCGCGCCATGACCCTCTTCTCCATCGCCCCACATGCCCGCTTCATCGCTACCCTGGCCGATCGGGTCATCGATGGCACGCTATTGGGCGGCGCCGACCAGACCGCGCCCTTCTGGCTCACCGATGTCACCATTGTCCTCCCCACCCGCCGCGCCAAGCAGGCTCTGGCCGATGAATTTGCCCGCCGCGGCCATGGCCTGTTGCCCGATATCCGCACCTTTGGCGGCGAGGTCGAGGACGAAGAGCCTTTCCTGCCGCCCTTCGACGCGCCCATTCCGCTGCCGGCGGCCTCGGGCCTCGAACGCCGGCTAGTGCTCTCCAGCCTCGTCGATCAATGGGCCAATTCACCCGCCGGCCAGCGCGCCTTTTCCAGTCCCCCCACGGCCGGGGAAATCCTCTCCATGGCCGAATCGCTGGGCGTACTGATCGATGATCTGCATACCGAGGAGCGCGGCGCCGCCGAGATCCGCGCCATCGTGCCCGAGATCGAGGCTAATCTGGGCGAATACTGGCAGCAGACGCTGACCTTTCTCGATATCGCCCTGACCTATTGGCCGCTACGACTGGCCGCCAGCGGCCAGGCCGATATCGCCGCCTTGCGCGGCCAGCGCCTCGATCGCCAGGCGTCGGCCACCCCTCTGGTCTATGGCACCCGCCCGGTCATTGCCGCCGGCTCCACCGGCTCGATCGTCGCCACCGCGCGCCTCCTAGCCGCCATCAATGCCCTGCCGCGCGGCGCCGTGGTGCTGCCGGGCCTCGATTGCGCCATGACCCCGGCCGATCACGCGGCTTTGCTCGATCCGGCCAACAATCCCCATGGCCATCCGCAATATGGCTTGGCTAAATTGCTTCGCGCCATGGGCGCTGCCATCAGCGACGTCACCGAACTGGCGCCCACCGACCATCCCCGCACCACTTTGGTCCATCGCGCCCTCGCGCTCACCCGCGACACCGCCCGCTGGTCCACCCAGCGCCTCACGCCAGACCAGCTCGCCCTTGCCAGCCATGGCCTGTCCGTCATCCGCGCTCGCACCGAGGACGAGGAGGCCCGCGCCATCGCTCTCGCCGCGCGCCAGGCCCTCAGTGACCAAAAAACCGTCGGCATCGTCACGCCCGATCGTAATCTGGCCCGCCGCATCGCCGCCGAACTGCGCCGCTTTGGCGTTGCCGTCGACGATGCCGCCGGCGCGCCCCTATTCCAGTCGGCCGCCGGGCGCCTGTTGCGCCAGATCCTGGCGCTGGCGAACAATGGTTGCTCGGCCGTCGATCTCATGGCCCTGCTGCGCAACCGCGCCACCCGTTTCGGGCAGAGCCGCGCCGCCATTTCGGCCTTGGCCGACGCCATAGAGCTGGGCCTGTTGCGCGGCCAGCGCGCCAATCCCGGTCTGGCCGGCCTGCGCCAATTGCTGGCCGCCAATATCGACAAGACCACCACCCATCCGGCCCGCCGCCTCACCGAGGCCGATCGCGCGCCGATCCTGGCGCTGTTCGACCAGATCGAGACGGCGCTGACGCCCCTCTTTGCCCTGCTGGGGGAAAAATCCATCCGCGCCGGCGCCCTGGCCGCTTCCCTCTGCAGCGCCTTTGACGCCGTGGCCGACGGCGCCGAGATCCCGGGTCGCCGCGAACTGGCCGACTGGGCCGGGCAGATGGCGAGCCTTGGTGGCGAGGGCCACAGCTTCCGCCCGCGCCAGCTCGACGGGGTGCTCAGCGCGCTGATGCTGGGCGCCCAGGTGCGCACGCATGAAGAGCGGGGGCAGGACATTGCCATCTGGGGCCAGCTCGAAGCCCGGCTGCAAAATCCCGATCTGCTGATCCTGGCCGCGCTCAACGAGGACAAATGGCCCGAACCGGCCGATCCGGGCCCCTGGCTCAGCCGCGGCATGCGCCTGGCTGCCGGGCTCAACCCGCCCGAGCGCCGCCAGGGTCTGGCCGCGCATGACTTTGCCCAGGCCATGGGCAATCCCCAGGTCATCATCGCCCATGCCGACCGCATCGGCGCCAGCCCTGCCATTGCCTCGCGCCTGCTGCAGCGGCTGCAGGCCTTCGCCGGCAAGGCCACGGCCGATGCCTGGGAAGCCGCCGGCGCCATCTGGCTCGATCAGGCGCGCCGGCTCGATGCGGTGGAGGAGACCAGGCCAGCCCCGCGTCCCCTGCCCAATCCGCCTGCCAGCACAAGGCCGCGCGCCCTCTCGGTCACCGAAGTCGAAACCCTGATGCGCTCGCCCTATGATGTCTATGCCAAGCACGTGCTGGGTCTGCGGCCGCTCGATCCGCTGGGCGACAGTCCCGACAGCCGCGAGCGCGGCACCATCATCCACGACATCTTCGCCACCTTCGTCATCCGCCGTCACGCGGTCACGGCCCCCGATGCCATCGACACGCTGATGGCCATCGCCGCCGACAAGTTTTCCGGCCTCGACGCCATTGGCGAGCGCCGCGATATCTGGCTGCGCCGCTTCCATACCGCCGCCATCCAGTTCCTCGCTTTCGAGCGCGCCCGCGAACCCCTGGTGGCGCAGCGCCACGCCGAGATCGATGGCGAGCTCAGGCTGCATCTGAGCGAGCCCTTCACCCTGCGCGGCCGCGCCGACCGCATCGACGAGCTCGCTGACGGCACCCTTGAGATCATCGACTTCAAGACCGGTTCGCCCCCCACCAAGGGCGCCATGCAGGCCTTCGAGGTCCCCCAATTGCTGCTCGAAGCCCAGATGGCCCAGGCCGGTACGCTCAAGGATGGTATCGCCCCCGCGCCCACCTCGGCCCTCACCTATATCAAGGTCGGCCTCGGCCCCGATGCCTTCACGGCCAAGCCCTTCATCCCCGCCGACGGCTTTGACCTGATGGGCGCTGCCGACGAGATCACGCAGCGCATGCAGCGCCATGTCGAACTCTTCCTGCTGCGCGACACGCCCATGCCCGCCCGGCTACTGCCGCTGCCCGGCCAGCGCTTTGCCGGCGCCTATGATCACCTGTCGCGGCTGGCCGAATGGACTGCTGTCGATGGATCGGAGGGCGAACCATGAGCGATCGCGGCCCTCTCGTCGTCCCTTTCGATACCAGCGCCCACCAGTCGCGCGCCGCCGATCCGGCCTGGTCGATCTGGGTGTCGGCCAATGCCGGCTCGGGCAAGACCTTCGTGCTCACCCGCCGCGTGCTGCGCCTGCTGCTGGCCGGCACCGCGCCCGAAACGGTGCTGTGCCTGACCTATACCAAGGCCGCCGCCGCCGAAATGCGCCGCCGCGTCGCCGGCGAGCTGGCCAAATGGGCTTTGCTGGACGATGCCGAGCTCGATATCGAACTGGCGAAAATCGAGGGCCCCGGCGTGACGCCGGAACTGCGCGAGCGCGCCCGGACGCTCTTTGCCAAGGCGCTCGAAACCCCCGGCGGGCTCAAGATCGTCACCATCCACGCCTTCTGCGAATCGGTGCTGCACCGCTTCCCGCTCGAGGCCGGCGTGCCCTTTGATTTCGCTGTCATCGAGGATGACGAGCGCGCCGCCATGCTGCTCTCCGCCCGCGAAACCGTGCTGTCGCAGGGGCTTGATGTCGATGGCGCGGTGGAAACCTTGTTTCGCACCCTCAGCGACGAGCAGATCAAGAATGCCATCAATGCGGCACTGTCCGATGGCCGCAAACTCAAGCTGGTCCTGGCCGAGCCCGAGCGGGCCAAGGCCAATCTGCGCGCCCTGATCGGCGCGGCGGCCAGCCGCTCGCCGGCCGAACTCGATGCCGCCATCATTGCCGAGCGCCTGGTGACGCAGGATGACCTGAACAAGCTCTTTGCCCTCTGCCCGCCCTCGGGCGGCAATCGCAAGCTCGAGGACAAGCTCGCCGCCATCGACCCGGCCAATCCGTCACCCGCGGCCTGGCTGCGCGCCTTCCTCACCGCCGACGAAACCGTACCCGCCCGTCTCGTCGTCAAGGCGGTCAGCAGTGCCGATCCCGATCTAGCCGATCGGCTGACCGCCGAAGCGGAACGCCTGGCCGAACTGGCCGCCGCCCGCCGTGCAGCCACCCTGATCGAACGCAGCGATGCCCTGCTCGATATCGTCGCCGCCGTCGGCCAGCGCTACCAGGCGCAGAAGCGCGCCCGCTCGCTGCTCGATTTCGACGATCTGGTCGAACGTCTAGCCGATCTCTTCCAGCACCAGTCCGGCGACTGGGTGCGCTACAAGCTCGATTCCGGCATCGACCATATCCTGGTCGATGAAAGCCAGGATACCAATGGCGAGCAATGGCGCGTCGTGCGCGCCATTGCCGAAGAGTATTTTGCGGGGGCAGGGGCCGTCACCCGGCCGCGCTCGCTCTTTGCCGTGGGCGACCAGAAACAGTCCATCTATTCCTTCCAGGGCGCCGAGCCGGCTCTGTTCGGCGCCACCGGCCAGGATTTTGCCGCCAAGGCCGACCTGGTCGATCTGCCCTTTGAGCCCGTGCCACTGCGCACCAGCTTCCGCACCCTGCCCGAAATCCTCGCCGCGGTGGATCTCGTCGCCGATCGCGAGGATATCCAGGCGGCTCTGCTCGAAGCCGACAAGCTGCACCACAATACCGCCCGCACCATGCGCGGCGGTTCGGTGACGCTCTGGCCGCCGGCCCAGCAGGTGGCCGATGCTCCTGCCGGCAGTGCCTGGCCCACCACGGTGCTTGAAACCGAGCGCAGCGCGCCGCGCCAGGTGGCCGAGCGCATCGCCGCCCAGATCAAGGCCTGGATCGACCAGCGCCGCCCGCTCACCGGCCGCGGCCGCGCCGTCACCGCCGACGATGTGCTGATCCTGGTGCAGTCGCGCGGCCCGGTCTTTCAGGAAGTCATCCGCGCCCTGCGCAATGCCGGCCTGCCCACCCCGGGCGCCGACCGCCTTGGCGTCACCAGCCATATCGCCGTCATGGACCTGCTGGCGCTCTGCGACGTGCTGCTCAATCCCGCTGATGATCTGCAACTGGCGGCCCTCTTGCGCTCGCCGCTGTTCGACATCGACGAGGAAACCCTCTTCGCCTTGGCCCAGCCCCGCGCCCGCGGCCAGACCCTCTGGCAGGCGCTCGCCGCCCACGCCCATCCCGCCGCGATCGCCGCCGCCGCCCGCCTCGCCCGGTGGCGCGGAGAGCTCGATTTCGAGCGCCCCTTCGAATTCCTGACGGAAGTTCTCTATGCCGAAGGCGGGCTGCGCCGTTTCCACACCCGCTTTGGCGGCGAGGTCGATGACGTGGTGGCCGAACTGCTGGAGCTGGCGCTCAACCATGAGCAGGGGCCGCAGCCCTCGCTGCAGGGCTTTGTCGCCGACATGCGCCAGCGCTCGGGCACCATCAAGCGCGAGCTGCCCGAATCGGGCGCCGGCGTCCGCGTCATGACCGTGCATGGCGCCAAGGGGCTCGAGGCCCCCATCGTCATCCTCGCCGATGCCGCCGCCAAACAGCGCAAGCAGATGATCGGCAAGCCGGTCTATGTCCTGGCCGAGGCGCCAGGGCCCTTGCTGATGCACGCCGCGGGCACTGCCGATCACGTGGCGACGACCCTGCCCATCAAGCAGGAGGTCGACGCCAATCTCGAGCGCGAATACTGGCGCAAGCTCTATGTCGCCATGACTCGCGCCGAGGACGAGCTCTATGTCACCGGCGCCCTCACGCCCGGCTCGGACGCGGCCACCCAGCTGGCCGGCAGCTGGTATGACGCCATCGACACCGCCCTGCGCCCGCAGGCGCAGAGCCAGACCGATGCCGGCGGCGCCGAAGTGGCTCTGGTCTATCCGCGCGAACGCATCGCGCCGCTGCCGGCCGGCCCAGCCCGTGCCGCCACCGGTCCCGGCCATCTGCCGCTGAGCTTTGCCCCGCTGCCCGAGGCGCAGACTATTACCCTGCTGTCGCCCTCGCTGGCCGGTACGGCCACCGGTCCCGGCGCCGCGCTTGATAGCCTGGCCGAACAGGTGCGCGATGCCGATGCCGCCCGGCGCGAGGGCATTGCTCTGCACGCTTTGCTGCAGCATCTGGGCAAGCTCGATCCGGATATCTGGCCCGCCATCGCCGACAAGGCGCTGGCTGCCCTCTTGCCTGATTCGCCTGCCGACCATCCCCGTCTCGCCGCCAAGGCGATCGCCATCCTGAGCCGGCCCGAACTGGCATCCATCTTTGGTCCGGGCAGCCGCGCCGAAGTGCCCTTCCTGCTGGACATCTCCCGCCATGGCCAGCCCGTGCGCCTCAGTGGCCGCATCGATCGTCTGGTGATTGACGACCACGGGGTAATGGTGATCGACTACAAGTCCGATGCGGTCGTGCCCGGGGGGCCGGGCGCCGTGCCGGGGAACTATCTTACTCAGCTGGGATTGTATGCATTGGTTGCAAGTCAGCTCTTCCCCGGACGGACCGCGCATGCGGCCATTCTCTGGACAACACTGGAATCGTTGATGAAACTGCCCTCAGACGCGCTGGCGGCGGGCACTGAAGGCTTCACCTTGCAGTGATCTGCGTTGTACCCGTGCTGGACTCTCACCAGCTTTGGGCGCACACAGACCGCCGCTTAGAACAAAAGGCAAATTCCCATGACTACTCATGTTTCCGACGCCAATTTTGGCGAGGAAGTCCTCAACTCCAAAGAGCCCGTCCTCGTGGATTTCTGGGCGGAGTGGTGCGGGCCCTGCCGCGCGATTGCGCCCGTTCTCGACGAGCTTTCCACGGAACTGGCCGGCCGGGTCAAGATCGTCAAGCTCAACGTCGATGACAATCCGGGTACCGCCAGCAAATATGGTGTCCGCTCCATCCCGACCATGATCCTCTTCAAGGGCGGCGAAGCCGCCGACATGAAGATCGGTGCCGGCACGCCCAAGGCAGGCCTCACCAAATGGCTCGAAGGCCACGCTGCCGCCTGACCATCGGCGCCGCGAGAATTCTGACGCCGCTGGAGCAATCCGGCGGCGTTTTGCTTTGCGCCGCGCCGGTGGAAAGACTTTCTAACCGCGGGCCGCAACCAGATGCTGTATGCCTTGTCGGCGCCAGCCCCCAGGTCTAGCCTCCCTGCTTAATCTTGGGAGCAGCCATATGGCCCTGGACGTTGATGATGCCAGTTTCGCCCGCGAAGTTCTCGCCGCCGACCAACCCGTCCTCGTCGATTTCTGGGCCGAATGGTGCGCGCCATGCCTGGCCATGGCGCCGACGCTGGATGAACTCGCCGTCACGCTGGCCGGCACCGTCAAGATCGTCAAGCTCGACGTCGCCGGCAATCCCGCCATTACCAGCCAGTACAATGTGCGCAACATGCCCACGCTGATCGTCTTCAAGCAGGGCCAGCCGGTGGACATGAAGGTGGGCGCCGGCCAGTCGCGCGTGCAGCTGATCAAGTGGCTGGAGTCGCACGCCGCTTGAGTTTGCACATGCGGGCACTTCTGCTAGGTCTGGCGCTAACAAAAAGACTCTAGGGAGCAAGCCCCATGGCGCCACTCGATCTCGCTGCCGCCCCATTCCATCTCGACGATGACGCCATGGCCTGGGTGCATGCCACGCGGGACGCCCTGACGCCGCGCGACAAGCTGGCCCAGCTCTTCGTCCTGATCGCCCGCGGTACCCCGGCCGAAACCGCCGAGCAGGTGCGCAGCTTCAAGCCCGGCGGCATTACCCGCATGTATTCGGCCGATCTTGACGTCGAGATTGCCCTGTCGCGCGAACTGGTGGCGCTCAGCCCGCTGCCCCTGCTGGTCAGTGCCGATCTCGAAGGCAGCCGCATGAGCCTGCCGCTGGGCACCAGCGTGCCCAATCCCCTGGGACTGGCTGCCGTCGATGATCTCGATGCCACCACGGCCATCTCGACCCTGATGGCGCGCGAAGCCGCTGCCGTGGGTCTCAACTGGAGCTTTACTCCCGTCATCGATCTCAACATCGCCTGGCGCAGCGCCATTGTCGGCACCCGCTCTTTTGGCAGCGATATCGACAAGGTCGAGCGCCATGCCATGGCCCAGATCGCCGCCTTCCAGGCCAATGGCATTGCCGCCACCGTCAAGCACTGGCCGGGCGAAGGCTATGACGATCGCGACCAGCACCTGGTCACCACCGTCAATCCCCTGTCGATGAGCGACTGGGAGGCCAGTTTCGGCCGGCTCTACCGTAAGGCCATCGCCGCCGGCGTCATGAGCGTGATGTCAGCCCATATCGCGCTGCCCGCCTATGCACTGGCACTCGATCCCGATGCCGGCGCTGAAGCCTATCGCCCGGCCTCGCTCAGCCGCATTCTCAACGAGGACCTGCTGCGCCGCGAACTGGGCTTTAATGGCCTCATCGTCTCGGACGCCACCGGCATGGCCGGCCTCGGCGATTGGGGCCCGCGCGACCAGACCCTGCCCGAGGTGATCATCGCCGGCTGCGACGTCATCCTCTTCTCCAACGATCCCAATGCCGATCTGATGCGCCTGGTCAAAGCCGTTGCCGATGGCCGCCTCAGCCAGGAGCGGGTCGACGAGGCCGTCACCCGCGTCCTCGCCCTCAAGGCAGCCCAGGGCCTGCACCAGGCCCGTCCGGCGCCCGATCTGGAGACGGCTCGCCAGATCGTCGCCAGTGCTGAACACCAGATCACCGCCACGTCGGTCACCGCCCGCGTTCCCACCCTGGTCAAGGACGTCAACCACCTGCTGCCGCTCTCGCCGGGCAAGCATCACCGCGTGCTGGTCTATTCGGGCGGCGTCATCCTGCCCTTCATGCCGGCGCCGCTGCCGCTCAGCGTGCCGATGCGGCTTGAGGAAGAGGGCTTTGCCGTCACGGTCTTTGAGCCCGGCATGACCGTCAGCCCCAAGGACTTCGACCTGGTGCTGTATCTGTTTGCCGAAGAGACCACTCTGGGCCGCAGCCGCATCTTCATCGACTGGGTCAAGCTCACCGGTTCCACCCTGGGCGGCATGACCCGCTACTGGCACGATGTGCCCACGCTGATGATCTCCTTCGGCTATCCCTATTATCTCTACGACGCGCCGCGAGTGCCCGCTTATATCAACGCCTATGGCTCGAGCGAGGCGCTGCAGGCAGCGGTGGTCGAGGCCATCCTGGGCCGCGCCCCCCTTACCGGCACCAGCCCGGTCGACCCCTTCATCGGCAGCGACCAGGGCAAATACTGAAAGCGCTGCCTCACTCCGGCGGCGTGCCATTCTTGGCCAGCACATCGCCGGCCAGGTAGAGCGAGCCGCAGATCAGCACCCGTGCTCCGCTGACCTGGGCCGCGGCCTGCAGCGCCGACACGATCGAGCGCTTCGGGCTGGCGGCAAAGCCGGCTGCGCGCGCCTGCCGGGCAATGGTGTCGGCCTTGTGCGCATTGGGCTCGCCCGGTACGCCCAGCGTGAAGATGGCCTGTACCTGTCCGGCAAAGGGGGCGAGGAAATCGGCCGGGTTGCGGGTATTCATCATCCCCATGATCAGCACGAGCGGCGCCGGCCGCGCCCGGTTCATTTCGGCCATGGCCTTGGCCAAAGCCGTGGCGCCATGCACATTGTGCCCGCCATCCAGCCACAGCTCGGCGCCGGGGCCCAGCAGGTCGCGCAGCTTGCCCTGCAGCGGCATCATCCGCGCCGGCCACACCACGCTGCGCAGCCCGCGGGCCATCGCCGCTTCGTCCACCGGCAGGCCGAAATGCCGCGTCGCCGCAATGGCCAGCGCCGCATTGTCGAACTGGTGCGCCCCGATCAGCGCCGGCGGCGGCAGGTCGAGCAGCCCGTCCTCGTCCTGGTAGACCAGCCGTCCATCCTGCGCCGAGCCATGGAAGTCCTGGCCTTGCCAGATCGGCCGCACGCCCAGCCGGTGCGCGGCGCGCTCGATCACCGCGCGGCCCTCTTCCTGCTGCAGCCCGATCACCGCCTTGCTGCCGCGCTTGAGAATGCCCGCCTTGTTCACCGCGATCTCGGCAATGGTATTGCCCAGATAGCTCTGGTGGTCGAGATCGACCGGGGTGATGATCACCCCCAGCGGGTGATCGACGATATTGGTGGTGTCATAGGTGCCGCCCATGCCCGTTTCGAGCAGCAGGTAGTCGGCCGGCGTCTCGGCATAGAGCACCATGGCGGCCACCGTCGTCACCTCGAAAAAGGTGATCGGCCGGCCCGCGTTGACCGCTTCGACGCGCTCCAGCACGGCATTGAGCCGCCGCGTGTCGACCAGCTTGCCACCCAGCCGGATCCGCTCGTTGAAGCGCACAAGATGGGGGGAATTATAGACGTGGACGCTCTTGCCCGCCGCCTCGAGAAAGGCCCGCAGATAGGCGATCGTCGAGCCCTTGGCATTGGTGCCCGCCACATGGATCACCGGTGGCAACCGGTCCTGCGGCCGCCCCAGCGTTTCCAGCAGCGGCAGCATGCGGTCAAGGCTGAGATCGATCAGCTTGGGGTGCAGCGCCGCAAGGCGCTTGAGAATGGCATCGGTGCGCGACATGCTGACTCCCGGCGGAGACGAAGGAACTCTCGTTTACGCCAGAGTCTGGCTTGATCTCAAGCGTTTGCCAGCATTCGGCAACAACAGATGGCCTGGATCGCTCCGGGCCATCGCGCCATCATGTCAGCCTTGCGCTAGAACTCGTTCCAGTCCTGGGCGACGGCGGCATTGCCCTGGCTGAGATATTGTCCCCCGGCCTTCGCCGGCTTGGCCGCTGGCCTGGTCGCGGGCCTGGCCGCCGGCCGGTTGGCGACCGCGGCCCGCGCCATGCTCGCACTGCTTGGCGAGCCATTGGTGGCGAATACCGCCACGATCTCGTCGAGTTCCCCGGCCTGGCTTTCGGTCTGCTCGATGGCCGCGTTGATCTCCTCGACCAGCGCCGCATTGTGCTGGGTCATCTCGTCCATCTGCCGTACGCCGACATTGACCTCCTCGATGGCCGAAGCCTGCTCGCGGCTGTCGCGGGCAATGCCTTCCATGACCTGACTGGTCTCGCGCACCCCGATCAGGATCGCCTCGAGCTTGCCGGCCGCTTCCGCCACCAGCTTGGTGCCGCCGGCCACTTCGCTCGCGCTCTGCTCGATCAGCACCTTGACGTCGGCCGAGGCCGAGGCCGCCGATTGGGCCAGCCGCCGCACTTCCACGGCCACCACGGCAAAGCCCTTGCCGGCATCACCCGCCCGCGCCGCTTCGACCGAGGCGTTCAGCGCCAGGAGGTTTGTCTGGAAGGCGATGTCGTCGATCAGCCCAATAATGTTGGAAATCTTGGCGCTGGAGCTGGTGATCTTTTCCATGGCCCCGGTCGCCTGGCCCATCACCAGGCCGCCCTCTTCGGCCGTCAGCGACACCGATTGCGACTTGGCGCTGGCCTGGCCGGACTTGTTGGCATTGGCCAGCACGGTGGCGGCCAGCTGTTCCATGGTCGCCGAGGTCTCTTCGATCGTCGCCGCCTGCTTGGTGGTGCGTTCGCTGAGGTCATTGGCACCGGCCAGGATCTCGCTGGTGGCCGTGCGCAGCGACTGCGAGGTGTTCTGCAGCCGGTTGACCACGTCGGTCAGCCGGTCGGCCACGGCATTGGTATCGCCCTGCAGCTGGGCAAAGGCGCCCTGGTAATTGCCTTCCATACGCTCGGTCAGGTCGGTATTGGCCAGCGCCTTGAGCACCCGTCCGGTTTCGCTCAACCCGCCCTCGACCGTCTTGACCAGGCTGTTGACGCTGCCGGCCAGGCTGTTGAGTTCCTGATCGGGGAATTCGGCATTGACCCGCTTGGAGAAGTCGCCGGCGATCGCCGAATCCACCACTTCGCCGAATGCACCCTGCAGCTGGCTCATCATCAGGCGACGCTGCGCCTCATCGGCCACGATGCGGGCGGCCTCGGCCTCAGTCATCTGGCTGACCTTGAGGCCCTGTTCGCGGAACACTTCCACCGCCCGCGCCATGTTGCCGATTTCGTCGCCGCGATCCTTGCCATCCACACCGACCGTGAAGTCACCTTCCATCAGCGACTGCATCGTGCGTGTAAGCGCCGAGATCGGTCTGGTGATCGAGCGGCCGATCACGGTCGCGAGCAACAGGACCACCAAGGAGATGCCGCCGGTGATGCCGAGTTGGACCAGCAGTGTCTGGAAATTTGCCGCCCGCAGATCATCGACATAGACGCCGGTGCCGACCACCCAGCCCCATGGCTCGAAATAGGCAACATAGCTCAGCTTGTCCACCGGGGCGGTTTCCTGGCCGCGCGGCCACTGGTAGCCGACAAATCCGCTGCCCTGCGTCTTGGCGATCGTGACCATCTCCTGAAAGATCTTCTTGCCGGTCGGGTCTTCCATATTCGTCTGGTCGGTACCCTCAAGCTCCGGCTTCATCGGATGCATCAGCATCACTGCGGTGTCGCTGGTCACGAACATGTATTCGGTGCCACGGTAGCGGATGTCGCGCAGCGCCTGCATGGCACTGGCCTGGGCGACCTCGACGGTCATCTCGCCGCTCTGGCTGCGATCATAGGCGCCCTGGATGATCGCCGAAGCTGTGTCGGTGATGGCCATCAGCTCGCCCTGCCGCAGTTCCTGCCGCGTCGAGCCGAGCGAGGTGATGCTCATATAGGCCATCAGGCCCAGCGTCACGAGTGAGAGTGCCACGAGAAGATAGATACGAACCGCAATGGATAATTTAGACATCCGCGCACATTTCCGGGTTGTGCGTCCAGGAGGCATGACGTCTTGGACGCGATTGACGCTTGCGGGCGGCTTTTATAATTGTACTAACGAATATTCGTACCATATGGCACGAAACTTGAAATTAACCAAAAATAACAGTACAAATAAATATATACGTAGTATATCATGCGACAAAACGCGCGGGCCGAATATATTCGCGCACAAAAAGTAGATTTCGCAAGGATATCGGGAACGTATTTGCGACAGTAAAGCCAGCTTGGGGTCGCGCCGGGTAGGGATCAGCCAAGAAAAAAGCGCCCCATGGGGGGCGCTTTCAATTTTCAGCGGGTGGTCGGGCAGGGCCTTGATGGCGCTAGAACGCGACATGGCTGATCGCCGCCGACCCGCCGACCAGGGCGATCAGCACGATTGCTGAGAACTCTTGTGTGGGTAGTTCGAGCATCATGGCGCCCGTGCGGGCGCCGTCAGCCCGGCGCGACAACCAACAGATAGAGCATCGAAACGTCGACACCAACCGTGATCACGCCAATCAGCGCGCCGCTGACCGGATGGGTGACCGGCACCGACACCTGGCTTTGGAGCGCCTGACTGCGCACGTTCCGTCCGATCTTGCCGACATGGACAGCGTCCGCGGTAGCGCCAAAAGTGGCGGTGAAATTGTCTTCATCGCCGTGCCAGTAGTCCGAGGTCAGGATGGTCTGGGCGACGTTGAGGCCTTTGGCATCCATCACGAGGATTTCGGTGTATCGGCCCAGCGACGCTTTCTGCACGTCCACCAGAAAGGTCGAAGCGCCGTTGCCCGTCGTCGCCTCGATCAGCGGCCTCTTGCTCGACCCCACCTCGGCACGCCACTGCCTGTCCAGGGCGTCGATCTTGTCCTGATCATAGCCGTTCGTGATCACGTTCTGCGCCATGATGGCCGCGATCACCACAGGTTCATCGGCAAAGGCGGTGATGTCGCCCTTGCCAAGCGCCGTCAGCGGCGCGGTGGCGTCATCCTGCGCCTGCGGCGCCACGCTCATGGCCAGCACGGCCGCAAGACAAAGAGCTGCCACCTTGGGACGCAGCGCTGAATAGAACGACATAAAGGGTCTCCACGATGGGCGCACTGCAAACCCTTCCTGGGTGCTGCAAAGGCCGGTTAAAATCAGTTGTGGTTGCGTTCGCAACGTCACGCTCGAATCCGGTATCAAGGACGAAATAAGCTTCCGCCGACATAGTAATTGCGGAGGAACTTATAATTTGTTGTTAAAATATAAATGTACTATAACCTACAGATGGGGCGGATTTAACAGTCCTCCGGAACAAATGAAGCACACTTCGCAAAATAGCGCAGTTCAGCCATAATACAGATCCGAAGTTATAGTTATTTCTGGCGATCAATATTGGCTGCTCACCTGCAGAGAAGGCGCCCGCTCCGGCTCGCGGCGGGAGCATGGGCAAAACAAAAGAGCGCCCCATAAGGGCGCTCTTGATCGCGGTCGAAAGCGGACAGGATGCCGCGGCTGCTAGAACTCGTTCCAGTCCTGGGCGACGGCAGCATTGCCCTTGCTGATATAGGCCTTGGCAGCGTGCCGGACCTTGTCCTGCAGCCCCTTGATGCCACTGCGGCCTGCTGGTGCCGCCGCAGTGGGCTCGGTCCTGGCGGATCGCGCCGTGTCGTCGAGCACGAAGATGTCCACGATCCGATCCAGTTCGCTCGCCTGCCCCTCGGTCTGCTCGATGGCCGCATTGGTCTCTTCCACCAGCGCCGCATTGTGCTGGGTCATCTCGTCCATCTGCCGCACCGCGACATTGACCTCGTCGATGGAGGTGGCCTGTTCCTTGCTGTCGCGGGCAATGCCCTCCATGACGGCACTGTTCTCGCGGATGCCCTCGAGGATGGCGCCCAGCTTGCTGGCCGCTTCCGCCACCAGCTTGGTGCCGCCGGCCACTTCGCTCGCGCTTTGCTCGATCAGCACCTTGACGTCGGCCGAGGCACTGGCCGCCGACTGCGCCAGGCGACGAACCTCGACGGCCACCACGGCAAAGCCCTTGCCGGCATCGCCGGCGCGCGCGGCTTCCACCGAGGCGTTGAGCGCCAAGAGGTTGGTCTGGAAGGCAATGTCGTCGATCAGCCCGATAATATTGGAAATCTTGGCACTCGAACTGGTGATGCGCTCCATCGCTCCGGTAGCCTGGCCCATTACCACGCCACCCTCTTCGGCGGTGCGCGATACGTCTTGTGACTTGAGGCTCGCCGCCTGCGCCTTGTTGGCATTGGCCAGCACGGTATTGGCCAGCTGCTCGACGGTGGCCGAAGTCTCTTCGATGGTCGCGGCCTGCTTGGTGGTGCGTTCGGAAAGGTCATTGGCGCCGGCCAGGATTTCGCTTGTGGCCGAACGCACGCCGCGTGAGGTCTTGCGCAGCTGCCCGACAATATCGGTCAGCTTGTCGGCCACCGCATTGGTATCGTCGCGCAGCTTGCCGAAGGCGCCCTTGTAGTCGCCCTTGACCCGATGGGTCAGGTCGGTCTCGGCCAGGGCCGCCAGTACCTGGCCGGTTTCGCTGAGCCCGCCATCGACCGTTTCGACCAGCATATTGACCGAACCGGCCAGCGCATTGAGCTCGGCATCGGGGAATTCGGCGTCGACGCGCCGCGAAAAGTCCCCCGCAATGGCGGCATCCACCACATTGCCAAAGGCCTGCTGCAGTTCCTGCATCATCTGCGCGCGTTCGGCCTGGCTGGCCACGATCCTTGTGGCTTCCGCCTCGGTCATCTGCGCCACCTTGAGCCCATTGGCCCGGAATACTTCCACCGCTCGCGCCATGGCGCCCAACTCGTCGCGGCGCTGCGCCCCGCGCACATCTACGTCGAGGTCACCCTCGGCCAGCGCTTCCATCGTCTCGGTCAGCCGGCTGATCGGCTTGGTGATGCTGCGCGAGAACAGCAGGCCAAGTGCCGCCACCACGGCCAGCAGGGCCGCGCCGATCATCAGCATCATGTTGCGCATATTGGTGACCGGGGCGAGCACTTCGTCGGCCGCCATCACCGCCACGGCAGCCCAGGGCTCGCCGCGCGTGGTAATCGGTGCTGCGGCCACGATCATGTTGGTAGCGCGATAGCTGTCGGTCTCGCCCGTGCTGAGCGTGCCGCCCAGTGCCTGGTTCAGCACCGGCGCGGCAAATGTCGTGCTCAGCGCGTCATTGTCGGCGGTAAAGCTGGAATCGCTGCGCAGCAGGCTGTCGCCGCCCACCACCAGCACTTCGCCGGTCTCGCCCAGGCCCCTGCGGTCGCCGATCACGTCATCGAGCCGTTCCGAGGGCAGCTGGATGGCCAGTACGCCCACCTTGCGGCCCTGCGCATTGAACACCGGCTTGGCAAAAAAGCTCGCCGGCAGGTCGCCCGCCGCGGCATAGTGGGCAAAATCGGCAAAGACGATATCGTCGGGATTTTCGATGGCCACGGCCTGGGCGAAGACCTGGCCCAGGCTGCTGCCGGCCAGCGGGCCGTCTTCGGCAAAGCGGGTGCCGAAATCCACGCCCTTGTTGACCGAATAGACCATGAAGCCCTTGAGATCGAACAGATAGAGGTCGCGATAGCCGCGCCGCCCGATCTGGTTGCGATAGCCGACGTGAAAGCGCGTATGGGTGACGTCATAGGCACCCGTCGTGCCCAGCGTCTCCAGCGCCGCCAGATTGTCGGTATTGGGATTGCTGTCGACATAGAGCGCGCGCACTTCGGCGCTCGGATCGACCTTGAACTGCAGCCAGGCGCCGCCGAAGTCGCGCAGCGCCTGCACCGTGGCTTCCGAGCGCGAGGTCGCGACTAGATCGTCCTCCACCGCAGTCAGATAGCTCGAAACCGCCGCCGCGCGTTCGCTGGCCAGGGTTTCCAGGGTCAGCTCGGCGCTATTGCGTAAAGCATTGCTGCCAATCAAATAACTGGCTGTTCCTACGCCCAGACTGACCAGCAAAGCCGAGCCCAGCAGGGCCAGAGGCAACTTGCGTGCAATCGGTAGAGACAGTTTGAGCATGAAACACCTTTGAACTGCGCAATAGAATGGCCGGCGACGTCATGTCGTCGACCCTGCAGCAAGGCGTTACTCTAGGGCGATTGCCCTTAAATCTATGTAAATGAGCCGTTTCGTACAGGGGCTTTATTCAGCATGTGCTGCCTGTGGCGGGGCATCGAGGTCGGCATCGTCGCCCTCGGCAGCCATGGCGGCGTCGCGCATGCTGCTGCGTCCGGCACTTGGTGCCTCGGCGCCGGCCAGCGCGCCCGGCGCGTCGCCCTTGGTCAGGATTGCCGCCAGCGAACCGATGGTCGAGCGCAGGTCATGCCGGTGCACGACCATGTCGATCATGCCATGCTCATAGAGATATTCCGAGCGCTGGAAGCCCTTGGGCAGCTTCTCGCGGATGGTCTGCTCGATGACGCGCGCGCCGGCAAAGCCGATGCGGGCGCCCGGCTCGGCAATATGTACATCGCCCAGCATGGCATAGGAGGCGGTAACGCCGCCCGTGGTCGGGTCGGTGAACACCACGAAGAACGGCAGCCCCGCCTCGCGCAGCCGCAGCACCGCCACGGTGGTGCGCGGCATCTGCATCAGGCTGAGCACGCCCTCCTGCATGCGCGCGCCGCCCGAGGCGACGAACAGCACAAAGGGAGTCTTGTGGTTGGCCGCGGTTTCGAGCCCGGTAATGATGCCCTGGCCGGCCGCCATGCCCAGCGAGCCGCCCATGAAATCGAAGTCCTGCACGGCCACGGTAATGTCGCGCTCATAGAGCTTGCCCGTCGCCACCAGCACGGCATCGTCATAGCCCGTCTTGGCGCGGCTTTCCTTGAGCCGGTCGGTATAGCGCTTCTGGTCGCGGAACTTCAGCGGATCGAGCGGCACGCCGGGCACCGCCACCAGCTTGTAGGCGCCGTCGTCGAAAAAGGTCTTGAGCCGGTCGGCCGGCTTGATCTTCATGTGATAGCCCGAATTGGGCACCACCCACTGGTTCGCCTCGAGGTCGCGGTAGAACACCATCTCGCCGGACTCGGGATCCTTGACCCAGAGGTTTTCCGCGATCTGCGACTTGTCGCCCAGGATCGAGCGGATTTTCGGGCGGACGAAGTTGTCGATCCAGTTCATGGCAGGCCTCGCGGGGTGACGTCACCGTCACCAGAGCTTGAAATTATGGCATTTCTATCAGCGGCAGTGCGCCAGGGCAAAGCCCCGCTTGGCGCGCCTGTGGATAGTTATTGCCGGGCGCGCTTGACCCCGGCCGCCAGGCTGGCCACCAGGTCACGCACCGCGTCCACCGTCGTCGGGCCGGCCTTGCCGTCGACCAGCGATTGCGCCACGGCATCCACCAGCACCGAGCCCACCACGATGCCATCGGCATGCTTGCCGATATCGGCGGCGTCCTCGGCCGTCTTGATGCCAAAGCCGACGGCGACGGGCAGGTCGGTATGGCTCTTGATGCGGTCCACCGCCTCGCCCACCGCCCCGCGCGACTTGATCGCCGCCCCGGTCACCCCGGTCATCGATACATAATAGACAAAGCCCGAACTGTTCTTGAGCACGGTGGGCAGCCGCTTGTCATCGGTGGTCGGCGTGGTGAGGCGGATAAAGTTCAGCCCCGCCGCCATGGCCGGCAGGCAGAGTTCGTCATCTTCCTCGGGCGGCAGGTCGACAATGATCAGCCCGTCGACGCCGGCAGCCTTGGCAGTCGTCACGAAGGCGTCGACGCCAAAGATATAGATTGGATTGTAATAGCCCATCAGCACGATGGGCGTCGTCTCGTCCTTGCGGCGGAAAGTCTCCACCATGTCCAGCACGCCGCGCAGCGTCATGCCGCCGGCCAGCGCCCGCTGACCGCTGAGCTGAATGGCGACGCCATCGGCCATCGGGTCGGAAAACGGCATGCCGAATTCGATGATGTCGGCGCCCGCCTGCGGCAGGGCTTCCATGATCGCCTGGCTGGTCGCCAGGTCAGGATCGCCGGCCATCACATAGGTGACCAGTGCCGGCCGGCCTGCTGCCTTGAGGGCGGCAAATGTTCTGTCGATACGGGTGGTCATGGTCTACAGCAGCCCCAGATATTTGCCGACGCTCTCGACGTCCTTGTCGCCGCGGCCACTCAGGCACAGCACGATCGACTGCTCTTTGCCCATGGTCGGCGCGACCTTCATCAGCTGCGCCAGCCCATGCGCGCTTTCCAGCGCCGGAATGATACCCTCGAGCCGTGTGCACAGCTGGAAGGCTTCAAGCGCCTCGGTATCGGTGATCGGCGCATAGGTCACGCGCTGGCTGTCATGCAGGAACGAATGCTCCGGCCCGACGCCGGGATAGTCCAGCCCCGCTGAAATCGAATGACCTTCGAGGATCTGTCCGTCGGCATCCTGCAGCAGATAGGTGCGGTTGCCATGCAGCACGCCGGGACGGCCGCCGGTCATGCTGGCGGCGTGGCCGTTCTCGACATCCACACCATGCCCGCCCGCTTCGGCGCCATAGAGCTTGACCTCGCTGTCATCGAGAAAGGCGTGAAAGGCGCCGATGGCATTGCTGCCGCCGCCGACACAGGCCACCACGGCGTCGGGCAGCTTGCCCTCGGCCTCGGCGAACTGGCTCTTGATCTCGCTGCCGATCACGCTCTGGAAGTCGCGCACCATTTCCGGATAGGGGTGCGGGCCCGCCGCCGTGCCGATCAGGTAATAGGTGCTCTCCACATTGGTCACCCAGTCGCGCAGCGCCTCGTTCATGGCGTCCTTGAGCGTGCCGGCGCCGGCCGTGACCGGCCGCACCTCGGCGCCCAGCATCTTCATGCGCAGCACATTGGGCATCTGCCGCTCGACATCGGTGGCGCCCATGAAAATCGTGCAGGGCAGGTCGAACTTGGCGCAGACCGTGGCGGTGGCCACGCCATGCTGGCCCGCGCCGGTCTCGGCGATCACCCGCGTCTTGCCCATGCGCTTGGCCAGCAGGATCTGGCCGAGGCAATTGTTGATCTTGTGGCTGCCGGTATGGTTGAGCTCTTCGCGCTTGAACCACACCTTGGCGCCGCCCAGATGCTGGGTCAGCCGCTCGGCATAATAGAGCGGGCTCGGCCGGCCGGCATAATGCACCGACAGGTCATCGAGCTCGGCCTTGAAGGCCGGGTCGATCTGCGCTGCCCGGTAATGCGCCTCGAGATCGAGGATCAGCGGCATCAGCGTTTCGGCGACGAACCGTCCGCCAAACATGCCGAAGCGGCCATTGTCATCGGGACCATTGCGCAGGGAATTCAGGCCATTGGTGTCCACGTCTGCCTCAAAAAGCTTCGGCGCGCAGCGCCAAGGATGGGAAAGCCACGCGAGCCGGTCCGGGGAAACACCCCACCCGGCCCCTGCGGGGCCACCTCCCCGGAAGCGGGGAGGGCACAGAAATTCTTATACGGCGGCGCGGGCGTTTCGGATGAATGCCTCGATCAGCCTTTTGTCCTTGACCCCCGGCGCGCTCTCCACCCCCGAAGATACATCCACCCCGAAGGGGCGCACGGTCTTGATGGCGTCGGCGACGGTCTCGGGCGCCAGGCCACCCGAAAGCATGAAGGGGATCGATGGGTCAAGCGCCTTGAGCAGGGCCCAGTCAAAGCTGTCGCCCAATCCGCCCGGCCGATCGGCGCCCTTGGGCGGCTTGGCGTCGAGCAGGACTCGGTCGGCCACGTCGAGAAAACCGGCAATCTGGGCCACGTCCTCGGCCGTGCCGATCGGTAGCGCCTTGATGATTTCCACCCCGGCCTCGGCGCGGATCGCCGCGACCCGGTGCGGCGTCTCCGGCCCGTGCAGCTGGATCCAGTCGGGGCCCAGCGCCGCCACTTCGGCGACACAGCTATTGTCCGGATTGACCAGCAGCACGCAGGTTTCGATGCGCCCGCGCGCCTGCGAGATCAGCGTGGCGATATCCTCCACCGACACATGGCGGGGCGAGCGCACGAAGTGAACAAAGCCCACCATGTCGGCGCCGGCGGCAATGGTGGCTTCCAGCAGCTCTGGCGTCTTGATGCCGCAAATCTTGATAATCAGGGGGTCGGCCATAGGGTGCTCAGCGCAGCTCCAAAACATCGTCGACGTCGGCGGCGCTGCTGGCGGGCCCGCGCTGGCTCTTGCGCAGCCGTTCCAGCTCGCCAGTCAGGGTCTGGGCCTCGCGGCGCCAGTGCCGTTCGCGCCGCCGGTGCTCGGCCTGGGCGAACCAGGTGGCGATGCCGCCGGCCAGTACGCCCACCAGCAGCACCACATAGAGCACCACGAACATGGGCACGCCGTAGCCGGGCGCGGCCGTGCCATCACCGGGGGCGAAGGGGTTGATATTGACGATCACGAAATGCCGGTTTGCCAGCGCGAACACCACCAGCCCCAGGCACAGCGGCACCAGCACGACCCAACCGACGATTTTATTGACCATTGCCTTGATGCCTATGGAGCCCTGGCCCCGTTACGAGCGGTTGAGCCGCTCGCGAATTTCCTTGCCCGCCTTGAACTGCGGCACATATTTTTCGCCGACATCCACCTGTTCGCCCGTGCGCGGATTGCGCCCGATGCGCGCCGGCCGGTTCTTCACCGAAAAGGCGCCAAAGCCGCGCAGTTCAACCCGGTCGCCCCGCGCCATCGCGTCGCCGATCTCGTCAAGGATCGCATTGACGATATTCTCGATATCGCGCTGGAAAAGATGAGGATTTTCCGCCGCAAGCTTCTCGACGAGTTCGGACTTGATCATCCCAGGCTCCAAATGGCGGGCATTGCCCCCGTAAATTTCAAGAGGCGCTGCCAACCTGCCAAAGCGAAACCAGCCCGTCAAGCGGGATGGGGCTCTCGGGCAGGCCAAGCATGGCACGCGCCTGCCCGCCCAGCAGCGTGCCAAGCAGGTCAAAGCCCTGTTGGGGCTGCGGCCAGGCCGTTCTGACCTCGATAGTGTCGGCCAGGCCATGTTCGGTCTTGAGCCAGTCCAGCGCCTCCAGCTCGCCGCCAATGGCGTCGATCAGCCCGCTGTCCACCCCGACCCGGCCGGTGACGATGCGCCCGTCGGCCAGCGCCAGCGTCTGGCCTCGGCTCAGTCCGCGTCGTTCGGCGACAATATCGACAAACCACTGGTAGCTGTCATCGACCAGCGCGGCGATCGAGGCGCGCGGCGCCCCGGTCATCGGCTCGTCGAAATCGGGCTCGGCCTTGAGCGGGCCGGAGGCGACCTTGTCGAGGTCCACCCCGATCGTGTCGAGCAGCTTGCCCGCATTGATATGCTGGTACAGCACGCCGATCGAGCCCACGATCGACAGCCGCCGGGCAAAGATCCGGTCGCTGGCAATGGCGGTCATATAGGCCGCCGAGGCGCCCAGCTCGCCGATCACCGCCACGACCGGCTTGGCCGCCCGCAACTGGCCCAGCGCTTCATAGAGTTCCTCGCCGCCCGCCGTCGTGCCGCCCGGCGAATTGATCGCCACAATCACCGCCGCCACGCTCTCGTCCTCGACCAGCGCGGCTATGGCCGCCAGCCGGCCCGGATCGGTGGCAATGGCCCCGTCCACCACCAGCCGCGCCACATGCGCGCCCGTGGCGCCATCGGGCAGGGCAAAGCGCCCTACGCCCACGACAACGGCAACGGCCAGCGCCACGAAGGCCAGCACGCGCCAGCGCCCGCGCGAGGTGCGGAAGCGTTCGGCGGCGATCAGGGCATGGGGATCTTGTGGGCTTTGGTCGGTCATGGGGCCTCGCTCTGGGTGCAGCAGGTAGCGCTCCGCGGGGCGCCTTGGCAAGCGCTCTCAGCCGGCCTTTTTGGCCGCCTTCTTTTCCTGCGCCAGCACGTAGGCGCGCAGCGCCTTGTTGATGTCGGTCTGGTAGCCCTTGCCGTCCTTGGCGTGGCGCTTGAACCAGTCGAGGATATCCATGTCGAGCCGCAAGGTGGTCTGCTGCTTGTGCATGCGGCGATAGCTCAGCCCCTGCACGGCATTCTCGAAGAAGGCGTCGGTCAGTTCGGGAATGTCGGAAAGATCGATCTCGCTGTCCGGGCGCTTTGACAGCGCCTCGAGTTCAGCGATTTGTTCTGCTGTCAGAGGCTTGCGCTCGTCCCACTCTAATTCCACCCGCCGCCCCCGCGCTGATGTGCCCAAATGTAACTACAGTTTTGTAGCTACACAAGCGCCTTGACCATCAGCCGCGCCGCCACTTCATAGCCGGCAAGCTTGTCCACCAGCTCGGGCGCCAGCGTGCTGGGGCGTTGCGCGCGAAAGCCGTGCTTGTGCCAGAAGCCCAGCGAGCCGTTGACGGCCACCAGGCTCATGCTGGCAAAGCCCGCTGCCCGCGCATGGCGCTGGATCTCGCCCACGATCATCGCCGCCGCCCCGGTGCCGCGCGCCTTGTTGAGCAGCGCCAGGTCATGGATGTAGAACGTGTCGGCATGCTCGAGCAGGGCGCCCAGCAGGCCATTGAGCGCCGGCAGCGTGCCATGGCGCCACGGATGGCTCAGCACATAGCCGGCCGCCACCCCATCCAGCTCGAATAGTCGCGCGCCATCGGGATAGAGCGCCAGCCGTTCGGCAAACACGGCGGCGTCCTCGGGAAAATCGGGATGCACGATGGCGGCAATCGCTTCGACCACGGGCAGGTCCGGTGCGGTCAGCGGCCGCCAGTGCATCAGGTGTGTCATCTTGTCTTTAGAAAGCAAAAGGCCCGCGCTGTGAAGCGCGGGCCCGGGGTTTTGCCTGCAACAAGAGAGTGCAGGCGCTACCACTATTCCTTTTCGCGATCCTTGAGCGCAGCGCCCAGGATGTCGCCCAAAGATGCGCCCGAAGCGGACGAACCGTAATTGGCGACAGCTTCTTTTTCTTCGGCGATTTCGAGCGCCTTGATCGAGAGCTGGATGCGGCCGGTCTTGCGATCGTACTGGGTGACGCGGGCGTCGACCTTTTCGCCCTTGGAGAAACGCTCCGGACGCTGGTCGTTGCGATCGCGGCTCAGATCCGCACGGCGGATGAACGCGGTCACGTCGGTGTCAGCGATGCGCACTTCGATGCCGCCTTCGTTGACCTCGGTCACGGTGCCGGTAACGATGGCATTCTTGCGGATACCACCGGGCTCGGCGGTGTCAGCGGTTGCAGCCGAAGCTTCGCCAGCCGACAGCTGCTTGATGCCCAGCGAAATGCGTTCCTTTTCGACGTCAACATCGAGGACCTTGGCCGAAACCATGTCACCGCGGTTGTAGTCTTCCAGAGCGATTTCGCCCGACTTCTGCCAATCGAGATCGGACAGGTGGACCATGCCGTCGACATCGCCGTCGAGGCCAATGAACAGGCCGAATTCGGTCTTGTTCTTGACTTCGCCTTCGATGACAGCGCCAACGGGGAACTTCTCGGCGAAGCTTTCCCATGGATTGGCCAGGGTCTGCTTGAGACCGAGCGAGATGCGACGCTTGTCGGGATCGACCTCGAGCACGACGACTTCGACTTCCTGGGAGGTCGAGACGATCTTGCCGGGGTGGACGTTCTTCTTGGTCCAGCTCATCTCGGACACGTGGATCAGGCCTTCAATGCCTGGCTCCAGCTCAACAAAAGCACCGTAGTCGGTGATATTGGTGACGCGGCCGGTGAACTTGGCTTCGATCGGATACTTGGCCTCGATGCCTTCCCATGGATCGGACTGGAGCTGCTTCATGCCCAGGCTGATACGGTGGCTCTCGTGGTTGATGCGCACGATCTGGACCTTGATGGTCTCGCCGATCGTCAGCACTTCCGACGGATGGTTCACGCGACGCCATGCGATGTCGGTGACATGGAGCAGGCCGTCAATGCCGCCGAGATCAACGAACGCACCGTAATCGGTGATGTTCTTGACCACGCCGTCGACAACCTGGCCCTCTTCGAGCTGCTGCACGATTTCCGAACGCTGTTCGGCGCGCGACTCTTCCAGGATTGCCCGGCGAGAGACCACGATATTGCCGCGACGCTTGTCCATCTTGAGGATCTGGAAGGGCTGCGGCACGTTCATCAGCGGCGCGATATCGCGGATCGGGCGGATATCGACCTGCGAACGCGGCAGGAACGCAACGGCGCCTTCGAGGTCGACGGTGAAACCGCCCTTGACCTGGTTGAAGATGGTGCCTTCAACGCGCTCATTGTTGTTGTACATGACTTCGAGCTTGACCCAGCTCTCTTCACGACGGGCCTTCTCGCGGCTGAGCACAGCCTCGCCGGCGGCATTCTCGACGCGGTCAACATAGACCTCGACGATCGAGCCCACCTTGATCAGGCCGTCACGGCCGGCAGCGCCGAATTCCTTTAGCGGAATGCGACCTTCGGTCTTGAGACCGACATCGATGATCGCCAGGTCTTTTTCGATCGCGACCACGGTGCCCTTGACGACGGCGCCTTCAAGCGGCTCGTTATCGACGAACGAATCCATCAACAGCGATTCAAAATCTTCTTTCGTCACAGTTTGCTGTGCCAAATATCTTCTCCGTTTGTGCCGGTGGTTGGGGGTTGGGCATCGCCAGAACGGGGACCCGCCCGCTGATCATGTCAGCAGCCGGCACACGGGCCCGTTCGGAAACGGCGATGAATTTGCTAGTCTTGGCGTCAGTCTCGCAAAGGCCGATTGCCGGGGCCGGTCGCACAAGGTTGGATTTGAGCCCTAGAGCCCTGCCTTGTGCGCTTGGGTCCCATCGACAATCGCGATGGCTGCGCGCAGTGCCGCCTCTATACCCAGAAGCGTCGTATCGAGCAAGTGCGCGTCGTCCGCCTTGTAGAACCCGCCAAAGGGGTTGGCCATGTCGCGGGCGTCGCGCTCTTCTATCTGGTGATAGAGCGCATAGCGGTCAACCACGAGGCCCCGCTTTTCCAGCTGCCGGGCCCGCCGTTCCATGCGCACCTTGCTGTCGGCCATGATGAACAGCTTGGCATCGGCCTCCGGGCAGATCACCGTGCCGATATCGCGCCCGTCCAGCACCGCCCCGCCGGGCTGGTGGGCAAAGTCGCGCTGATAGTCCCGCATTGCCGCGCGAACCGGCCCGATCACCGCCACCTTGCTGGCAAAGATGCCCGCCTCCCCGCTGGTCAGCGCCGCCAGGTCGGCCAGATGCGCGGCATCCAGCGCCTGCGCCGCCGCAATCGCCCGCGCCTCGAAATCGGGTGCGTCGATGCTCTCGCGCACCGCCCAGCCCACCGCGCGATAGAGCAGCCCGGTATCGAGATGCGGCAGGCCATAATGGCGCGCCAGGCCTTCGGCCAGCGTGCCCTTGCCCGATGCGGCAGGCCCGTCCACGGCAATGATCATGCTTGCACTCACGTCTTGGAGGTCTTGGTCGGCGGAAACTTGCCGCCGGCGGCGCTCATGGCGGCCACGAAATCGGGAAAGCTGTCGGCAATGGCCTCGGCGCCCTTGATGGTCACCTTGTGGCGGCTGGCCAGTCCGAGCACGGCAAAGCTCATGGCCAGCGAGCCATCGCCCTGGCTGTCGACCTTGCTGCCGCCCGCCACCTTGCCGTCCCCGACCAGGCTGAGGCTCTCCGCGCTCAGCGTCGCGCCCACCTTGTTGGTCCGCAGCCCGGCCACCAGGGCCTTGAGACGGCTGTCCTGGACGGTGTTGCGCCCGCCCAGCCCGTTGATCACCGTCTCGCCCTGGGCAAAGGCCGCGGCAATGGCCAGCGGCGCGATATCGTCGAGCAGGGCCCGGCCATGGCGCTCGCTGATGCGGATGCCCTTGAGCCAGCTCGATCGCACCCGCAGGTCGGCTATGTGTTCGCCCGCGGTTTCGCGCTGGTTGATGAACTGGATATCCCCGCCCATTTCCAGCAGCGTATCGATCAGTCCGGTGCGTAGCGGGTTGATCAGCACATTGGCCACCACCAGCTCGCTCCCCTTGATGATCAGCGCCGCGACAATGGCAAAGGCGGCCGCCGAGGGGTCGCCGGGCACGCTGATGCCCAGCGGCTGCAGCGCCGGCAGGCCATTCAGCCTGATCGTCACGCCCTCGCTGTCGCCCTCGTCCGGCGTCACGTTGATATCGGCGCCAAAGGCGGCCAGCAGCTTTTCGCCATGGTCATGCGTGGCCACCCGCTCGTGGATGGCGCTCTCGCCGGCTACCTGCAATCCCGCCAGCAGCAGCGCGCTCTTGCTGGTCTCGTCGGGTTGCTCGAGATCAAGCCGCAGCGGCACCGGCAGGCAGGCGCCCACCAGTTTGAGCCCGCCATCTTCCTGCGGCTCGACCCTTGCGCCCAGCGCCCCCAGCCCGTCCAGCAGTGCCGGTGGCAGGGGCTCGAGCGTCGTCGCCGTGCCGTCTTCCAGCGCCGGCGGCGGGCTGAACAGCACCGTCATGTCATAGGGCGCCAGGAGGCCCGCCAGCAGCGCCAGGTTGCTGGCCCCCGGCCCTGCCTGCAGCGGCCCGTCGGGCGCCAGCAGGCCGAGCACGCCCAGCCCATGCACCTGCCAGTCCGGCCCGTTCATCTCGATGCGCACGCCCAGCTGGCCCAGCGCCGCCGCCGTCGCCAGCACGGCCTGGGAGGCACGCACGCCGCGGATCTTGCTGCTGCCTACGCTGAGCGCCGCCAGCAGCAGGGCGCGCTGCGAAATGGCGGTGTCGCCGGGTGTCACGAAGCGCCCGCTCAGCGGGTCGGCGCCGTGGGCGGTCAGCAGGCTTGCATTGGTCTTTGTATCGGTCATGGCAGGTCCGGACTTAACACGCTCGGGCGTGCGATTGCCATCGCCCCGTCGGCCCGGGAAGCAGCTCTCCACATTTTCGGTTTGACAGGGGGCCGCTTTGCTCATAACCGGACTGACCAATCCCGTGGGCCAGGCGCCCGCCAAACCCCCTTCACGAGGAACATCGATGGCCAGTTCCGATCGCGGCACCAAGCGCACCGACCCCGAAACGGGCAAGAAATTCTACGACCTCAACCTCGACCCCGTGGTCTCGCCCTATACCGGCAAGAGCTATCCGCGCGCCTATTTCGAGCAGGTCGTTGCTACCCCCAAGGCGGTTGCCAAGGCGGTCAAGCCCGTTCCGGTAGATGAAGACGAGATCGAGGACGAGGTCGAGGACGACGTCGCCGCCCCCGAGATCGTTTCGCTCGAGGAAGCCGACGCCGAGGAAGCCGGCGACGAGGATATTCCAGAGACCGATGATGTCGACGTCGAGGTCGAGGACGATCTGGGCGATGACGATGCCGATACCTTCCTCGAGGAAGACGAAGACGAGGACGACGACATCGGTTTTGACGTCAACACCGACGACGAGCCTTGATTTTACGTGATTTTTCGACCGGCTGACACTTTCAGCCGGTCGAACAAAAAAGTGTCATTTAGGCACTTGCATGGGCCGGGATCATCCAATAGGTTCCGCCTCGCTTCGGAAGGCAATTGTCCTCCAAAGACCCAAGAAAATGGGGCCTTAGCTCAGCTGGGAGAGCGCTTGCATGGCATGCAAGAGGTCAGCGGTTCGATCCCGCTAGGCTCCACCATTCTTCTTTCCGACATCGTGTCATCCACTCACCCACCAGTGGCCGGATTGACCTGTCGCCCCGCACCCCGCCATGCTGCCCATCCGCCAGATTCGGATGCACGCCTTGCCCAAAGCCCCCCTCACCCTCGATCCCGCCCGCGCCCGTCAGCTCTGGCTGGCCGCCCAGCGGCTCGACAGTTTTGCCCCCTTCGGCGCCGGGCCCGAGGCGGTGCGCGCCGCCATTGCCCATCTGGGCTATGTGCAGATCGACACCATCAATGTCATCGAGCGCTGCCACCATCATATACTCTTTGCCCGGCTGCCCGATTATCGCCGCGCCGATCTGGTCGCCGCCCAGTCCGCCGACAAGTCGGTATTCGAATACTGGACCCATGCCCTGAGCTATGTGCCCGCGGCCGATCTGCCGTTTTTCCTGCCCGCCATGCAGGCCTATCGCCTCAAGCCGAGCGCCTGGTACGGCTCGGTCACCCCGGCCGAGGTCAGCAAGATGGTCAGGCGCCTGCGCGCCGAGGGCCCGCTGTCGATCCGCGATATCGATGACGATGTCCTGGTCGACAAGGACCATCCCTGGGCCAGCCGCAAGCCGAGCAAGCGGGTGCTCGAGATGATGTTCTATCAGGGCCGCGTCACCGTCGCCGCCCGCCAGGGCATGCTCAAGACCTATGACCTGATCGAGCGCCACTTCGACTGGACGACAAAACCAAAGCCGGCCACTACCCGCCAGATCATTGCCTATAAGCTCGATCGCGCCCTGCGAAGCCAGGGCCTGGTGAGTCTCGATTCCATCTGCCACCTCGATGCGCCCAGCAAGCCCCTGGTGCGCGAACTGATCGAGAGCCGCGTCCGCGCCAGAAAGCTCGTGCCGCTGCGCCTGGCCGGTCAGGACAAGCCCAGCCACTGGGCCGCGCCGGAAACGCTCGACGCGCCCGCCGGCGCCCCGCCCGACCTGGTGCATATCCTCTCGCCCTTTGATCCGCTGATCATCCAGCGCAAGCGGCTCAAGCTCTTCTTCGGCTATGACCACCTCTTCGAGGCCTATCTGCCCGCCGCCAAGCGCCAACTCGGCTATTTCGCCCTGCCGGTGCTCATGGGCGACAAGATCATTGCCGCCCTCGACCTCAAGACCGACCGCAGCGCCGGCAAGCTGCTGATCCAGCAGGCCACCTGGCTGCACGATGTCGGCGCCGAGGGCAGGCTCGCGGTGGACCAAGCGCTGGGCCGGTTCGAGCGGTTTCAGTTGGGCGATTGAGGGGGTCAGTGACGGCGAACTCGTCCTCTTAATGGCATTGTGATCAGCAGTGGCGCGCTCATTTCATCCCCTGGCGACAAATGCAGAACTCGAAAGGCCGTCACTGATCAGTCAGGCAACCAAATCTGCCTTGACGAATGATCTAGATTGCCAGTCATTGGCTTAAGCCGTTTATGTTTTAGGTGTGCTGCGCTTGTGTATTGCTAAATGAACGTTGATCTTAAGGAATTGTCGGAAAACGAATGGTCTCAGATAGCTCATGAGCTTCGGTTGCTCGTGCTATCGTCTGGTTTTATCGACTGGGACCGAGACCTGATGCGCAGTTTGGAGGAGGAGAGAGACGAAGGCCGGAAGCTGTCTTCGCGACATTTTGTGACGCTATACGCTAAACGGTTTGCTGCCTTTTTGACCATAAGAACAGAGCCAAAATTGCGGTCGGTGGAAGAGAGACTACAGACACTTCGTTCCAAGGAATCCGAAGTGAGAATTGGCGCAGTGTTGCTTAGCGAGGATGAAGAGTCAGTTTCATTGATTCACAAGCCAGTCAGTCCTGAATTCATCAATGAACTCAAGACGTTTGCGTTGGCTGCCGAAGAACAGCTTTCGTACGAACTAAGAAATTCCGATGACCCGGAAAGTGAATCCTCACCCGGTCCGGGAGGCATTTGATGGCATCGAATAAACGCCCGCCCACTCCAGATTTGGTTTTGCGCAACCTCAAGGCAGATTTCGCCTCTGAGTTCGGGTTGGGTAGCACACCACCGGCGAAGTTGCTCGCTGCTGCTACCCTCTATGACAAAGCTTATGAGATAGAATGTCTCTTGCGTCTAATCGATATGCTGCGCCAGCACCTGCATAGAGCTCTGCCAAGGACCAATATCGACTTTTCTCTGCAAGGAGGGAGCAACGTAGCTTTCCGAAGCAAAGGGGGCCCAGTCGATCGGAATAAGTGGTCTTACGTCAGGCTTTCACTTGACGGGATACCGAAGGCTGAGATTTGGGTCGACATTGAGTTTTGGGCCCTTAGTGCCGATAGTCAGTTCCCACATCAGACAAGGGGTATAGTATATGGCAAGGCACATGAGCTCGATCTGGTTGTTGTTTCGCCGAATACAAATGGTCGACCTTTGCCATCGGATATCTATATTGGGGTCGAATGCAAGCACCGCAGTTTCAATAAGGCGTTGCTGAAGGAGTTATTGGGAGTTCGTCGCGAAATGTGTATGCGTTCCAAATTGCGCTCAGGGCACGTCCGAAAAAATGATCTGTGGTGGGGATCGCAAACCAGCAATCCTGATTCCGGCCTAGTGTTGTTCTGCAGCGAAAATAATGTGTCGAAATACAGGGATCCTGCGGAGTTCTGGGGTATCGAGATGTCTCATCATCCATTCTGAGCTAGAATATTTCCAAGCGAATTTGCGTCGAATTCAGAGCCCATTTTTGCCCACCCCCCACCGAACCGATCCGCCTACCCCCGACCTTCCCATCCTCCCCCCTGCGCGCTACAAGGCTCGCCGCGAACGGGGAACCACAATGGCCACTTTTACCGACATGGCGCGCCGGGTGTATAACCACACCTGGAAGCTCGATCCGATCGTGCGCAGCCTGCTCGATACCGATTTCTACAAGCTGCTGATGCTGCAGATGATCTGGGGGCTCTACCCCAAGGTCGATGCCACCTTTTCCCTGATCAACCGCACCCGTTCGGTCCGCTTGGCCGATGAGATCGACATTGATGAATTGCGCGCCCAGCTCGATCACGTGCGTGAGCTGCGCTTCACCAAGAAGGAAATGATCTGGCTGGCCGGCAACAGCTTTTACGGGTCCAAGCAGATCTTCAGCCCCGATTTCCTCAAATGGCTCGAGACCTTCCGCCTGCCCGACTATTCGCTCGAAAAGCGCGACGGCCAGTTCGTGCTCGAATTTCCCGGCCTCTGGGTCGAAACCTCGATGTGGGAAATCCCGGCTCTGGCCATCATCAACGAGCTGCGCAGCCGCGCCGCGCTCAAGCATTATGGCCCCTTCACCCTCGACGTGCTCTATGCCCGCGCCAAGGCCAAGATGTGGGAAAAGGTCGAGCGCCTGCAAAAGCTCCCCGATCTCAGAATTTCCGATTTCGGCACCCGCCGCCGCCATTCCTTCCTCTGGCAGCGCTGGTGCGTCGATGCGCTCAAGGAAGGCATTGGCGACAATCTCACCGGCACCTCCAACGTCAAGCTGGCCATGGATACCGATCTCGAAGCCCTGGGCACCAATGCCCATGAGCTGCCCATGGTGCTGGCGGCGCTCGCCACCACCGACGAGGGTCTGCTGGCCTCGCCCTATCAGGTGCTGACCGATTGGGAGCGCTATTATGGCGGCAATCTCAAGATCGTTCTGCCCGATGCCTTTGGCACCGATGCCTTCCTCCAGCATGCCCCCGACTGGGTCGCCGATTGGACCGGCTTCCGTCCCGATTCTGCCCCGGCCATCGAGGGCGGCGAGCGCATCATTGCCTGGTGGAAGAGCCGCGGCCGTGATCCGCGCGACAAATTGCTGATTTTTTCCGATGGGCTCGACGTCGACATGATCGAGGAAGCCTATCTGCATTTTGACGGCAAGGTGCGCATGGCCTTTGGCTGGGGCACCAATCTCACCAATGACTTTGCCGGCTGCGAGCCGGACGGCCCAAACCCCGGGCTGGAGCCGATTTCCATTGTCGCCAAGGTGAGCGAGGCGAACGGCCGCCCGGCCGTCAAGCTCTCCGACAATCCCGCCAAGGCCACCGGCACGCCCGAGGAGATTGCGCGCTATCTGCGCCTCTTTGGCGGCGCCGGGCGGGTTGAACACGCCGTCAAGGTGTGATCTAGGCGCCATTCCTTCAATAAAGTGCCGCCCGCGAACAAACTTCTCGCGGACTGGTGCGTTAAGAGCTCGGGACCTCCATGCACGCTTCGCATGGGGGCTCTTCAGGGGCCTGCATGACTTTAGAATTGATTGATATTTCTGTCCGGGACCGCCAGTCCCATCCTCGCCTTGCCGGTCGTATCACCGGCCATGTGAGCGCCGTGCTGACTGAAATACTGGACGGCAACGAGCACCGGCACGAGCTGTCCATTCCGGTCTGGGCCGACGTCGCCAATGACGCCGAGCCTGCCGATATCGACATGGCGCTCATGCTCAAGGCTGCCAAGATCATTGCCCGGCTCAAGAATACGATGTTGGCCGCCGAATGACGGCTGCCTGGCAGGGGCAGCGAAGGCGTTCAGGCCGTCTGTGACAGTGCCTTGAGGAAGTCGCGTTCCGCCCGGCTCAGCCCGTCGCTGCGGCGCGGCAGCGGGGCAGGGCGGGGTATCGGGGCGTCCACCGACAGGTCGCTCTCATAGTCATCGTGCGGCGCGCGCTGTGGCGCATAGAGGAATGCCGCCTGCGCCAGCGTCGCATTGGCAATCAACTGCCGCTCGCCGCGCACGAACCAGGCGATCGTCACCATAGCGACGGCCCACATTGCCAGGATTTGCCAGGCCATGACCAACTCCATCAAATCAGGAAGCAGTCATAGGCAAGGCGAGCCCGGCGCCCAACAGCAACTTGCCATTAGCCTTACCAGTTAAAATTGTATGAATTGTGGGTCGGCCGCCTCTCGACGGCCCGCCGCAGGCCGAATGCCTCAGCTCTTCTTCTTGGTCTCGGCATGGATCGGCACGGCATAGAGCTCGAGCCGGTGATCCACCAGGCGATAGCCCAGCCGCTTGGCGATCACGTCCTGGATCGCCTCGATTTCCTCATTGCGGAACTCGATCACCGCGCCGCTGCGGATATCGATCAGGTGGTCATGGTGCTCGTCCGGGATCAGCTCGAAGCGCGCCCGCCCGTCCTTGAAATCATGCTTGGTGACGAGCCCGGCCTCTTCGAACAGGTTCACCGTGCGATAGACCGTCGACAGCGAAATGCGGTCATCGACGGTGGAGGCTCTGCGATAGAGTTCCTCGACATCGGGATGGTCCGCCGCCGCCTCGATCACCCGGGCGATCACGCGCCGCTGGTCGGTCATGCGCATGCCCTTGGCGACGCAGGCCTCTTCCAGCGTTGGTTCCGTCTGGCTCTTGCTCACGCCGCCGCTCCCCACGCGTCTCTCATGCAACCGGGTTACCCAAGATCGCGTGCCATGACAAGCGCCGTCGCCGCCGTGCCGTCCGGCTTGGGATAATAGCCTTTGCGGCTGGCAATGCGGGCAAAGCCATGCCGTTCATAAAGCCTGATGGCCGCCACATTGTCCTCGCTGACCTCGAGGAACATCCGCTTGGCCGGGCTCATCAGCAGGTCGTCGAACGCCGCCTTGAGCAAAGCATGGCCCAGCCGCTTGCCGCGCCATTTGGGGTCCACCGCAATGGTCAAGAGCTCCGCCTCGTCCGCCGCGATCCGCACCAAAGCAAAGCCGGCAATCCGGCGCTTGGCGTCGCAGGCCACATAGACCGGCGTATCGCGCTCGCTGAGAAAACTGGCAAACTCATTGCTCGGCCAGCCGCGGTAAAACCCCTTGGCATGGATCGCCGCCAGGTCGCGCGCATCGCGGGTCTGGCCCGGCTCGATATGCAGCCCGCCCGGCGCCATCCACAGCTTGATCACGCCCCGGTCCTTTCCACCCGCCCCGCCGTCTGCGGCTTGGCATCGGCATCGCGCACATAGGTCGCCTCGGGCAGATGCGTCGCGGGGTCAGCCAGCGCGCCATAGCGCGCCACCAGCGCGATATCGACAAAGGGCGAACTGATCAGCACCGTATCCGGCGGCGTTGCCGCCTGCGCCAGCGCCATCGGCAAAATGTCCGGAGGCGTTACCGCCAGGCCCGGCCCGGCAAAAATCTGGAAATAGGCCTCGTCCCGCCGTGCATCGAGCAGCACGGTGCTCGGGCCCTCGACCGCCAGCGACAGTGCCAAAAGGCTGGGCACCCCGATCACCGGTATCCCCCGCGCCAGCCCCACGCCCCGCGCTGCGCTCAGCCCGATGCGCAGCCCGGTAAACGAGCCCGGCCCGGTCGTCGTCACCACCCGCGTCAGGTCGGGATAACCCACGCCGTTGCGCGCCAACAGGTCCGCAATCCGCCCGAAGATCGCCTCGGCCTGCCCGGTTGCCATGTCCTCCACCGACACATCCACCGTCCCGTCCGCTCGCAGCAGCGCCAGCTGCAGCCGCGGCGCCGCCGTATCGATCGCCAGGATCACGCCTGTTTTTTGGCTCATGCCTTGCCGGCCGCATTGCGCGCCCGCGACGCTTCGGCCGCGTCGCGCTTGCGAAGCCGTGCCGCCGCGGCCGCCTGCGCCGCGCCATCGCCCAGATGCGCCGCCCCGCGCCGCGCCGCCAGGTCCATCTGCTTCTGCCGCTCCTGCGCCGCGGCATGCTTGTCCGCGTCATCGGCGCAATGGGGGCAGCTGATACCCTCGTGATAGGCCGCGTCCGCCCGGTCCGCCGGCGTCAGCGGATGCCGGCAGGCCCGGCACAGCGTGGCCTCGCCCTCGACCAGCCCATGGCCCACCGAAACGCGCTCGTCGAACACGAAGCACTCCCCGGCAAACCGGCTCTCTTCCTGCGGCACCACTTCGAGATATTTCAAAATCCCGCCCTTGAGGTGAAACACCTCCTCAAAGCCCTGGCTCAATAGGTAACTCGACGCCTTCTCGCAGCGGATCCCGCCGGTGCAGAACATCGCCACCTTCTTGTCGCGCTTGGGGTCGAGGTGCGTCGCCACATAGTCCTTGAACTCGGTGAAATTCTTCGTCGCCGGGTCGAGCGCCCGCTGGAAGGTCCCGAGCCCGACCTCATAATCATTGCGCGTATCGACCAGCACCACGTCATTGCGCTCGATCAGCCCGTTCCAGTCATTGGGCTCGACATAGGTGCCAACGGCCTTGGCCGGATTGGCCTCCGGCGCCCGCAGCGTCACGATCTCGCTCTTGAGCCGCACCTTCATGCGCAAAAACGGCATCGCGCTGGCCGCCGAATATTTGACTTCCGCCCCGGCCAGCCGGTCCCCGAACGGCCCGCTCACAAACAAAAAGTCCGCCAGCCCGTCGATCGCCTTTGCCGTCCCCGCCACCGTGCCATTGATGCCCTCGGGCGCCAGGATCAGCGTGCCCTTGATGCCGCTGCTACAGCACAGCTCCGCCAGCGCCGGCCGGATCGCTTCGGCACCGGGCAGGTCGGCGAATTTATACAGCGCCATCACCTTGTATGGCAGATCGTCTTGGGGCAGATTGGACATGAAATGACTTTTCGGCGCGTTGCTTGGCTGCCTCATACCACTGCCCGCCCGCGCGGCCAAATCGAGAAATCCGCCCCTCCTCATGGCCCTGCGCCATGCCAGACCAGACCACGGAGCCTACCATGACCTATCGGGCCGATACGGCACGCTATGACACCATGCAATACCGCCGCTCGGGCCAGTCGGGCCTCAAGCTGCCGGTGATCAGCCTGGGCCTATGGCAGAATTTCGGCGGCACCCGCGATTATCCCTCGGCCATGGAAATCCTCGGCCATGCCTTCGACAATGGCATCACCCATTTCGACCTGGCCAATAATTACGGTCCCCCGGCCGGCTCCTCCGAGGAGCTGTTCGGCCAGGTCATGGCCCGCGATTTCCGCCCCTATCGCGATGAGCTGATCATCTCCACCAAGGCTGGCTACACCATGTGGCCCGGCCCCTATGGCGATTTCGGCTCCCGCAAATACCTGCTCGCCAGCCTCGATCAGTCCCTGCAGCGCATGGGTCTCGACTATGTCGATATCTTCTATTCGCACCGCTTCGATCCCGACACCCCGCTCGAGGAAACCATGGGCGCCCTGGCCCAGGCCGTCCGCTCCGGCAAGGCGCTCTATGTCGGCATTTCCTCCTATCCCGAGGCCGAAACCCGCCAGGCCTATGCCATCCTGCGGCAGATGGGCGTCGCCACCACCATCCACCAGCCCTCCTATTCCATGATCAACCGCTGGTTCGAAAACGATGGCACCATCGATGCCTGCGGCGATCTGGGCATCGGCGTCATCGCCTTTTCCCCGCTCGCCCAGGGCGTGCTCTCGGGCAAATATAACAAGGGCACCACTGAGGGCACCCGCGGCGAAAACCCCAATGGGAGCCTGCGCGCCAGCCATATCGAGCCGCGCGTGCTGGCCGCCGTCGACAAGCTGGGCGCCATCGCCAAGTCCCGCGGCCAGACCATGGTGCAGCTCGCGCTCTCCTGGGTGCTGCGCCGCCCGGAAATGACCTCGGCCTTGATCGGCGTGCGCAATCTCGATCAGCTCAAGGATAATCTGGGCGTGCTCAATAATCTGAGCCTCTCGGCCGAGGAGATCGCCGCCATCGACGAGGCGACCAAGGACGGCCAGATGGAACTCCATCCCCGCCCCTCCGGCTGGCTGCGCTAGGCATGGCGATTTCCCGCGACCGCCTGATCGCGCTGATCGGCCTCGACGAACCCACGGTAGAGCTCGTCTCCACCCATGTGGTCCAGCACAGCACCTATGCCGTCGAAACCCTGCGCCTGCGCCTCGGCGACGCCGAGGTGCGCGGCCTCCTCACCCGGCCGCTCAAGCCTGAGGGGCGCCTCCCCGCCATCCTCTATGCCCATTCCCATGGCGGCGGTTACGCCATCGGCGCCACCGAACTGCTCGATGGCCGCACCTACCTGGTCGATCCGCTCGGCCCGGTCTTTGCTCATGCAGGCTATGTGACGCTGGCCATCGACATGCCCGTCTTCGGCGAGCGCTCCAATGTCAGCGAATCAGCTGCCGCCAAGGCTTTGCTCTGGATGGGCAAGTCGCTCTTCGGCCAGATGCTGAGCGAACAGGCCGCCGCGCTGACCTACCTGGCCAGCCGCGCCGACGTCGATCCCACGCGCATCGGCGCCTTCGGCATTTCCATGGGGTCCACCCTGAGCTACTGGCTCGCCGCCATGGATCCGCGCCTCAAGGCGGTGGCCCATCTCTGCTGCTTTGCCGATCAGCGCACCATGATCGAACTGGGCGCCCATGATGGCCACGGCATCTATATGACGGTCCCCGGCCTCCTGGCCGAAACCGATGCCGGCGCCATCGCCGCGCTGATCGCCCCGCGCCCGCAACTGGTCTGCCTCGGCGAAGCCGACAAGCTGACCCCACCCCTCGCCGTCGCCCGCGCCTGGGCCGATCTCGAACCGGCCTATGCCGCGACGCCCCAAAACCTGCAACTGGTCAGCGAACCCGGCGTGGGCCACCAGGAAACCCCCACCTCCCGCGCCGCCATGCTGGAATTTTTTGCACGGCATCTGTAGGGGGCGAAGCTCCCGAGACTCGATGCATGTCATCTCTTCCCTTAATGAGCTTCGAGCCGGTGCAATCATGCCGCCCTTCTGTTGACGACGGCAGCTGAGCAAAGTCCTACTATATGCCGGGATTCGGGGGCCTAAAATGCGTGGAGACCGCTGGACGAAGTGGGTAGGTGCCATAGGTTGGCTATGGCTTTGGCTGGGCGTTGGCATGCTCGCCGGTATTATGCTCGCTGGAATGGTGCTTGGCATCACCTGGCCGGACGAGTTTAAGTCCACGGGATTTTGGATCGGTGATGCGGGCGTGTTGACCACGCTTACCATCGGAGCTGGCATCGTTGGATTGGTTCTCAACAATCGAACCAGTAACAAAACGCTTAGGCAGGCTCAGATTGCAGAAATAGCTGGCAGATTCCAGCGCGGCGTTGAGCTCCTCGCATCTAGCGACGTTGCGAGCAGAATGGGCGGCATTCACATCCTGCGAGATGTGGCGGGCCAAGCGCCTCAGCAGTATCACTATGCCACAATCGACACCCTCTCGGGCTTTATGGCAACACGTACCCGCCCTCAGTACGACGCGTTTTATCGCTGCGAGATGGCGTTTCAGCGCAAGGAAGACCCCCCGGATACAGACATCGCGCTTGCCTTCAGGAACACAGAAGCTGACGTTGTCCTCGCCTTCCGAACGATAGGGGAGATGCGCCTTTCTACCAGCGCAAATGAGGAGAAGGCCGGGCAGTGGTCCCGCAAAATCAGAATAGAGCGTGTGCTTCTATGCGTAGTTGAAGTGGATTTCGGCGACTTTACTGACGTGCTTTTCCGCGGATGCATCTTTGCGTCCTGCACGTTCCGAAGCTGCAGCTTTGCACGAGCACTTATTAAATGTCGGCTTCCGTATAAAAACACATTCGAAGATTGCGATCTTCGGGGTGCAGACGTCGATCGGAATACTGGCGACTGGAAAATTGACCAAGAACTCGTGCTTGAGTTGTGCGATCTTCGAGAAACCAGAATTGTGATCGGAACACCGAGGTTGCGCGTGAATCGATGCCGCATGAACGGCAAGACCGATTTCTCGTTTTATGTTCCGTGGTTTTCAGAGTCTTGGACTGATGATGAACAGCCAATAATTAAGGCCCAGTTCACAACAATTCCCGAACTGCCTTCGTCCCGTATCCCCGGTCACTTCGACGAGGCAACCGGCAGAGGCTTTCGTCCTTTCGTCCCGCAGGGAGGTTGGTCGACGTATTAGTGTCAGTCTCTCCATGGCTATGCCATGATCGTTGGGTTGGTGGGATGCGAGTTTTGGGAAGCTGCAGCGCCCGTTTGATACACGGCAAGGGCAGAACGCTCGAGGTGGGAAACGCCATCATTCCTTGATGGATTTGCGAAGAGCCATTCATCGCCGCGCCGCCAGCCCGTCGCGCTTTTGGTTATTTTGATTGCTGGAGCCTAGCGGCCAACAATCATCGTGCTAAATGCCTGTTCGACGAAGTCTTATGCTGGAAAGCGAACCCTGAAGTCGTCGATTGCCTCTTCAAAGCGGTCAAAGCCAGCAGCACGCATTTGCCCGGCGAAGCCCACGCTACGCTCAGTCCCGATAACTGCCGACCAAAAATATTGTATCATTCCGGCAGCATTTCGCTCACTCATCCTCATTATCGTAAGGCGGATACCGCTTTTTAACCCGCTCGGCGCCGTTGCAGAGGCAAGCACCGGATCAAAAACTCGCTCGTGAAGAAATTCCATGATCTCCTGCTCACGAACTCCGAGTTGCTTCGTCATGCCATACTCCTAGAATACAGCGAAGCCTGACACATCCACAGTGACTGGCAAGGCTTCTTTATCGACCGTCACGAAAGGTGTGGCCAGATTATCTCGATGTGTTTGAGGGTGGATTTTTTGCGTATCATTTAGCGCCATCGAGTTGAAGTCACGAGCAAGGTAGACAAGGCCGTTGCGCCCAGCAACCCACTGACGTTGCCCCCTGCGCCTAATCCAGTTTGAAGTAGGCTCTGGCCCCATCAGAAGGACCAGAGATGAAGCGAACCAGGTTCACCGAAGAGCAGATCATTGCGATCTTGAAGGAGCAGGAGGCCGGCGTTCCAGTTGCCGACCTGTGCCGCAAGCATGGCGTCAGCAATGCCAGCATCTACAAATGGAAGGCCAAGTATGGCGGCATGGACGTCAGCGAGGCCCGACGACTGAAGGCGCTTGAGGACGAGAACGCCCGGCTCAAGAAGCTGCTGGCCGACAGCATGCTCGATAATGCCGCGCTGAAAGATCTTCTTGGAAAAAAATGGTAGCGCCCGCCGCCGAGCGGGATGCTGTCGCCCATCTCCAGACTGCCTATGGGATGAGCGAGCGGCGGGCGTGCCGAGTATTGGGATGTTGCCGGATGACGATGCGCTACCAGGCGCTGCGAACCGATGACATCGTGCTGCGCGACCGGATGAAGGCCATTGCCCATGAGCGGCGACGGTTTGGCTATCGGCGGCTGCACGTCCTGCTGCGGCGGGAAGGGTATCAGGTCAATCACAAGCGCCTGTTCCGGATCTATCGCGAGGAGAAGCTGATGGTGCGCCGTCGAGGCGGCCGCAAGCGTGCCATGGGCACCAGGGCGCCGATGCTGATCCCAATGGCGCCCAACGAACGCTGGTCCCTGGACTTCGTCTCCGACCAGATGACCGACGGTCGGCGCTTCCGGGTGCTGACAGTGGTCGATGACTGCACACGCGAATGCCTGACCTTGGTTGCCGACACCTCGCTGTCTGGTCTGCGCGTTGCCAGAGAGCTGGAGACGCTGATGGCTACTCGAGGACGCCCCAAGATGATCGTCAGCGACAATGGGACTGAGTTCACGTCCAATGCCATCCTGGGCTTCGCTGACCGGATGGGGATCGACTGGCACTACATTGCCCCTGGCAAGCCGATCCAGAATGCCTTCATCGAGAGCTTTAACGGCCGGCTGCGGGACGAACTGCTCAACGAGACCCTGTTCCCATCGCTTGCTCACGTCCGGGCCACCGTGGCGTCTTGGCGCGCCGATTACAATCTGCACCGGCCGCACTCGCGGCTGGGTTGGATGACGCCTGCCGAATACGCCGACACCTTCAACCCGCGACGGGATCTGCCGCTCCGCTCAATGACCAGCTCCGCGCCAGCCCCCGTCGCTCACCCCGGCCAGATCGACCAAACTAACCGCCCGAGTCTACTTCACGCTGGATAGAAGTTGGGGGCAACGTCACCACCAAAACTTTGGTAGGCAGCTGCACGTGCAGACCTACGATGGATTATTAGTTTCATGCTGTGCCAGGCGGCTGCGTTAGGGGGTGAGCCAACTCAGTATGCCTGCCGCGACAGGAATGCTCAGCACCGAGAGGGCACCCAGAACGATTGCCGAAACGTAGGTGAATTTGATCCTGCCCCCCAGCTTCGGGTCATCCCTAGGAAATGCATCAGGGTTGACGAGCATATTCACATTGTTCCGCTTGTCATAAAGCTCGGCCAGCGCGCTCCAGTTGAAATAGGTGACTAGGCCGCATGAAAAGATCAGGACGATGCCTACAACTAGAGACCAAAGTGCCGGCTCTTTGGAGCTCCACGGGATGCCTTCCAAGTTACCGATCAAGACCATGCCGCCAAATTCTGCTGCTGCAATAGTCGTCACTAACCAGCGGCCATAGTCGCCGACCAGTTGCGAGACGAACTTATATCCATCTCGGTTTGCGTCGTAATAGGCCTTCGCCACCAGCCGATAATCGGGGTTGATTTGGACTGGTACCTGGGAGGGCTGTGGCTCCGGTGGCGCCAGAAACTTCAGCGCATTCAACGCTGAGTTGATTGAAGCATCCAGCAGCGCCAAGCGCTCCAACTCGTGATCCACAAATTCGCGGTGCTCTCGCACACAAATCGCGGCTAGTTCATTGCGTTCAGCGATGAGTAACTGAATCCGAGCTCTTAGTTCGTCCATCCTTCAAACTTATCATCCTCGCATGGCCAGCGCTATTACGCCGCGACGCTATTAACATCTCTATTGGTACACATCGCTGATCTATGCTTTGCGGCTAATATTCTGGCGGCACCGGGCTGTATTAGCTCTATCGACTTCACCAAATTGACCGAGGGTCCACGAGGCACCGCTCGTTGACCCAGCGAGTGCGAAATTAGTTAGGGCTTGCCGTATTATCCCCAAGCAGATCAATTCTGTCGAAGCTCGGACAATCCGAGGAGTTCTAACCCCCTACTCCGGAAACTCCCGCTCCGTCCGGACATAGCTCACACTTGTCGGCCGCCGCCGCCGCTCGGTCGCCTTGCATTTCTTGATGATGGCGCGCACGCGCTTGATCACGCCGATGCCCATGCCCTCGATTTCGAGCAGCTTGGGGCCCTCGATCTTGTCGATCTCGCCCAGCGTTTTCAGCCCGCAGCTTTGCAGCTTCTTGCCGGTGCCGTCCTCGTCGCGCAGATCGATGACCGCAATGTCCTGCCATTTGAGCGCGCCGCGCAGCCATGCCCGATAACTATCTGCCATGGTTTTCCTTAGCGCGAGCAGGAGCCCGCTGGCTATCCCGAACAGAGGTCACCCTTTGAACCTGTAGTCCCGATGATACTTCAGGAACTGTTGGTGTGGGCGCTCATCCGTCCTGGTGGGTAGGATTATGGTGCCTTCGGGCCGGATAAGCCGCCTCACAGTGTCCGGAACACGATCTTGGGCGACCAAGATCGAGTAATCATCATCAACTGCCAGCAGTCCGCGGTCGAACATCCAATGTACGGTCCCAGACAAGGCTAAGCCGTTCCGCACGCTATCCGGACCACTGTCCGCCACGGATCGAATGTGGGCCGCCTGGACTTCGGAGCGCCCACCACCATTGATGATTTTCATCCCAGTGATGGCGCAAGTGTCGACATAGGCCGATTTCACCGCGGCCGAGAACGCTCGGTCGCGGAAGGGGCGCTGGGTGATTTGAGTGATGATCGCACGTTCTACGCTGAAGGGTTCAAACTGCGTTTGGGACAGCTCTTCAAAACCCGCCAGTTGGGGAAGCGGATCTTCGAAAACATCGGGTTCCAGGCGCGCTCTAGGTGCCCGACCCAAAATATGAGCGTAGCCAGATTGGAGAATGAGGTCATATTCGGCATCAGCAATGTTTCGAACGGCACGTCCGAACGCCCCCTTGTTCGTAGTGCCGTCGGACTTGCGTAGACCTGCCTCGTAATAGTCACCTCCCCGGCGGAACGACACAGGGTGATCGAACGGCAGATAGTCAGACATGAGCGCATAGAAGTGCCCATCGATTGCAGGATGGGCGACGATCCCGGTAACGCGGGCAGTGGCGAAATAGCACAGTCGACCGCCGGAGCTGTTGAGTTCGCCGGTAGACCGTCGCGGCTCGTAGTAGATAATCCAATCGCCTACTGCCGCCTCGACTTGTCGTAGGTAAGTGGCCTGAAAATGATATCGGACCTCGGGAAGGTCCTCAAAGGTCGGTTCGATTTTGGTCGTAAATACCGCCTTCATGCCTCATCTCCGCCCCTGCTTCAAATACCCATCGACGCTGGCCGGCACTTCCACAGCCAGCCAGCTGCGCAGCGCCCGTAGCTTGCGGCTTTCCCGCCGTCCCTTGGCCACCACCAGGAAATAGCCCTGCGGCCCCTCCACCGGCCGCTTGAACGGCCGCACCAGCCGCCCGTCGCTCACCGTATCGGCGCTCATCATGTCGGCGGCCATCAGCACGCCCTGTTCGGAAATCGCCGCGTCGAAGGCCAGCGACGCATCCGAATAGATCGGGCCACTCAGCTTGATGGCGGGGTCGAGCCCCACTTCGGCCCGCCAGGCGTCCCAGCTCAGCATGGTGGTTTCGTCCTGGATCACCGGCACATGGGCGAGGTCGCTGAGGGTCCGCAGCCGTGCGGCCACCGGCGGCGCGCAGACCGGCTGATAGGCGGTGCCGCCGATCAGCTCGGCCGTCACCCCCGGCCATTTGCCATGCCCGAAGCGGATGCCGCAATCGACGTCCGGCCGGCTGAGATCGACCATAGTGGCCGATACATTGAGCCGCAGCTCGATATCGGGATGGGCCTGGCTGAACTTGGTGATGCGCCAGATCAGCCAGCGCGAGGCAAAGACGCTCCCCACCGTCAGGTTGAGCACGTTTTCGTCGCTGCCTTTGAGACTGGCCAGTCCATCGGCCAGCCCGGTAAAGCCGGCGGTCAGCTGCGGCAGCGCCGCCTTGAGCGCGGGCAGGGGCACGAGGCCACTCGGCGTGCGCTCGAACAGCTCCAGCCCCAGCCGCGCTTCGGCCCGTCGCAGATGCTGGCTCACCGCGCCAATGGTCACGCCCAGTTCCTCGGCCGCCGAGGCCAGCGCGCCGCGCCGCGCGACGATCTCGATGGCCCGCAGCGCATTGAGCGGAATGGGGAAGGGGTTTTCCATATAGTTTTTCTATACCGGCGTGGCGACCTTGTCCATTGTCGCCGGCCGGCAGCGGGGCCATATAACCAGCATTGCCAACCACACGACCCCAAGGAGGTCACAAAATGTCTAGTCTGTCACAATTGATGCGCCGGCTCGTCGCCCGCACCAGCCCCACCACCCGCTTTGTCCGCAATGTCGATCACCTGTCGCTGCGCGACTGGGCCGATCTGCCCCCGCATCACCCCCAATCCGGCCCATCGTCGTCCTGAGGCCACATTCGGCAGGTTGATGAGCGGCAATGTCGTTCTTGAAAGATCCTGCCATGCTCCGTACCCTTGCCGTGTTCTCCGTCCTCGCCCTCGGGTTTACTCCCGTTCTGGCCCAGGAAATCGTGCCGGCCGCGCCCGCTGCCCCGGCAGCGCCCGCCGCCGCCGCACCGGCACCCACCGATATCGAGATCAACCCCACCGAACCGCTGGCCGTGGCCTCGGCCCGGACCGACATGATGACCGGTTTTTACGCCACCCTGGCGGTGATCGACATCTGCGCGGTCACGGTCACGCCTGACGTTGTGGCCGGCATGGCCGCCGATCGCACCCGCCTCGAAACCGCCACCGGCCTTGATGCCGCCGCTGCCGCCGAGGCCTATGCCGAAGTGCGCGCCGATGTCGAAAAGACCGCCCCCGATTGCGCCGCCGGCAGTGCGGACCTGGCCAGCGTCGAGGCCGTCACCGCCATCTATGCCGAGGCTGCGGCCCAGGCGGCTGCACAGCCCGCCGTGCCGCCCGCCGGCGAAGGCACGCTCAACACCACGCCGGTGCCGCCCGCCCAATAGGCCCGCTCAGGATGGGGCCAGGCGCCCCATCCGCTATTCGCAGAGCAGCGCCGTGCAGCTGCTGCCATGGCAGCCCAGGTCGAGATGCAGGTGGTCCTCGTGGTCCTTGTTGGCCTCGGGGCCGAGCACCGTGGTGAAACTGCCGCAGGCCGCGTCATGCGCCAGCCGCAGCATGCGCCCCTCGGGCAGGTTGCCCGGCAGCCAGTTGTTCTTGACCGCCACGGTGCGTCCGTCTTCCAGCGTAAAGCCGCTGACATCGAGCGCATTGGCAAAGCCGTGCTCGCTCAGAAACCCGCCCTCGGCGCCATTGCGGTTGCGGCACATATAGCCCGGTCCGGTATTGATCTGCGCCAGCGGACTGTCCAGCATGGATTGGGCATAGCCATCCACCTGCGCCACCCAGCCGGGCAGGGCGCTGGCCATGCCGCAGTCAGTCGTCACCGGCTCCGATAGCGGCACCATCCGCCCCCGGCTCAAGACGGCGGTAATTTCCAGCGGCGATTGATTGCCGCATTGTCCGTCTTCGATTGGCGCCAGATAACGCCCCTCCACCTGCCCCTGGATCAGCGCCGGACAGGCACTCTGATACACCCGCGCCGGCGCGGCCTCGGCAACGGGTGCCACCGGCTTGGCTGGCTCTTCCACCGGCTCAACGGGCTCAACGGGTTCAACCGGCGCCGCGTCCTCCACCACTGGCTCTTCCGCGTCCGGCGTCACTGGCTCCGTCTCCACCGGCTCGGCCGCCGGCGCCGCATCGTCCACCGCCACATCATCCCCCTCAAATTCCGGCCGCGCCAGCGGTACCGGCGGGGCTACGGGCGCCACGCTGGGCCGCGCCACCACCGGCGGCGTCGGCCGCACCGGCCCGCTCGGCCGGGCCGTGTCGCGCTCCTGGATCGGCGCGACGATATCCTCGGCCAGGCGCTGCAGCGGTTTGAGCCAGTCCTGCGCATGTGCCTGGGCGAGGCTCGCCGCCGAAAATCCGAGGGAACAGGCGATGGCGGTGGCAAGGGCAACGGCATTGTGATGGCTGATCATGCAACGCCAACGCGCCAATCCCCGCTTCGTTGCCGCTGAGCGGTTAACGCGGCGGAAACCATCTTTGCGCGCCCCCTTCCATCTGCTATCAGCGCTGCCATGACAACGCCGCTTTCCCACATCCGCAATTTCTCCATCGTCGCCCATATCGACCATGGCAAATCCACCCTGGCCGATCGGCTGATCCAGTCCACGGGAGGGCTCGATCTGCGCGAGATGAAGGCGCAGGTCCTCGATTCCATGGATATCGAGCGCGAGCGCGGCATCACCATCAAGGCGCAGACCGTCCGGCTGACCTATAAGGCGCTGAACGGGGAGACCTATATCCTCAACCTGATCGACACGCCCGGCCATGTCGATTTCGCCTATGAGGTCTCCCGCTCCATGGCCGCCGTCGAGGGGAGCCTCCTCGTCGTCGACGCCTCCCAGGGCGTCGAGGCGCAGACCCTGGCCAATGTCTATCACGCGCTCGACGCCAATCACGAAATCGTCCCGGTCCTCAACAAGGTCGATCTGCCCGCCGCCGACATTCCGCGCGTCAAGCAGCAGATCGAGGACGTCATCGGCATTGACGCCAGCGAGGCGCTCGAAATCTCCGCCAAGACGGGCCTCGGCATCGACACCGTGCTCGAGGCGATTGTCCATCGCCTGCCGCCCCCCAAGGGCGATGTGGATGCTCCGCTCAAGGCGCTGCTGGTCGATAGCTGGTATGACTCCTATCTCGGCGTCGTCGTCCTCATCCGCGTCATCGATGGCACCGTCAAAAAAGGGCAAAAAATCCGCATGATGGCGGCCAATGCCAGCTATGAGCTCGATCGCGTCGGCGTCTTCACGCCCAAGCTGGTCGAAATGCCCGTGCTCGGCCCGGGCGAGCTCGGCTTTTTCACTGCCTCGATCAAGGAAGTGGCCGATACCAATGTCGGCGACACCATTACCGACGACAAGAAGCCCACCGCCCATGCTTTGCCGGACTTTCGCCCGGCCCAGCCCGTCGTGTTCTGCGGCCTCTTCCCCGTCGATGCCAGTGACTTTGACGAGCTGCGCGCCGCCATGGGCAAGCTGCGCCTCAACGATGCCAGCTTCTCCTACGAGATGGAAACCAGCGCTGCCTTGGGCTTCGGCTTCCGCTGCGGCTTTTTGGGCCTGCTGCATCTTGAAATCATCCAGGAGCGCCTGAGCCGCGAGTTCGATCTCGATCTCATCGCCACGGCTCCGTCGGTGGTCTACGAGATCGCGCTCACCGATGGCACCTCGATGCATCTGCACAATCCGGCCGATCTGCCCGATACGATGAAGATCGAAGAGATCCGCGAGCCCTGGATCAAGGCCACCATCCTGACGCCGGACGAATATCTCGGCTCCATTCTCAAGCTCTGCCAGGATCGCCGCGGCATCCAGAAGAACCTGAGCTATGTCGGCAATCGCGCCATGGTCGAATACGAACTGCCGCTCAACGAGGTGGTGTTCGATTTCTATGATCGGCTCAAGAGTATCTCGAAGGGCTATGCCAGCTTTGACTATTCCCTGGCCGATTATCGCGTCGGCGACCTGGTCAAGCTGACCGTTCTGGTCAATGCCGAGCCGGTCGACGCGCTCTCCATGCTGGTGCACCGCACCGTGGCCGAGGGCCGCGGCCGCCTGATGTGCGAAAAGCTCAAGGAGCTGATCCCGCCGCATCTGTTCGTCATTCCCATCCAGGCGGCCATTGGCGGCAAGATCATCGCCCGCGAAACCGTCCGCGCCATGCGCAAGGACGTGACGGCCAAGTGCTATGGCGGCGACGCCACGCGCAAGCGCAAGCTGCTCGAAAAGCAGAAAAAGGGCAAAGCCCGCATGCGCCAGTATGGGAACGTGGAAATCCCGCAAGAGGCGTTTATCAAGGCGCTGAAAATGGGGGATGAATAGGCGGTTGGCGCTTCGCGCCAAGCCGGCGCCCCAGTGGGGCGACGGCAGCCTATTCGCCGGGTCGCTGCCAAAGGCAGCGGGCACCCGGTACGATGGCGCCGTACGCGTCTCTCCAGCAACACTCCCACCTGGCCCCAAGACGTCATTCGACCCGTAGCGTAGGGCAAATCAAGCTAGGGGCGCGACTTGAATCGAGAAGATTAGGAGCGGTTCAGTAGCGCATTGAGTCTTTGCCATGCGCGCGTGTCTCGGGCTGTCGGGTCGGCCATAGCTATGTCATCAAGGAACTCGCCCATTTTGTACGGAGCGGCTCTAAGATTGTCTGGCACCACTGCGTTAGCAAGACTCAATACTTCCAGAGGCCAGCGTTGCACCAGAGATTTACCATCGGCGTCATCCGGCTGACGCATCTCCCTATAAATAAAGAGGTCTGGGTGGTCGACTGGTGTCAGGTACGGCAATATGGTCGCGACAATGTCCGGAAAATTGCGATGATCGGCCTCTGCGACTTGCAGCATAGTGTTCGTGATCTCGCTGCTGCGGTACATTGCTTCTTTCGGCCAAATCTCGGTCAGGAAAAGCTTTCCGAAGGATCGCCAGGCTTTATATTTTCCCACAATAGTGCTGAGCATCCAGAGTGCTGATTGCCTGGTTGCCGGGGATGCTTTCTGTAGCGCGGTTCTAGCCTCGCTGGGAGAAACATAGGCCCGGTCCTTTCGAAACCAGTACGCGCCGACTGTCAAAAGTTCTCCCATGGTCTGACGGACGCTTGATGAACCGACGAAATCGGTGTTGGAGAAAAGGCTAAGGAAGGCGCCCTTTAGTCGACTGAAAAGCTCCGCAGATTGCGGTAGAGCGCCGGCGGAAATAATTCCATTCCATAGGGCTTCGAATAGAGGCTCCCCTGGTTGCGCTCTACGAACTAGTTCGTTGCCGATACCCTTGGGATCGCAATAATAGAGCCAGTCAAGCCGCGAACCAGCCAGCGCCGCAGCATGATCGCTTCCCTCGCCTGGTGCCGACAGGGTTCTTAACAAGCGTCCAGTGAACGCCGCCGGAAGACCCTCGCCCTTGGTCCAGCGTTTCTTGGTCGGCAACATATCAAACAGACATTCCACCAGATGTCCCACTGGCGCGTTGATGGCGTGGTCTATAGTCTTTCTTGACTCCGTCACGACAACGCCCCCGACGGTAGTCTCGCCCATTCCGCTTTCTGTGGCCTGAGTACCTCCTGCCACTATCGCCGCTAAGGCGTCGTCCCATAGCTCCAGTACGGAATTCTCTTCTTAGCGCGTTCAAAGATTAGATCGAAATTTGTCGTGACCACGAAGGGCTCGTCTGTGGCACTCCTTGACAGCTTAAGTACGGTTTCGTGGAACTTCGACGACACTGTGAGCGGCGTTTGGAGAAGTTTCGTCACAGCGGCGTGGATGTGCTGATCAGTATAGTCGCGCTGAAGCGAGGAAAACACTTGGTCAAGCGGAGGCGCCAACGTTGGGTCGTCGGCAGCCAGGGATGCGGCCATTAGCTTCATCGCCTGAGCGTCATCCGCTACACCTAGGCCCGCCATAAGCTGCTTAGTCAGCTCAAAAAAACCCGGCAAACCAGCCGGCTTTGATACTCCCGCTCCGCAAAAGAAAACCACTTCGCCATTGTTCCGAAGGTCCAATAACTCGTTGGGTATAGAAGGCCCTGCTGCAACAAAACGCATTTCCCGATCCCCCGCGGAGAACACCGCCACAAGTCTCGAGGTGGGGCAAGCCCATAACTTTATCCCCACCCCCTCCACCCCGCCTTACCCTCTCCTCTCCAGCATCGCGCACGAGAGCAGTTTTCATGCACAACCACACCACAAAGCCGCCTTTCGGGGAAAAATCCCCTCAAGGCCAGCCTGCACCGCAGGCTGCGCCGGGTCCCGAACCCGGCTACACCACCACCGCCCTGGCCGAGCGCCATGAGGCGCTGTGGCTGAGCCTTGCCGCCCTGCATAAGGACACCGTGGCCCTGGGCGCCAAAAAGCCGAATGCGCCAACCTCCGATGCCGCGCGCATCGTCGCCGAAGGCCTGCTCAGCGATTGTGCGCCCTTCATCCGCCAGCGCCGGGAGCGCCTGCCGGTTGCCGCCATGGATCTGGCCGGGCTGGCGGTGCAGCTGGGCCAGGCTTTGGCCGCGCTTGAGGATTGGGAGAGCCGCCACACCAGCTGGGACGAGCGCTTCAACTGCCGCATCTGGCGTCTGTATCGCGGCTATCGGCCGATTCTGCGCCTCAAGCCGCCCGCCGCGGCGCTCACCTTCCAGCGCACCGATTTCGATGACCTGCGCGGCAAGCTGGCGGTGCGCATCGAGCGGCGCGAGCGGGGCGCCTATGAGCAGGGTTTCGAGGCCGGCCGCGCCGCAAGGGCCGGCGCGCCCGCCGACCCGACCGCGGTTGTTTCGGATCCTGCGCAAACTTATCCCCGGCTGCGCAGCCTCGGCTAAAATGGGGCCATCGCTCCACACGGCGGCCTGCAGGCGAACAGTGGTGGAGTGAGCCGGGTGGGGGCTTTGCCTCTCCCACAGGTTCCGAGACGGCCGTGCGAGGACGAGCGATCCCGTGCCGCCGAACAGTTCCAAAAACCGGCGCCCCGAGGCGGCTTCCGTCTCACTACTATCCATACCAGAGGCGGCAGCCGCCTCGGGGCTCGCCCATCCATCCATCCCCGGAGGCGTCCGCGCCGTCCGGCGCGCCGGCATGCACCCACCGGCTTTCCTTGCCCTTGCCCCCCCAGAGTGCTAATGAACCCTTCACGTTTTCAGCCTTTGATGGCTTGCCCAAGCGTTCCGGCCGTGCCGGGCGCTGGTGATCCCCCGAAACTTTGTCAACGTTTCTGCCCTCATGCGCATGTTGCCATGGGGAAATGCCCGTTCCCTGTGGATCGGGCGCAAGTTCGGATCACGCTCATGGCCATCAACGGCACCGTCAAGTTCTTCAACGCCACCAAGGGCTTTGGTTTCATCCAGCCTGACGAAGGCGGGGAAGACACCTTTGTTCACATCTCTGCCGTCGAGCGCGCTGGCATGTCCAGCCTGAACGAAGGCCAGAAGGTCTCGTTTGAAGTCGAAAAGGGCCGCGATGGCCGCGCCAGCGCCACCAATCTGACTGCCCTCTAGCATCCTTTTGCGGGCCGCCGGCGTTAAGCTGTGCGGCCCGCAATTTTGCCTCCGGAGCCTATCGCATGCACAAATACGCCGTCGGCCAGACGCTCGAAATGCTTCCCCTGCACGGCTCCAGCGCCCGCAAGGCCGCTGCCTGCACCATCGTCGCCTTGCTGCCCTATGAGGGCCATATGGTGCAATACAAGGTCCAGTCCTCGCTCGAAGCCTATCAGCGCATCGTCAGCGAAGCCGATCTGCGCGTGCCCGCCGAGGCCATTGCACAAGCCTGATTTCTGGCGCCAGAAATAATGCCGCCGTGACAAATTAGCTGTCACCGCGGCGCCATTTCCCGGCTAAGCTGGTCGCCATGACCACCTTGTCCGATTTCACCCTGCCTTTGCTCGATGGCACGCCCCAGCCGCTCGCCGCTTTTGCCGGCCAGCTGGTGCTCATCGTCAATACCGCCAGCAAATGCGGCCTCACCCCGCAATATGAGGGGCTCGAGGCGCTCTACCAGACCTATGGTTCCAGGGGCCTGGTCATTCTCGGCTTCCCCTGCAACCAGTTTGCCGGCCAGGAGCCGGGCAGCGCCCAAGACATCGCTGCCTTCTGCGCCCTCACCTATGAAGTGAGCTTTCCCCTCTTCGCCAAGACAGAGGTCAACGGCCCCGGCGAAAGCCCGCTCTATACCTGGCTCAAAGCCGCCCATCCCGGCGCCATCGAGTGGAACTTTGCCAAGTTCCTCGTCGATCGTTCCGGCAATGTCGTGCAGCGCATGGCCCCCGATACCGTGCCCGAGGCGCTGGTGCCGGCCATCGAAAGCCGGCTCTGACGCCATGACCGCGCCCGCCCGTCCGGTCCTGACCATCACCTACTGCACCCAGTGCAACTGGCTGCTGCGCTCGGCCTGGATGGCGCAAGAGGTGCTCTCCACCTTCAGCCTCGAAATCGGCGCCGTGACCCTCGTCCCCGGCACCGGCGGCATCTTCGAGATCAGCCTCGATGGTGACCTCGTCTGGGAGCGCAAGCGCGACGGCGGCTTCCCCGATGTGAAGGCGCTCAAGCAACTGGTGCGCGACCGCATCGATCCGGAGCGCTCGCTCGGCCATATCGATGGGCCCAAACATCCCCCTTCCAATCCGCCGCAGGCTGGCTAGTCTTGGCGGGCAAGCGGTCCCTATCGGCCGCATCAGAAGAGGAGGCCAGCGTCATGGCGCATGTTTTCAGGATCACTGCCGCTGCCAATGAGCAGTTCAAGTTCGCCTTTGTCTATAATGCCGAATCCATCGTCTGGTCGGAAAACTACAAGGCCAAGGCCAGCGCCAAATCGGCCATTGAATCGCTGAAGAAAAACGCCCCTGGCGCCGCCACGGTCGATCTGACCAAGGACGAAACCGGCAGCGGCTACCGTTTCGAGATCGCCGGCTCCAAGGATGGCCAGTTCTTCGTGCGCTTTGTCGCCTCCAATGGCGAAACCATGGTCCGCTCGGAAACCTACAAGGCCCGGGCCAGCGCCATCAAAGCCATTGAATCGGTCAAGAAGAACGGCCCCGACGCCCAGATTGTCGACGACGCATAAAGCCCGTTTTCTTTTCCCCGGCCGCTGGTCTAGTGTCCGGCCAAACAACGCTTGGGAGATTGCCATGTCATCGCTTCGCACCACCCTGCTGGCCGCCGCCGCCACGCTCATTCTCGGCCTCTCGGCCGCTTCGGCACAGGATCTCCCCGATCTGGCCGGCCAGGAAATCACCGCCGTCACCGAAAACGCCTATGTGCCGCTCAACTTCGCCGATCCGGCCACCGGCGAGGGCATCGGCTTCGAATACGACCTCTTCAACGAGATCGCCAAGCGCCTCAATGCCAAGGTCACCTGGGAGCTCGCCAGCTGGGACGTGATGATTCAGGCCGTGCGCGACGGCCAGTTCGATGTCGGCATGGATGGCATCACCATCAATGACGAGCGCAAGGCGCAGATCGACTTTTCCGACTCCTATCTCACCAGCCAGCAGCTCATGCTGGTGCGCGCCGATGAAACCCGCTTCACCGATGCTGCCAGCTTTGCCACCGATCCGACCCTGCTGATCGGCGCCCAGGCCGGCACCACCAATTTCTACGTCGCGGTCTACAATGTGCTCGATGGCGACGAGGCCAATCCGCGCATCAAGCTGTTCGACACCTTTGGGGCGTCGGTGCAGGCCCTGCAGGCCAATGACGTCGATACCGTGCTAATGGACCAGACCTCGGCCAATGGCTATATCGGCGCCAATCCGGGTGCCTTCAAAGTCGTCGGCACGCCTCTGGGCACCGAGGATTTCGGCTTCATCTTCGCCCCCGGCTCCGACCTGGTCGCCCCGGTCAATGCCGCTTTGGCCCAGATCAAGGCCGATGGCACCATGGAAGCGCTGCAGCAGAAATGGTTCTACGAATACAACTCGGCGCATTAGGCCTGCCGTCCGATCCACTCTGCAACCCTCCCCGCCGGGGAGGGTTCTCCAACCCACGGCCGGCATGACCTATATCCCCCGCAAGCCCACGCTTTTCGCCCGCATCCCCTGGTGGCTGCTGGCCATTCTGCTGCTGTTCACGCTCGGCTACTGGTTCATTGCCACCGATGCCGGCTATGCCCAGATCTTTGCCGCCGTCTCGGGCGGGCTGGGCACCACGCTCTGGGTCACCGGCGTTGCCTTTGCCGCCGCCACCACTCTGGGCCTGCTGGTCGCTTTGGCCCGCACCTCCGACAACCGCATCTTGCGCGAGCTGGCCACCTTTTATGTCGAGATCATCCGCGGCATTCCCGTGCTGGTCTTTCTGTTCTACGTCGCCTTTGTCGGCGCCCCGGCCATGGTCTCCGGCCTCAACTGGCTGCTGCAGCCTTTTGACACCGTCATCACCATCCGCCAGTTCGATTTCGCTTGGCGCGCCATTGTCGCGCTGACCGTCTGCTACTCCGCCTTCATCGCCGAGATCTTCCGCGCCGGCATCGAATCGGTCGATCGCGGCCAGCTCGAGGCGGCGCGTTCGCTCGGCCTCAGCCGCTTCAAATGCTTCCGCCTCGTCGTCGCCCCCCAGGCCCTGCGCACCATCCTGCCGCCCTTGGCCAATGACTTCGTCTCCATGATCAAGGACAGCGCCCTGGTCTCGGCTCTGGGCGTCCAGGACATCACCCAGCTGGGCAAGGTCTATTCCTCGGGCACCTTCCTGTTTTTCGAAACCTACAATGTCGTGGCTTTGCTCTACCTGACCCTGACCATCTCGCTCTCGCTGCTGGTGCGCCTGCTCGAGCGCCATCTGCGCGAAAATCATCGCTGACCCTTGCGCCATCCGCAGGCGCGGGCCATCTGTGGCATCTAACCCTGGGGAGCGCTCCATGAACCGTCTTGCCGCCTTGGCCCTTGCCGCCATCTTTGCCGTCACGCTTGCCGCCTGTGGTGACAGCCGCGAGGTCGGCAGCGTCGGCGTCGACTGGACCGGCAATGACATTGCCATCGATGCCCTGGCCGATCCGGAAGTCGATGGCGTGGTCTGCCACCTGGCCTATTTCAACCGCTCCTTCATCGATCGGCTGCAGCAGGGCAACTGGTTCGAGGACCCCTCCTATTCGGCGCTCGATTGCTCGGTTACCGGACCCATCACCATTGGCGACATCGCCACCCGCTCGGGCGGCGAGGAGATCTTCAAGGAAGGGCGCTCGCTGATCTGGAAGTCGCTGCGCGTCAGCCGCATCTATGACGCCGCCAACAATTCCCTGATCTATCTGGCCCATGCCCGCGAGATCCAGCAGGGCAGCGGCAAGATGAGCCTGTCGGTCGTCCCGCTCGATACCGAGCAGGTTGTCTGGAGCAACGGCGCCCCCGCCCGCACCGCCGCGCAATAGGTCCTGCCGAGGCCCATGCTGCCCCAAGCCTCAAGCTTGGAACATCATGGCGCCTGCGCCCGCCACAACACAAAAACATTCCGCCTGGCGGCGCTTCAATCGGGCCCGCCCAATGCGATATCTTGAAGACGAATAGCGGGCCTCCGGGCCCCGGAAGGAAGAGCACCATGTCGATTTTGATTGGCGACACCGCCCCCGATTTCACCGCTGATTCCAGCGAGGGCCCGATCCACTTCTACGACTATATCGAAGGCTCCTGGGCCGTGCTGTTCAGCCACCCCAAGAATTTCACCCCCGTCTGCACGACCGAGCTGGGCTATACCGCCAAGCTCAAGCCCGAATTCGACAAGCGCGGCGTCAAGGTGCTCGGCCTCAGCGTCGACAAGCTCGAGGATCACGCCGGCTGGGCCAAGGACATTGAGGAAACCCAGGGCACCGCGCTCAATTTCCCGCTGCTCGCCGATACCGATGGCTCGGTGGCCCGCGCCTATGACATGATCCACCCCAATGCCGACAACACCCTGACCGTGCGCTCGGTCTTCGTCATCGGGCCCGACAAGAAGGTCAAGCTCAAGATCGAATATCCGGCGTCCACGGGCCGCAACTTCAATGAAGTCCTGCGCGTCATCGACAGCCTGCAGCTGACTGCCAAGCATCAGGTCGCCACCCCGGTGAACTGGGAAAATGGCGACGATGTCATCATTGCCGGCTCGGTCAGCAACGAGGCGGCCAAGGCGAAATTCCCCGAGGGCTGGAAGGAACTCAAGCCCTATCTGCGCATTGTGCCCCAGCCTCGCGGCTGAGCCGAGAGACGTTTTCTCCCTGACTTTCCGGGGCGGCAACAGCAGTTGCCGCCCTTCTTTTTGCCTCAGCCGCCATAGCGTTCGGTCCGCACCACGGCGGCATCCAGCCCCGCTTCCAGCGCCGCATCGGCCGCCGCATTGACGAACCCATTGGCGCCACAGATGAACACGTGGCGCGGCGCTTCTGGCAGCAGGTTGAGCACGTCGTTGAGCATGGCAACATCCAGCCGCCGCGCATAATCCACGCCGCGCGCCGCTGCCCCGCGCGATAGCGCCAGTCGCAGGGCAAAGCCGGGCGCCGCGGCTTCCATTGCCAGCAGTTCTTCGCGGTAGAGAACATCCTCCAGCGTGCGGCTGGCCAGCAGCAGCACCGTCGGCACAGGCACTTTGCTGTCGCGCCGCTGCCGCAGCATGGCCATCAGCGGCGCCACGCCCGAGCCGCCCCCGATCAGCAGCAGCGGCCCGCCATCCTCGGGCCCCCAGACGAAATGCCCGCCCAGCGGCCCGCGCAATTCGATATCGTCGCCGACTGCGGCCACCTCGTGGAAAAATGGCGAGACTTCGCCGCTCTCCATGCGCTCGATCGCCAGCTCGATCCGGCCATCGGCGCTGGGCGCCGAGGCAATCGAATAGCCGCGCATCGCCTGATAGCCATCCGGCGCGCTCAGCCGCAGGTCGACATGCTGGCCGGCACGAAAGACAAAGGGCTGCGGCAGTTCCAGCACAAAGCTCTTGATGCGCGGCGTCAGCGGGGTGATCTGCACCAGCCTGGCAGCCTGCCAAACCGCCGCTTCCCCGGCTTGCTGCGGATGGGTCTCAGTCACCGCTATAGCGCTGCTCGCGCCACGGATCGCCATAGATATGATAGCCGCGCAGTTCCCAGAACCCGGCTTCGTCTCGCTCGGTGAATTGCAGGCCATTGACCCATTTGGCCGATTTCCAGAAATAGAGATGCGGCACCAATAGCCGGGCCGGCCCGCCATGGTCGCGCTCAAGTGGCTGGCCAGCATATTTCAGCGCCACCATGGCCTTGCCCAGGGTCAGGTCGGCTGTGGGAACATTGGTGGCATAGCCGTCCACGCTATGCGCCAGGGTGAACGGGGTGGGCGGTTCGACATAGGCATCGGCCAAGATGTCGTCGATCAGCACGCCTTCCCATTGCGTGTCCAGTTTTGACCAGGTGGTGACACAGTGGATGTCGCGCACCATTTTGGTCATGGGCAGGGCGTTGAATTCCGCCCAGCTCCAGCTCTTGATCGGGCGTGGACCCACCTTGAGGGTGAAGCGCCAGTCCTCAGGCGTAATGCGGGGCGTCGGACCGGCCGACAATACCGGAAAATAATCAACCAGATGCTGGCCGGGCGGAATGCGCTCGCGCTGCTCAGGCTCTCTCGGCCGCCCCGTAAATCCGCGTGTCACCACGTTCCCGCTCCTGCCTCGTGCCGCTCAGGCCGACACTATGCGCAGGCAGATTGCAGCCGGCAAGCCGGCTATTGGTCTGCCAGCACTGCAGGAAAAAGGGGCCCAAGGGCCCCTCACTTATCAGCGTCTAGTGCATGCTCACGAAGGGAAACAGCGCTGGCAGGTTGAGAATGGCGATCAGCCGGTCTTCCTGGCGCACCAGGCGCGATACCTTGGCGCTGCTGGGGTCGCCGCCCGAGGCCGGGGCGTCGCGGAATTCGTCGTCCTTGGCGAAGATGATGTCGGACACCGAGTCCACCAGGATGCCCACCGTGGTCTCGCCCAGCGAAACCACCAGCACCACATGGCCCGGAGCCGCGTTCAGCCGCTGGCCGCCCAGCATCGCCGAAAGGTCGTGTACTTCAACCACGGTGCCGCGGATATCGAGCACGCCGCAGGCCGAATAGGAGCCGTCCGGCAGTTCGGTTGTCGGCGACCAGCTGCGGATCTCGCGTACCGCCATGATGTCGACACCATAGCCGCGATCGCCAGCCGAAAAGGTGACGAACTGGTTGGTCGGTGGCACCAGCACACTGTCCTGTGCGCTGCCCGACGGTTCAAATTCGAGTGCTGTACTCATCAAAAACTCCGCTCGTATGGCTGCCCCGGGCGCCTGTCTTGCCCTATGCTTGCGGCCATTATTTTTGCAAATGATTTCAAAACCATTGAATAAATTCTCCGCATGCCTTTATTTCGCGGCGGATCGCTGGTCTTGCTGGCGCAAGTGTTTGACAAACTGCGCTTTTTTGGTCGCCGGGCCTCGATAACAATATTCGGCGCCAACGCTCTCGATTGCCGGCGGATCGGCCGCCGCCCGCACGGCAACCCGCCGAATCGTCCCTGGCGACCTAGCCCGGCTGCCGCCTAGGGCCGGCATGACGCTCCTGGCGCGTCATCAATTGGGTCATCCGCAGCGCCGCGATCAGACCCAGGCCGGCAATGCCCACGCCCACGGCAAACACCGCCACGATGGCCTGCCCGAAGGCAGCGCTGCTGCTGGCACTGGCATAGCCGGCAAGGTTGGCGGCAAGGCCCGCCAGCGCCGCCCCGATGGCATTGCCGGCCGATTGCGTGGTGGGGACGAGGGCCGCGACCCGATCGCGTTCAGCGTCGTCCGCCGCGCCCATCAGGGTCACGTAAAGGCTGCTATTGCCCAGCCCGAAGCCGGCCCCGATGGCGATCTGGGCCAGCAGCACGAGGACGATCTGCCCGCCCAGCAGCCCGCCGGCCACGCCGAATAGGCCCAGCACCAGCAGGGCGGGTCCCACCTTCATCAGCCGCATGCGCGTCGCCTGCTCGCTCACATTGGCCACGGCGATGGCCGCAGCACTCCAGGCCATGGCCAGCACGGCCGCGACAGCGCCAGCCAGGGTCGGGCCATAGGCCCACATCTGCTGCAGCAGCAGCACCAGATAGACCGCCGACGTCGCCCCCGCCACCGGCATCAGCAGCACCACCCAGAGCCCGTTGCCGACGACCGATCCGGTCCGGAAGGCATCGGGCGGCATCAGCCTGGTGCGGCTGTTCTTGTCCAGCATCACCATGCCCACCAGCATCGCCGCGGCAACGCTCAGCAGTCCCGCCGCCATCAGCGGGCCGGTGAGGCTTGCCAGTGCCACCAGCATGATTGCCCCGCCCACCAGCAGCAGTCGCAGGCCGGGGAAATCGGCATGTGTCGGTGCCGCATCCGCGCTGGCGGGGACAACCACCAGCACCATGCCGGCAAAGATCATGGCCAAGGGCACGCTGACTAGAAACGACGCCCGCCAGGACACGAATTCGGTGAGCAGGCCCGCCACCAGCGGGCCGCCGAACGAGGCGACGGCCCAGACCATGGCCTGCATGCCGAACACCTTGGGCACCAGCCGGGCCGGAAACAGTACGGGGATCAGGGCAAAGCATATCGCCGCCACCAGGCCCTCCCCCAGGCCCTGCAGCGCACGCCCCAGCAGCACCACCTCCATGCTGCCGGCCAGGCCCGCAATCAGCGACCCCACGAGGAAAACCGCCGCCGATACCAGCAGCGCCATGCGCGCGCCTACCAGCTGCTTGAACAAAGCTGCGCCGGCGCCCCCCATGATGGCAAACACCAGGAACAGCGTCAGCGTCCAGGCAATCAACGCTACCCCGCCCAGTTCCTGTACCGCCGTGGGCATGGCTGTCGAGGTGAGGAACGAGTTGAAAGCCAGTAGCGCCACGCCGAGCGCCAGGATGGCCATAGACGCGGCGTAGCGCGGCCCGAACACTTCGGCCCAGCGCCCGCCGCGCTCGCTATCATCGGTCATGCGGCAGGCCTCCCCTGGCTACGTCCCCTCTGCTATATCCCGACAATTAAAAAAGCAATCGCTTGTTTAAATGGCTTGCGGTGGATCAGGTCGCCAACGCCATCTTAACGGGCGCCGGTCCAAACTCGGCCCGCCCCGAACCAGGATCGAGCCGTGACCAGTCCCATCCCCCAGCGCAGAACAGATTGGCGCCTGGTGCTGCTCGTCTTTGCGGTGGCGGCAGCCATTCTGGTCGGCCGCGAATTGTTCGGCCGCGGCACGACGCCGCTCTTCGCCGATACCGATGACGCCATGCGCATGGCTCGCGTCATCGACTACATCGCGGGCCAGAACTGGTATGACCTGACCGCCCATCGCCTCAACACCCCCTTCGGCGCCGAGCTGCACTGGTCGCGCCTCGTCGATCTGCCCCTGGCCGGGCTGGTCATCGTGCTGACCCCGTTGTTTGGTCAGGCCACGGCCACGATGCTGGCCGGCTATCTCTGGCCCATGGCCTTGCTGGCCTGTGTGCTCTGGTTCAGCGCCCTGCTCGCCAACCGCCTTCTTGGTCCCGACGGGGTGCTGCCCGCTGTAGTCCTGCCGGTGCTCAGTCCCGCCCTCACGGCCGAATTCACCCCCGGCCGGGTCGATCATCACAGCGTCATCATCATCCTCACCTTGGCCATGGCATGGAGCGCCGTCGAGGCGGTGCGCCGCCCGCGCTTTGCCTGGCTCTGCGGTCTGCTGGCGGCTACCGCTTTGGCCATTGCCACCGAATCGCTGCCCGCCATCGCCGCCGCCATTGCCGCCTTCGGTCTGCTCTTCGTCGTCGACAACCGCCAGGCGGCCACCATGCGCCACTTCGGCCTGGCCTTCGCCATTGGTGCCATGGGGCATCTGGCCCTCTTCCGTCCCCCCACCCGCTGGCTGGAACCGGCCTGCGACGTGCTCTCGCCGGTCTATGTCGCTGTCGCCCTTGTGGTTGCCGCTGCCTTCACCCTCGCCAGCCTGCTGCCGGCCCGCGCGGCCTGGCAGCGTCTGGCCACGCTGGCGGTCCTGGGCGGCGCCGGTCTCGTTCTCGTCGCTGTGGCCTGGCCGCAATGTCTGGCCGGTCCCTATGGCGAGCTCGATCCCTGGCTGCAGGCCAACTGGATCGCCAATATCGTCGAGGCCAAGCCCTGGGCCACCAGCCTGTTCGAGCTGCCGGCCTATGCCATTGCCGTTGGCGTGCCGGTGCTGCTGGCCATCCTGGTCATGCTTTATCGCCTGGCCACCGTGCCGCAGGATCGTGCCCAGTGGGCTGTGCTGCTGGCCTTCCTGCTGGGGGCAGCCCTGATCATGCTCTTGCAGGTGCGCGGCGCACGCCTCGCCATCATGCCGGCCATGCCCGCGGCAGCCTGGCTGATCCTCTCAGCCCGCCATCGCTATGTTGAGCACCCGCGCCTCGTCAGCATGCTGGCGCTGCTCGGCAGCTGGCTGGCCTTTGCCGGGGTGATGCTCACGCTGCTGGTCACCCTGGCGGTCAATCTGGCGCCCGGACGGGCCCAGGAAATGGCCTTGGCCCGCTCCGGCAAGCAACCCTGCCTGCTGCCCACGGCCTTCACCGCTTTGGCAGCGCTGCCGACCGCGCGTGTCATGTCGCCCATCGATCTGGGCGCCCATATCCTGCTCTACACCCCCCATGCGGTGGTGGCCGCGCCCTATCACCGCAACCAGCAGGGGGTGCGCGACGCCTTTCGCTTCTTCAACGATCCACTGGCCGCCATCCGCCCCATGCTCGTCGCGCGCGGCATTGATCTGGTGGTGCTGTGCCCGGCTATGGCCGAACTGCAGGGACTGCCCGATCGGGCGCCCGACAGCTTTGCCAGCCTCTATGCCAAGGGTGAACTGCCGTCCTGGCTGGAGGAAGTGAGCGGGCCCGATGATGTGCTCAAGGTCTATGCGGTGCTGCCGCAATAGACCCGTCCAGCCCGAGTTCGGTCCGCAGCCTGCGGCTCAGCTTGCTGGCCACCAGGCGATGGGCTTCAACGATATAGGCCGCGATTTCCTCAGGCGTCAGCGGGCTGTCCGGCGCAATCGCCACCCACCCCGCCCGGGCAAAATAGGGTGCCGGCCTGATACCGTCGAGCTCGGTCAGCAGCTCGAAGGCCATCTCGGACACCTTAAGCCAGATTTCCCCGGGATCGGCATCGAGCAGCGTAAAGATCTTGCCGCCCACCTTGGCGACAGAATCGTCGCGCCACTGCCGCACCACGACCACGCTGGGCAGGCCGAGGACAAAAGCCTCAAAGCCCGCCCGCTGCGTCAGGTCGTCATCTGTCACTATCATGCGTCACCAGCCGTTGACGGTTTAACGATCTCGGTGGTGACACATCCAATGTCATGTGACGCCTTTTTCTACTCGGCGGCGACGCCCAGACCGATCGGGCAGCTGACGCCGGTCCCCTGCAGCCCGCAATAGCCGGCCGGATTCTTGGCCAGGTATTGCTGGTGATAAGTTTCGGCATAGTAGAATTCAGCGGCCGGCTTGATCTCCGTCGTGATCGTCCCCAGCCCCTTCGCGCTCAGCGCCTCCTGATAGGCGGCGCGGCTCAGCTCGACTGCCGCCGCCTGCTCGGGCGAGGTGGTATAGATCGCGCTGCGATACTGCGTGCCCACATCATTGCCCTGCCGCATGCCCTGCGTCGGGTTATGCTCTTCCCAGAAGGTCCTGAGCACGGTTTCGAGGCTGATCCGGGCCGGGTCAAAAACCACCTTCACCGCCTCGGTATGCCCGGTATGGCCGGAACACACTTCTTCATAGCTCGGATTGGGTGTGCTGCCGCCCTGGTAGCCCACGGCGGTGACGATCACCCCCGGCAATTGCCAGAACAGGCGCTCGGCGCCCCAGAAGCAGCCCAGCCCCAGATAGATGGTTTCCGCCTGCGCCGGATAGGGCCCCTTGAGGGCCGCGCCATTGACAAAATGCTGAGGCGCCACAGAGATTTGCACATCACGGCCGGGCAGGGCCTCGCCAGCGCTCGGCAGGGTGGCGGGTTTGGATTTGAAGAACATGGAATTTCCTTTCATGGCCTATTCGGCCGCTTGCCACTAATCGTTACAAGGCTCAGATCTGGTCCTGGCGCAGGAAGTGCTCGCGCCGCGGCGCCCTGCCTAGCAGCGCCAGAACAATCCCCGGCACGCCGAACACGGCAAAGGCCGGATAACTCAGCAGCGCCGTCAGCCCGGCGCCCAGCAGTTCGCCGAACAGGCGCGTCTGCACGAAATGCGTCGCCCCCGCCAGGCTCGGCGCATGCAACTGGCTCCACAGCGTGCCCAGGCTGGTCAGCACCAGCCCGTCTGCCCCCAGCGATCGTGTCCCGTCGATAACCAGCAGCACCAGCGCCAGGCCGATCAGCCAGGTTCCCAATGCTCTCACAATCAGCCGCATCCGCATGTCCTGTGCGCCTGGGGGGATAAGTCGTGACGCCCCCGCGCATCGCCCGTTTGTGCCATGTCCGCATGATATCTCACAAGGTGGCAACCCACTGCGGCAAAAACAATTGTCATCGCGGCGTCGTGATCCCTTGCGCCCCGGCCCGCGATAAGTATATTGCGCCTCGCTCGCGTCGGCCAACCAGCTGACCCCTCCGGTGTTTCCAACCGGGGTTACAGGCGATGCGGAGAGGTGGCCGAGTGGTCGAAGGCGCACGCCTGGAAAGTGTGTAGGCGGGGAACCGTCTCAAGGGTTCGAATCCCTTTCTCTCCGCCAGCATCCCAACAGAACTTTTCTTTGATTTGGCCTGTATCCCGCTCAAGCCCGCGAAATGGTGGGGTTCTGCGAATAATCCTTGAAGTAGCTCTTGTCGTGAAACGCCTTCCTCCTTCTCGGAAGCGGCCGCTTTCTCTAAAGCTCTGAAGTCGATGCGATCACTTCAAAGCGAGAAATAGCCAAGTTGTGTCCTGGCAGTTTTGAGGCGGTTTTGCGCCCCGTTTCAGACATTCATCGAGCTTCAGCGAAGTCCTGAAAGCAGCCGGTCCGCATTGCCAAGACAGGAGGCTGAAGTGGGGTGGATGAACGAACCCGCTGGCGCGGGAGGGTGGCCTCGTTGAGGTTGTCCGCACTAAGCTTCTGCGGTGTTTCGCCTGTTGTCTTGAATCTCAGTCGATGTGAATCCAAAGCTCTGCTTGGTATGAGATTTGGCGATCTCCATAAGGCTGGTAATTACGTATTCCGACTATCAAGGGGAGATCGTGCAAACCACCCTTACACTAGACAACTCAGCTGCAAGGTCCACCCCAATCCCGGCTCCGAAGCGCGCTCAGCCGGCGATGCCTGAACATTGCTTGGTTATGCCGAGGTCAAACAACGGTTTGTCTGCAACTGTTGGTGCTGCTTGGATGTACGCGGCTCTCGTAGCCGCCATGCATGTTTCGTAGTCGGACTTTTTCAGCAATTGGACACTCGCCAGCAATATGGCGGCGGTCACTATGGCAATGGCGATGAGCTTGGCATCTGCAGTAATCGGCATGGTGTTTCCCCTTAGAGCACCGTGCACTAATGCCCGTCACTGAGCCAGCCCCAGGGGGAGCAAAAGGTCAAAAGGGCCTCGCCATCGGACCCGGACCTATTCGTCACCAAGGCCACGCACGACAGCCTAATCCAGGCCGAGGAGCGTCGGTTAGGAGACTATGGCCGCTAGTCGGACCGCCACCACGCGGAGAAGGTGGTTGGCCAACATTATGACTTCCATTGCTTCAACCGGGTCTTCGAGGTTTACGTCTCGATGCGACTGCGGGTTCTTGTATGATCCAATTGTGCCGGAGAAGAGCTCCGACCTTGCTTGCCTCTCCGCGTGGTGGGCTGTCATGTCGGCCAACGGACCGTTCTCTGGGTGGAAAGCCCGCCGCATCAAGTCTGTGCCCATTAACTTCTCGAAACCAGGTTCCTCTCGAACGGCAAGTTTTACTGCGACTTCGACCGCTTTAGTCGCAAGGAAGACCGCCACGTCGTAGTCGCCTCGCATGTACGCCAACCACACATTCTCTCGAATGGATGCATGCAAAGCATCACGTGGAAGCTGCCTAGCAATCGCATAGGCAGCAAAATCCTGTTCGTTCTCAAAAGCCCGAGCTCGTCGGCTGAGCACACGAAAACCGTTCTGCCCATTCATGCCCAGCGCAGGAACGATCAATCCCTGTGCCTCGATCCAGGCCCATGCTTCGATCAACGCCATGTTGATCTGATCCTCGCGCTCCCTCGGGTACTTGAGTGCGCCTCCGTGATTCGTCCAAAGCTCACTGATCATGCTTTGCGGGTGGAACATATTCATATTAAGGATCCCGTTGGCGCCGCGCTGCCTAACCAGAAACAGCAGCTTCGCACCAAGCTCTTCGGGCTGGAGGAGCAGGAGGCCGTCAACGTCAGGAATGGCTGTTGGTAGTTCCTGCATGACCGCTCCTTGAGGGATGTGCAGCTACCCTTGCATGCAACGGGGGGGCGGTCAAAAGGTCACAAACGGCCTTACTCCCGGACCCGCGGCGACCTCATGCAGAGATTTTTTCGTGATAGCGCGAAATATGGCCGATAGACCGAATTAATCGAACCGCCACCCATCCGCAAAGTCCCGCATCCATTGAGCAATCGACACGCACTGGCAGCCGACCACCGCCATATTATTCCGTGGACCGCGCTTGCGCGTAGCATTGCGGCCGTTCTCGGGCTGGTGGGAGCCGCGAAGGCATGAAGCACTGGCTTACACCCCGCGACCAGGCCAACCGCTTCGCACCACGCTAGCCCAACACCTGGGCGGTGCGGCTGGGGTACCGGGTCGGCGGATCGCTAGAGTGGCGCGCGACCAACTATTGAAGGTAGCCCTTCCGTTCGCGCCCGACATCATCTAACCGAAAGTCGTGAGCAATGTTGCGCTCTGAGGCGGAGGCCTAGGCTGTGTACAATCTGATTATGCGGGGCAATGACGAGCCTTGGAATCCGGGAGGCTCTCAGATGGAGCTGGCCCGCGTACTAGAGTACACGGGCGTCTGGCAGCAGCGGGAGTACGCTGCGAAAGACATGGTCGCCTTCGAAGCTCTTCGAGCATTTCCAGTGTTGCTAGGGTTCGAAAAAGGCGCTGAAAACCCGGCCAGAATTGCTTGGCTCACTGATCTTCTGATTGACAGCGGGGACGTCCATTTTCGTTTCAGGGTTGACGAGAGCTTTGACCCAATCCCCACTGCGACCGTCTTCGAACACCGTCGAGAGCTTGGTTTCGACCACGATTGGGAAGACAACCGTACTCATTGGGCAGTTAAGGACGCCGATCTAATTCAATGGGCGACCGCTAATGGTTTCCGCCGAGCCGTCGCGGCACCCGAACCGCCGAGGCCGGTTGAGCGCGCTCGCGTTTTCATCGTTCACGGGACGAATGACGCAGCCAAAAACGAGCTGGCGCTCTACCTCACGCGCGTCGGCACACTGCCGGTCATTCTGCACGAGCAGGTCAACGCAGGGCGGACGATCATAACCAAGTTCATCGAGACTGCCGCAACCGCCGACTTTGCCGTTGTCCTCATGACCGGCGATGACGTGGGCGGTCGGGACTCAGCTAGCCTATCGCCGCGAGCGAGGCAGAACGTGATCTTTGAGCTTGGTTTCTTCCTGTCCCAGCTTCCAGCGGAGCGCGTGGTTGTTCTTCTCGGCCCTGGTGTCGAGCGACCGTCTGACTATCAGGGTGTCGTTTACATTAGCCACCAGCCGGGCTGGAAAAACGAGCTGGCCCGCGAAATGTCGGCCGCTGGAATTGCCATCGATTTTGAGGCAGCGATCCGCAGTTAGCGTGCGTCAGGCCGGAGCGCCTTGGTTCACGGGAGTGAGCGGGATGACGTGAGCCCCCGACTTCATCCAGCCGAGAGCAGAGTCCTTTCGTCGTTTGAGCCTTTCGGGCTCGGTGGTGCAATGGGAGGGAGCGCGGTGCTCCCCAGTTGCTCAAGCGCTCCGTCCCATTGCATGCCGGGAGCGTTGAGTTTTGCGTAGATGGCCGGCGGCAGATTGCCAAGGCTGCCATGTGGTCTGACTGTGTTGTAGTCCTCCTTCCAGGCCGCCAGGTTGAACCTGGCGTGTGCCAATGAGGTGAACAGGGTCTCGTTGAGCAGTTCGTCACGCAGCCGGCCGTTGAAGCTCTCCACGAACGCGTTCTGTGTCGGCTTGCCGGGCGCGGTGTAGTGCCATTCAATCCGCCGATCCTGGCTCCAGCGCAGGATTGCCATACTGGTCAGTTCCGTCCCGTTGTCACTGACCACAGTGTGCGGTCGGCCACGCTGGACCATGAGCAGATCCAGTTCTCGCGCCACCCGAAGCCCGGACAGCGATGTATCGGCGATCAGGCAGAGGCATTCCCTGGTATAGTCATCGACAATGCACAGGATGCGGAAGCGTCGACCATCGGTCAGCGCATCGCTGACAAAATCGAGGGACCAACGCTGGTTCGGACCTGACGGCAGGACCATGGGCGCCCGTGTACCCAAGGCTCTTTTGCGGCCGCCGCGACGGCGAACCTGCAGCCGTTCCTCGGCATAGATCCGACGCAGCTTCTTGTGGTTGAGCATGATCCCCTCCCGATCCAACAGCACATGCAGCCGGCGATAGCCGAACCGGCGGCGCACGGCCGCCAGTTCGCGCAGCCGTGCCCGAACGGCCTGATCATCGGATCGCGTGCTCACATGACGCACCGATGTTCGATCAACCCCGATCACCGAACACGCCCGACGCTGGCTCACCGCGAAGGCCTCGCAGAGGTAAGCCACGGCTTCTCGCCTGACGGCGGGCGTTACCATTTTTTTGTGCTGAGATCCTTGAGCATGGCGTTGTCCAGCATCGCCTCGGCCAACAGCTTCTTGAGCCGGGCGTTCTCGTCTTCCAGGACCTTGAGCCGCCGTGCCTCGCTGACGTCCATGCCGCCGAACTTGGCCTTGTACTTGTAAAACGTCGCGCTGCTCACGCCATGCTTGCGGCACACATCGGCAGTCGGCATCCCGGCCTCCTGCTCCTTGATCATGCCGATAATCTGTTCCTCGCTGAACCGCGAAGCCTTCATTGTCCGTCTCCTTTAATGGACGGACTCTACTCATTTTTGGAGGAGATCTAAGGGCTCACGTCAGCGCGCATACCTAAGTATCCGGAGCTTTGTCTTCGGCGAATCCGATGTCGATCAGGTCGTACGTCAACTAGCTTAGGCGGAAATGAGTGCTTTCCCACTTGTCGAACTTCCGCGACAGTTAGTGCACCGCGGCATCGCCGCCCCGCGCCTCGACATTTGAGCTGAATCGGCACGAGGGGTTTCGTTAAGGTGGTTGGTTGTGACTGCCGTCCGAGTCGACCGTTCAGTAGGGCATCGCCTTGTCCACGACGCCCAGAAGCTCTTGGCCCTGCCAGTAACGATCCAGATTGTCCAAAAAGAAGGCGGTTATGCGCTCCCGCGTCTCGGGCGAATTGCCTGAAATATGCGGCGACAGTCGCACCTTGGAATGCCTATAGAGCCAATGCCCGTTCGGCGGCGGCTCGGGATCGCTCACGTCGAGCGTGGCGCCGCCCAATGTGGTGTCGAGCGCGTTGCGCAACGCCGCCGTAACGATCACCGGGCCGCGCCCCACATTGATGAGATGGGCACCCGGCTTGGTGACGGCAAAGGCCGCCTGGTCCAGCAGGCCGCGGGTTTCGACCGTCAACGGCGTGCAGACCACGATATGGTCCGAGCGCCGCAGCAAGGAGGTCAGCGGCACGATATCGACGCCATCCATGCCGCTTGGGCCAGGCGAACGCCGGGTGCCGATCACCGACATGCCGAAGGGCAGAGCGCGCTGGGCAATCGCCTTGCCGATCTCGCCAAAGCCGATAATCCCCAGGGTCAGCCCATGCAGGCTCGCCAGCTTGTGCTGGTGCCATTCGGCCGGATTGTTGGCCCAGATCTGCGGGATCTGCTTGGCAAAACTCAGCATGGCGGCCATCACATATTCCGCGATCGGCACGGCATAGCCCCCCCGCGTCACGGTGACCTTGGGCACCTCGAAAATCCAGGCTGGATACTTGTCGATGCCGGTGGATCGCAGATGCACCCATTTGAGGTTGAACGGCCAGCCCGGCGGGGCTGGCATATCCTTGTGCAGGCCCACCACCTTGCTGTCCTGGTTGACCAGCAGCACCTCGGCCCCGTCCGGAATCTGCCAGCCCGTTTCGGGCCTGTCGCCAAGCGCATGGAAGCCCACGCCCGGCGGCAGCCCTGCTGCCACCGATACCGCGAGGCTCTCGCCATATTGGTGGACAATCACCAGCCCCATGGGACTAGCGTGTCCGGACCAGGACGCGGCCTTTGACCTTTCCGTCCAGGATCCGGCCGGCCGCCTCGGGCAGCTCTTCAATGCCGATTTCCTCGATCAGATCGGCATATGCCGCCAGATCAAGGCTTTGCGCCAGGCGCGACCAAGCGGCGACGCGCACATCATAGGGCTGCATGACGCTGTCAATGCCGATCAGCGTCACCGCCCGCAACAGGAAGGGCAGCACATTGGTCTCAAGCTCGATACCCGCCGCATTGCCGATGGCCGCGACTCCGCCGCCATATTTGACCTGCTTGAGCAGCTTGGCCAGGATCTTGCCGCCCACGCTGTCGATAGCGGCTGCCCAGCGCGCCGATTCCAGCGGCTTGTCGGGCTGGGCGAGGAACTCGTCGCGGGCCAGCACAGCGCTGGCGCCCAGCGCCTTGAGCCGATCGGCATGCTCGGGCCGACCGGACAGGGCCACCGACTGGTAGCCAAGGGCGCCCAGCAGCGACAGGGCGATCGTGCCCACGCCGCCCGCGGCGCCGGTCACCAGCACATCGCCGCTTTGCGGCGTTAGCCCGGCGGCCTCGAGGCGGTTGATGGCCAGCATGGCGGTGAGCCCGGCCGTGCCCACCATCATGGCATCGCGGGTAGTTAGGCCCTTGGGCAGGGGCACCAGCCAGTCGGCATTGACGCGGGCGCGCTGGGTATAGCCACCCCAATGGCTTTCACCGACGCGCCAACCGGTGAGCACCACCTGGTCGCCCTTGCTGTAGCGATCGTCCTGGCTATCGGCGACAGTGCCGGCAAAGTCTATGCCGGCGACATGGGGATAGGTGCGCACCAGGCCACCGGCGCCCGTCAGACAAAGCCCGTCCTTGTAGTTGAGCCCCGCCCATTCCACATCGACCGTCACATTGCCTTCGGGCAGCCGGTCATCCGTCAGCGTTTCAACGCCGGAGACGACACGGCCGTCATCGCTTTTGGTGGTGACGAGGGCTTGGAAACTCATGAGATCAGTCCTTCTTGAAACAATAGCGAGGGCAGGGGCGGGCGGGTCAGACCTTCCAGTCGTCACCCCAAACCTGCACGGTGTGGCCCGGCGAAATCTCGCGATACTGGCGTTCGGGCGAGATGAAGTCGACGGGGCGGATAGTGCTCTTGATCTCGTCATTGCTGACCGGGCGCACCTGATTGCGCCGGGCAGGATCGGGCACCGGCACGGCGGCCATCAGCCGCTTGGTATAGGGGTGCTGCGGATTGCCAAACACGGCAGCTACCGGCCCCTTCTCGACGATCTCCCCGAGATACATCACGGCCACCTGGTGGCTGATGCGCTCGACCACGGCCATGTCGTGCGAGATGAACAGGTAGGACAGGCCAAACTGCTCCTGCAGATCCATCATCAGGTTGACCACCTGGGCCTTGATCGACACGTCGAGCGCCGAGACGCTTTCATCGGCAACGATCACCTTGGGTTCAAGCGACAGCGCCCGGGCAATGCAGATGCGCTGTCGCTGGCCGCCTGAGAACTGGGAGGGGTAGCGGCTTGCCATGTCGGCGCTGAGGCCGACCCGCTCGAGCAGATCCATTGCCTTGTCGCGCGCCTGGGCTTTGGTGCCCATCTTGTGCGTTAGAAAAGGCTCGGCGATGGCGTCGCCGATATTCATGCGCGGGTTGAGGCTGGCATAGGGATCCTGGAAGATCATCTGGATGTGCTTGCGCATGGCGCGCATACGATCCTTGTCCAGCGCCCTGATATCTGTGCCTTCGATGCTGATCTCGCCGCTTTGCGGTTCGATCAGGCGCATGATGGCGCGGCCGGTCGTCGACTTGCCGCACCCGGATTCCCCGACGAGCGACAGGGTCTCCCCAGCGCGCAGATCAAAGCTGACGTTCTCGACGGCGTGAACCCGGCCCGCGGGACCGCTGAACAGGCCGCCCGGAATATCGAAGCGCTTGACTAGGTCACGCACCCGCAGCACAGGATCGCCACCCTGGCGCACCGTGTCGGGGCGCTCACGCACTGCCGACAGCAGACCAGTGGCGCGATCGAGGATGGGGAAATGCTGCGGCCCGTTCTGGCTGCCTTCGCCCAGTCTGGGCACCGCGGCGATCAGCGCCCGTGTATAGGGGTTCTGCGCATTGGCGAAAATGACCTCGGTACTGTCGGACTCCACCGCCTTACCCTGCAGCATCACGACAGTCCGGTCCGCCACCTCGGCGACCACGCCCATGTCATGGGTGATGAACAGCACGCCCATTCCCTCTTCCTGCTGCAGCTGCTTGATCAGCTGCAGGATCTGGGCCTGGATGGTGACGTCGAGCGCCGTTGTCGGTTCGTCGGCAATCAGCAACTGCGGCTTGCAGGCCAGCGCCATGGCGATCATCACGCGCTGCCGCATGCCGCCCGATAGTGCATGCGGAAAGTCCTTGAGCCGGGACGCTGCGCCCGGAATACGCACCCGCTCGAGCAGCCGTTCGGCCTCCTTATAGGCTGCCTGCCCCGAATGCAGGCCATGAATGGTCAGGACCTCGGCGATCTGCTGGCCGATGGTCTGCAGCGGATTGAGACTGGTCATGGCCTCCTGGAAGATCATGCCCATCTGGCGGCCACGAATGGTCCGCATCTCGCCGGGCGCCAGCTGGAGCAGTTCACGTCCGGCCAGCTTGACCGAGCCCTCGACACGGCTCATGGCCGGATCGAGCAGGCGCATTATCGAGAGCGCCGTGACGGATTTGCCCGACCCCGACTCCCCCACCACGGCGACGGTTTCCCGGGCGCCAATGTCAAAACTGATGCCCTTGACGATCTCCACCCAGCCCCGCGTGGTGTTGAACGCGGTCTTGAGGTCGCGCACCGACAGGACGGCGGCGGGTGCGGCTTCGGCATGCATGTGTTCGGCGGTGACAGTGCTCATGGCAGCCATGCTGTCCTCCTAGCGCGCGGTTGAGGGATCGAGTGCATCACGCACCGCATCGCCAACCAGGTTGAAAGACAGCACCACAAGGGTAATGGCGATACCGGCGCCGATGATCGGCCAGGGCGAACCGAAGAGGCTGTTGAGCCCATCGCGGATGATGTTGCCCCAGCTCGGATTGGGCGCCCGCGTACCGATGCCCAAAAAGCTAAGCGAGGCCTCGATGCGGATGGCGGAGGCAACCCACAGCGTCATCAGGGCGACGATGGGCGCCATGATATTGGGGATGATGTGGCGGAAGATGATGACCGGGGTGCGCACGCCTACGGCAATCGCTGCCTCGACAAAGGGCTCCTGTTTGATCGAGAGCGTCTGCGCCCGCGCCACCCGGGCAAAGCCGGGAATGAAGGCGACGGTGATCACCGCGATGATGTTCCAGAATCCGCCACCCAAGACGGCGGCGATCAGAATGGCGAGCAACAGTTCAGGAAAGGCCAGCAGCAGGTCGATCAGGCGCGAGATCAGCCGGTCGATCGTGCCGCCGAAATAGCCGGCAATCACGCCCAGCATGGTGCCGAATATGGCGGCCAGCACCGGGGAAATGAAGCCGAACAGCAGTGAGTTGCGCGAGCCGTAGATCAGCCGGCTTAACACATCGCGGCCGAACTGGTCGGTACCGAGCCAGTTTTCCTGGCTTGGCAGTCGGTTGATCTTGAGCACCGATTGCGCCAGCGGATCATAGGGCGCGATCCAGGGAGCCAAGGCTGCCACGATGACGAAGACGACGATCATGGCGGTGGCGAAGGCGGTCTCGGGGCGCCCGAGCAGGATCTTGCGGACCGTGTCGAAAAAGCCGGGTTCGGCAGGCGGCAGGATGCGGGTTTCTTCGGAAATGACTGACATCTTAGCTCACCCGCACACGTGGATCGACGATCACATAGACAAGGTCCATCAACAGGTTGATCAGGACCACGAATACCGCGAAGACCAGCACGCCGCCCTGGATCACCGCATAGTCGCGCTGGGCGATGGCGTCGATGAGGAGGCGCCCGATGCCCGGCCGGTTGAACACCAGCTCGACGGCCACCGAGCCTGACAGCGTCGAAAGCAGGCTCAGCCCCAGGCCGGTGGAAATGGGCAGCATGGCATTGCGCAACCCGTGCCGGTAGATGACGCGGTTTTCCTTGGCGCCCTTGGCGCGCGCTGTGCGGACATAGTCCTTGCCCAGCACTTCGAGCAGGCTGGTGCGGGTAAGACGCCCCAGAAAGGCGGCCTTGACGAAAGCCAGGGTCAGGGCCGGCAGGAAGATGTGGTGCAGGCGGCTGGCGAAGTCGGTGCCGGCGCCATTGATCGGGAACCAGCCCATATTCAGCGAAAATACGATGAGCAGGATGGCGCCGAGGAAGAAGTCGGGGATGGCATAGCCGATCAGAGAAAACAGCCGAACCCCGGTATCGGGCAGCTTGTTGCGGTTGGTCGCGGCCACCACACCCATGGGAATGCCGGCGGCAATGCCCATCAGCATGGCTGCTGCGGTGAGCTCGATCGTATAGGGCAGATTCTGCGCGATCAGCGTCAGCACGGGCGTATTGGTCAGCAGTGAACGCCCAAGATCGAGCGTCAGCACCCCGCCCATGAAATTGAGATATTGCTGCCAGAGCGGCACGTTGAGGCCCATCCGTTCGCGGAAGTCGGCCAACTGCTCGGGCAGGGCCGCGTCGCCAAGGGCCGCTAGGGCCGGATCGCCCGGCAGAATGCGCATGGCGATAAACACCAGCGTCAGCACCAGGAACAATGTGGGTATCGCATCACCCAGGCGAAGCAGCAGATATCTGGCCATTTGTCGTGTACCGCCTTGTAGAGACCGGGCCCCCAGTGAGGGGCCCGGAATGCAGGAAAAATCAGACCGTCTTGGTCGCGCGATGGAAACGCCAGCGGGCGTAACCACTCTGGACCTCGTAGCCGAGGTCGATCTGGGCGCGCCGGACGGCCGTGAAGCCGAGCGTTGATAGCCCGATCAGCGGCAGATCACGCAGCACCTGCAGCTCGATCTGCTTGCAGAGGTCGAGATAGGTCTCGTAATCGCTGGCCGTGAGCGCTTGGGTCAGCAGATCATCGATACCGGGCATGGCAACGCCGTAATGGCTGTAATTGCCGCCGCCCGAACCATCGGCCTTGACTTCCGAAGCCGATGCCAGCTGCTGGAAGTAGATCTGCGTGGGGATCGGCGGATAGCTCGATGAGTGCATCGCCAGGGTGTTTTTGTCCGAGCGATTATCCGCGTGATAGGCCGTGTGATCCCCGATGATCAGGTTCATGTTGAACCCGGCAGCGCGTAACTGCTCCTGCACGATCAGCATGGTGGACGAATAGTCCTCGCGCTGGCTGCAATTGCTGTCGAAGACGATGCCATCGGGGAAGCCCGCTTCGGCCAGCAAGGCGCGGGCCTTTTCCGGATCATAGGGATAGCGCAGTTCTTCGGGCAGGTCTTCAGTGGCAAAGCCGGCCGGGAAGAATTCCGGCTGCAAGCCGTTCATCGTGCCGCCCATGGGCGCAAGCGCCGCCGCCACGGCCGGACGATCGATGGCATGCATCAGCGCCTGGCGCACCAGTAGGTTGTCGAAGGGCTCACGCGTCAGGTTGATGTGCAGTGTGTTGAATGAGCCCGGCACGGTCATGTCGATGATCAGGGTCGGATCCCGCTGCAGAATCGAGTCGATCCAGCCCGGTGCCCGCACCGCTTCGATGATGTCGACATTGCCGGCCAGCAGTGCCAGCGTCCGCGCGGTGGTATCGGCAATATAGACACATTCGACATTGGCGATCTTGGCTTTTTCGCCCCAATAGCCATCATGCCGCGTCAGCCGCGTGCCGAATTCGGGGTCGAACTCGACCAGTTGATAGGGTCCGGTGCCGACGGCATCGGTGGCAAAGGCTTCGGCGCCGATTTCCTCATAGGCCTTTTTGGAGATGATCGAGGTATTGTTGTTGAAGATCGAGGTGCCCAGCAGGTTCACGTCGGGCTGTTTGAGGGTGATGGTCACCTCATAGGGGCCATTGGCCACCACGCTGTCGATATTGGACAGGATGGTCTTGTTGGTGCCCTCGGCGATGGCGCGCTCGTAGGAGAACACCACGTCTTCCGAGGTCATTTCGCCATAGTCGCGGTGGAACTGCACCCCTTCGCGTAGCTTGAAAGTCCACACCTTTGCATCGTCGGACTGCGTCCATTCCGTCGCCAGCGTGGGCAGGTACTCTTCGGGAGTCAGGGCAAAGCGGCCGTCATCGGGACGGACGAGTTGCTCATACATCTGCTCGGTCGCCCAGTTGTCCGAGCCCTGTGTGGTCAGGTTCGGATCGGAGTGGCGCGGATTGTTCGCCGCGATACCCATGCGCAGGGTATCGCCCTCCTGCGCGCTTGCCGTACTGAGGCTGATTGCCGACAAGGCCGTCGTTGCGGCTGCCAGCTCCATGAAGTTACGTCTGTTCAGTGCCATTTGGGGATCCTCCTCCCAGTTGAGACGACGCCTGGCCTCCACCAGGCGCCGCCATCTCTACGCCTTTGTGGCGCGGTGTAGTCTCCATCGTGCGTAGCCGCTCTGGACCTCGTAGCCGAGCTCGAGACGCGAATTGCGCACCATGGTGTAGGACAGTGTCGACAGACCGATCAGCGGCAGGTCGCGCAGGACCTGCAGTTCGATGTCGCGGCACAATTGCAGATAGGTGTCATAGTTCGTGGCGCTGAGCGCCTGTTCGATCAGCTCGTCGACACCCGGAATGGCTACGCCGTAATGGCTGTAATTGCCGCCGCCCGAGCCGTCGGCCTTCACCTCAGCCTTAGAATAAAGCTGCTGGATATAGAGCTGTGACGGGATGGGCGGATAGCTTGAGGCATGCATAGCCAGCGTGTTTTTGTCCGAGCGGTTATCCGCATGATAGGCGGTGTGATCGCCGATGATCAGGTTCATGTTGAACCCGGCCGGCCGGATCAGCTCCTGCACGATCAGCATGGTCGAGGAATAATCCTCGCGCTGGCTGCAAAGCGCATCAAAGCTCACGCCATCGGGGAAACCGGCCTCGGCCAGCAAGGCCCGCGCCCGCTCCGGATCATAGGGATAGCGCAGCTCTTCGGGCAGTTCCTCGGTGGTGAGGTTAGGGGGGAAAAAATCCGGCTGCAGGCCGACCAGCAGGCCGCCCATGGGCGCCAGCGCCTGGGAAACCGTGGGGCGATCGATGGCGTGCATCAGCGCCTGGCGCACCAGCAGATTGTCGAAGGGAGCGCGGGTGAGGTTGACATGCAGCGTGTTGAACGAGCCCGGCACGGTCATGTCGATCTGCAGGGTGGGGTCGCGCTGCAGGATGGAATCGATCCAGCCCGGCGCCCGCACCGCCTCGATCATATCCACCTGGCCAGACACCAAGGCCAGGGTCCGGGCGGTGGTATCGGCAATGTAGAGGCATTCGATATTGCCGACCTTGGCCGGCTCGCCCCAGTAATCGGCAAAGCGCTGCAGATAGAGCCCGCTTTCGGCATCGAAGCGCACCAGTTCATAAGGGCCGGTGCCGATGGCATCGGTGGTGAAAGCCTCGACACCAATTTCCTCATAGGCCTTCTTGGAGGCGATATTGGCGTTCAGCGAAAACACCGTCGTACCCAGGAAGTTCACGTCGGGCGCCAGCAGGGTGATGACCAGCTCATAGGGGCCCGCTGCCACCGCATCCGCGATATTGGCAAAGATCACCCGCGACGTGCCGAATTCCTTGGCCTTGAGAAAGGTGAAAGCCGCGTCTTCGGCGGTCATTTCCCCATAGCCGCGATGGAACTGCACGCCTTCGCGCAGCTTGAAGGTCCAGGTCTTGGCGTCTTCCGAAACGCTCCACTCGGTCGCGAGCACCGGAAGGTAGTCCTCGGGGGTGAGTGCAAACCGCCCGTCCTCGGGGCGCACCAATTGCTCATACATCTGCTCGACGGCCCAGTTGTCCGGCCCCTGCGTCGTCTGGTTGGGGTCGGAATGGCGCGGATTATTGGCCGCAATGCCGATGCGGATCGTGTCATCGCTCTGGGCGCGGGCGGCGGTCGAGCTGAACGCGGTCACGGCGGTGGACGCTGCTGCCAGCTCGATAAAATGGCGACGATTCAAAGTCATACTGGTTCCTCACGAATAGTTGGGGCCTTAGCGGACGCGTCTTTGTTCAAGTTCACTGTCGATGATATCGAGCCCGAGGCCCGGGCTGTCGGGGATCTGGAACTTGCCATCCACCGGCTTGGGTGGGTTGCTGAAGGCGGGGTGCATCCTGGTGTCCGGATCGGCAAATTCGGCGGGCTTGGTCAGGTGCATGATGGTGGCCAGCACATGCAGGTTCGCCATGTGGCCGATGGTCGGCTGGGTCTGGTGCGGCACCAGTTCCACGCCATGCGCGAAGGCGATGGCGGCGCACTGCATCAGCCCGGTAATGCCGCCCATCTTGACGATATCGGGCTGCACCATGCGCACACCGGCATTGATGATGTCGACCAAGGCCTGGGTCGTATAGGTCTGCTCGGCGGCGGACACGGTGATGTCGAGCCGCTGCGCGACCTCACCCATGGCGCGCACGTCATAGTGCTGCACCGGCTCTTCGAACCAGATATAGCCCAGCTCCTCGAGCGCCCGGCCCACGCGGATGGCGCCGCCGACCGAATATTGATTATTGGCATCGAAGGCGAGCGGGAAGTCGTCCCCGACCAGCTTGCGCACGGCCTTGGCCTTGGCGATATCGCCGGGGATATCGAAATCCTGCCGCGTCCGGTCGCCATCCCAGCGGATCTTGATCGCCGCCGGCTTTTCCGCCAGCCAGCGCTGTTCCACCACGCGCACCGTGTCGTCGACGCCGCGACTGGCATTGCCGCCGATCGATGCATAGAACGGCACCTCGGTGCGCCAGGCCCCGCCCAGCAGCTTGTAGATCGGCAGCTCGAAGAGCTTGCCCTTGATGTCCCACAGGGCAATGTCGAGCGCCGCCAGCGCTCCGGTCACCGCGCCCTCCGGCCCCAGCTTGATATAGCGGTGCAACAGCCGGTCATAGATCACCGAATGGTCCAGGACATCGGCACCGATCAGGGTTTCGGCAGCGTCGCGCAGCACCCATAGCGAATGCTCGCCCCCGAACATCGGGGACGCCTCGCCATAGCCGACAATGCCCTCTTCGGTCGTGACGCGGACAATGGCGCTGCGCCGGCCGGGCGCGTCATTAGAATTCCAGGCGACCTGGAAGGCGTCAACCGATTTGATGACAGATGCTTTGGCCATGGGTCAGCCCTCCTCAGGCCGCTACTAGAATGCTCTCAAGATGCTCGCGCACCGGGGTCGGAAACGGCTTGGGCCGTTTGGTCTGCTGGTCGACGAAAACATGCACGAAATGGCCGGATGCCGATGCTTCCTCGTCGTCATTGACGAAGGCGGCCAGCCCGTAGCGCGCCGACGACGTGCCGATATGCTCGACCCGCAATCCCATCTCCAGCCGGTCGGCGAAGACGATTTCGCGATGGAAGCGGCAGCCATTCTCGGCCACCACCATGGCTGCCCTTTCCGTGCCTATCCCCAGGTCACGGGTGTGCAGGAACCCCAGCACCGTCGTGTCGAAAAACTCGTAATAGCGGGCGTTGTTGACGTGCCCGAAAATATCGATGTCGTTCCAGCGCAAGGTCACGCCGGTAAACCAGCGGAACGCCGCGCGACGCTCGGCGGGAGCCCGGCTGTTCATGACAGCCTTACCCATGGCGCAACCATGCGCGGCAAGCGGTCTTGCATTCGCTAATTCTCCCATCGGCCTGGTCGGTTGTTTCTGGCGTCAACCTGTCACCGGCACCTAAACCTTGCATCGAATGCATCCGGATGCAAGGCCGAATTCCCGCCTAAACGGTGGTATTTGGCAGCCATTTCATAATGTGTTCGGCGACAGCCATTGTCGTGCCGGACTGGTTGGTCACGGCGATGTCGGCCAGCGAGCGGTGGCGTTCGGAATCCACGCTGGTGACGGTGTAGGACACGGTCACCGTGTCGCCGGGAAAGACCGGTGCCACAAAGCGCATGCGCTCATAGCCCAGCGCCACCGGCGTGCTGGTATTGCCCCGCTCTTGCGCCACCCGGATCGCCCTGGTGCCAGCGGCCGACATATAGCCCACCAGCAGCGCCCCATGGGCGATGATGCCGCCAAAGGCCGACGCCGCCATGACCTGTGGATCCGTATGGGCTTCGTAGTCGTCCCCGCTCAACTCGGCAAAGCGCGCAATATCCTCCGCCGTGACGGTCCTCGTATAGGTAGCGGTCAGATCGGTGACCGAGCCGGTCCAGTCATCAGCCATAGATCTGGGTCCTTCTGAAGCGCGCGGCCGGAACGCCATCGGCAAGCAGCACCTCGTCGGAAACGAAATAGTGCTTGCCCTTGCGTTCATATGTTTCGGCAATCCTGCCCGCGGTGCGGATCGTTTGGCCTGGGTAAACCGGCCGGAAATGCTGCGCCTCGGCTTCCACGAGCACCACGGCGGCCGGGAACTTCCACCCGCCATTGACGTCGCCCATCCCGGTTCGCATCAGCATGCCGGAATGGACAAAGCCGTGCTCGGCATAAAGGGGATGCTGTTCGGCAAAGGCCGACAGCGATGCGGCATAGTCCGCCGCCGTCAGCTCCCGGTCGCGTCCATGCAGCGGCGCGCCGACGGGCAGGGCGCCGGCCGCAACTGGGGGCGGACTGGCGGGCATATCCAGCAGCTCGAGCGTGGTGGGATCAGGGGCCGGGACCGGCTGGTGCGGCAGCGCGATCCAGCCGGTGGCCACTTCCTCGCCATCGCCATTGCGCACGCTGACCGCGCTGCGCAGCAGGCTGCCGTCATCCTCCAGGGCCCCGGCAGTGACGGTGATATCGTCATGGTTGTAGACCGGCCGGCGGAACCGCGCCGACATGGCGCCGCGCTCGACCCAATCGACGCCCCAGGCGTGGATGGCGGCCCGGCTGATATGGCCATAGACGAAGGCCCCCGGGATCAGCGCCGCCTTGTATCCCCGCGCCCGCGCCACGACGTCGTCATGGATCGAGCCGGGATAATGCGGCGCGTCATCGAGCAGGACATGCACGTCGAAGCTGCGCGGAAACTCGGCCGACATCTTACGCCCCCGCCAGCGGTTCGGTGCCCATGGCGTCGCTGGCCTCGATGGCCGCCACTTCCTCTGGCGAAAGCTTGAGAATGGTCTCGAGCACATGGCGGTTGTGCCAGCCAAAGGGCGGTGCCGAACGCAGCTGGGCGCCGGGCGTCGTGCTGAGGTGAATGGGCAGGCTGGGGTGGCGGTGCCGTCCCGCATCGGGATGATCGAGCTCGGTGAAAAAGCCACGATGCGCCAGATAGGGGTCTTCGGCCACATCCTTGGGATCCTGCACTGGCGCGGCCGCAATGCCCGCCGATTGCAGGCTTTCGGCCAGCTGGTGCTTGTCGTGATTGCTCGTCCAGGCGGCAATGATCTCGGTCAGCTCGTCCTCATTGTCCCGCCGGCGCGCCAGGTCGGTAAAGCGCGGGTCATCGGCCAGCTCGCGCTGCCCCATGGCCTGACACAGGGCGCGCCACTGCGTCTCGTCGAGCGCGGCAATGGCGATCCACTGATCGTCGCCCTTGGTCGGAAACGCGTCATGCGGGCTGGCAAACGGGACCCGGTTGCCATTGGGCGCCGGATCGTCGCCGGTCTCGCCGGCCTTGAGGATTTCCGCGCCGATCAGCTGCATCGCCGCCTCGACCTGAGGCACTTCCACATACTGGCCCTCGCCGGTCTTCTGGCGGTGGATCAGCGCGGTCAGGATCGCCGCCGCCGCGTTGAAGCCGCCGATCGGATCGAGATAGGACGGCCCCGTCACCTCCGGCTGCCCCCCGGGATAGCCGATCATCGCGGACATGCCGGCGGCCATTTCCATTGTCGGCCCCAGGGCTGCATAGCTCGACATCTTCCCCTCGACGCCAAAGGCGGGCAGTTCGGCCACGATAATGTCGGGCTTGATCGCCGTGAGGCTTTCATAGTCCACGCCCAGCTTCTTGAGCGTTCCCGGGCGGAAATTGCAGATCAGCACATCGGCGACCGCCACCAGGCGCCGCAGCGTCGCACGGCCCCCCTCGGTCTTGAGGTTGAGGATGCAGCTGAGCTTGTTGACGTTCTGCGAATTGAACAGGAACGAGCGGTCATACCACCGGTCTCCCGGCTCCATGTCGGGGAAGTTGTGCGGATTGGGGCGGTCCTTGTTGAGGCGCCACGAATTGACCCGGTTGGGAGCCTCCACGTGAATGGACTCCGCGCCCATATAGGCCAGCACCCGCCCCGACATCGGCCCGGCCCAGGCCGTGGTGAGTTCAATGACGCGCAGGCCATCGAGCGGCCGCTGGCCGCTGCTGGTCGGTCTGGCCGCTATGGTCGATCGGGGCGTCCAGGCGGGCGGCGCGACGTCGCCGGGCTGCGGCGCAGCCGCCGAAACCTGGCGCGGCGTGCGGGTCAACCGGAAGGCCGGTCCCAGCATGCGGCGTCCATCGACTTCGGACCAGTAGTTGCGGGCGTCGAGGTGGCTGTTGTGGACCAGCTCGGAGGGTCGATAGGCCTTGGCGGCAATGACCTGGGCGCGCTGCAGGATTTCGACCAGATCCTCGGCCGGCATGTCGGCAACCTTGGCCTGGAAAATGGCAAACAGCACATCCCAGTTGGCACGGCGGTCCGCCGGATCGGCAAAGCGCGGATCGTGTTCGAGCTCGCCCAGTTCGAGCGCCTCGAGCAAGGCATGCCAGCGGAAATTGTAGATCCAGATACAGACCCAGCCGTCCCGGCACAGCACCTGTCCGGCCTGCACGGCCTGTTCGGTGCGCTGCCGCACCGTGCCGTTATAGATGTGCTGCATGATATAGGGAAAGCACATGGCGGCCGCGGTCTCGGCGGCGTCGATCCGCACCACCTGGCCTTGCCCGCTGTCCTCGCGCACATAAAGCGCGGCCAGGGCGCCGACAAAGGCACCGACGCCGCTGGCGATCGCCGCGCGATTGCCCGTGCCGAACAGCGGTTCGCGGCCCGCCGCGCCATTATTGTGCATCATGCCGGATAGCGCCTGCAGCACGATCTCGGGGCCTTGCCAGTGCGCGCGCGGACCATCGGTGCCGAACAGCGACGGCCGCACCACGACCAGCGACGGATAGGCCGCGCTGATCGCCTCCGGATCGGTGTCATTGGGCAGCACGGCGACGTCGGCGCCCGCCAGCAGCATGGCGAAGGTAGCGTCGCCCTCTTCGGTGTCCCGGTCGAGCACCAGGGAATGCTTGTTGGTGTTGAGATGGAAGAACTGCAGTGAGTCCCCGGCCTGCGAAAACGGCGCCATGCCGCGCAGGGGCGAGCCGCCCACCGGCTCCACCAGCATGACCGAAGCGCCATAATCGGCAAACAGTCGGGCGCAATACTGCCCGGCTAGACTATTGGAAAAATCGACCACCCGCAGATGGCCCAATGCGGTACCCATCGGCCCACTCCTCCCAGAATTGGTTACTCAGCACGTCGCCTTCTGTGAGGCAGTCAAGTTCACGCCGATGCCGACACGATAGAATGACGTTGCATCCGGATGCAACAATAAAGTACGCACCACGTGGAGGCTTCCATCGCGCTTGGGCTTGGATATAAAGGGCGGGGTACGGGGGATGGTATGACGAAGGTGGATGGCAAGAACGATGCCGCGCGGCACAAGCCGATCACTGCCCGCGACCTGGCGCGATTGGTGGGGGTGAGTCAGTCAGCCGTGTCCCGCGCATTTTCCCCCGGGACCTCGATTTCCAACGAGCTCCGCCAGCGCATCCTGCGCGCGGCGGAAAAGTTCGACTATCACCCCAATGCCATTGCCTCGATGCTGTCCACGCGCCGCAGCAATATTGCCGGCATTGTCGTCTCGGAAATGCAGAACCCGTTTTATCCGACGCTGATTGAAAAGCTGTCGCGCGAGCTGCAGCGGGTCGGGCTGCAGAGCCTGATGTTCAACATCACGCGCGGCTCCAATATCGAAGAGCAGCTGGTCGCCCTGCGTAAATACAATGTCGATGCCGTCGTGGTCATATCCGCCACGGTGCTATCTGGCGCCTCGCTGCACTGGGCAACCGAGGGCCGCGCCGCCGTGCTGGTCAATCGCACCATTCCCGACGAGACGCTGACCTCGGTCTGCTGCAACAATGTCGAGGGCGCTCGCGCCATTGCGGACCATTTCCATGCGCTGGGGCGTCGCCGTGTCGCCTTCGTCGCCGGCCTGCCGCATACCTCCACCAATTTGGAACGGCAAAATGCCTTCGTCACCCGCGTCGCCGAACTTGGCATGAAGCTGACGCGCTGCATTCCGGGTGGCGAATACAGCTACGAGGCCGGCTATCGGGCCGGGCTGGAGATCGCCCAGGGCGAACCCACCGATGCGGTATTCTTCGCCAACGATATTCTGGCGGCGGGGGGATTCGATGCCCTCAAGGAAACGCTGGGGCTCACCATTCCGGACGATATCGCCATAGCCGGCTTTGACGATGTGGCGCTCACCCGCTGGCCGCATTACTCGCTGACGACATTCCGGCAGCCCGTTGACGCCATGGTCGAGCTGACGGTGCAACTGATCACCCAGCAACTGGCGCGCTCCAGTCTGCCGCCGACGCAGAATTCACTGAGCGGCGAGTTGATCGTCCGCCATTCAACGGCGGGCCATCAGGCCGTGGAGACCATCGACGCACCGGGCCTACCGCTCCCGACCAGCAAGTGACTGGCTGAGCCGCAGCGCCACGTCGACGACCTGGGCCCCCACCACGGGCAGCCGCTCCAGCGTCAGCCGCGCGGCCAGTCCCGACACGGACACGGCCGCGATCGCCTCGTTGCGCCGGTCGCGCACCGGGCTGGCGACACAGCGCAGGCCCTGCGAGAACTCGTGCTCATCTACCGCATAGCCGCGCTCGCGCACCAAAGCCAGTTCCTCGAGCAGCGCCTCCGTCCCGCCCGGCCCGGCGCTGGTGGTCCGCGGCAGGCCGGCCTGTTTCAGCAGGGCGTGCACATCCTCGTCGCGATAGGTCGACAGGATTGCCTTGCCCATGGCGGATCCGAACAGCGGCGCCCTGCCACCGGTCCGCCCGATGGCGCGCACGATTTCCCGGCTCTCGATCTGCCCCATCAGCACGATGGCGCCGTCATCGACAATGCCGATATTGGCCGTCTCGCGGGTCAGGTCGCGCAGCGGGCGCAGCAACGGCAAAGCCGGCGCCAGCACCGATTGCCGCTGTCCATAGGCAAGGCCCACCGAAAATGTCTGCCTTCCCACGAACCACAGCGCATTGACAGGATCGAAATGCACGAACTGGCGAGTCTGCAGCGTGGTCAGCAACCGATGCGCGGTCGAGGGCGATAGCCCGGTTTTTTGCACCAGATCGGTCAGCCGCAGACCGGAGCCATCCTCTGCGAGCGCCTCCAGCAGCGCCATTGCCCGCTCCACCGATTGCACCAGGTCGCGGCTTTTGGCGGCCTTTTCCGCGTCGCCGGCGAGGCGAGGGGGCGCAGTATCAAGCGTGGCGGGGCTGGCCATGGTCTAGCCCTTGTCGCCGGTCGGCGGCTGCTGGGCGAGAAAATGATCGATCCCGGCCTGGGCAACGGCCTGGTCCTGCGCGGGCGTGCCAGAGCTGATGCCGATGCCGCCGACCACCGCGCCATTGACCAGCAGCGGCAGTCCGCCCGCCACCACCATCAGCCGGCCGCCAATGGCGCTGTTGATGCCATAGGCCGCGGCGCCGGGCTGGCTGGCCTGGCCATATTCGTGCGTGGCGCGCTTGGCGGCCGCGGCGGTATAGGCCTTGTCGATGGCAATGGTGATGCTGGTGATCTTGCCGCCATCCATGCGCTCGAACGCAACCAGATTGCCGCTTTCATCGACAATGGCGATGCACATCGGAATGCCGATTTCGTCCGCCTTCTGGCGCGCGCCGGCCAGCAAAATGCCGGCGTCAGTCAGATCGATGCGGGGGATGTTCAACATAGTCACGCTCCAGCTTGGATAGGGGTCGCCTCGGCATGCCGATGGCGGAAGGCAGATTGAAGGCACCTTTTCTAAGTGCCGTTAGACCCGGTTCGCGCGTCACCTGGAAAGCAATTTCCGGCGATGCGCGGTTATTTTTGACCACGCACTGGCCCCCGTCAGGCATTCGCCAACTGGGCCTTTTTGCGCCGCCTGCCGTCATGCAGCAGCGGTTCGGTATAGCCGTTCGGCTGGCTCGCCCCGGAAAACACCAGGGCGCAGGCGGTCTGAAACGCAATATTGCCGTCCAGATCGGTTGCCATGGCCGAGTAGCCCGCATCGCCGGCATTCTGCCGGTCGACGATGGCCGCCATGCGCGCCATCGCCTGGCGCACCTGGTCCTCGCTGACCAGGCCATGGCGCATCCAGTTGGCGATATGCTGGGCGGAAATCCGCAGCGTCGCCCGATCTTCCATCAGGCCTACATTGTCGATATCGGGAACCTTGGAGCAGCCAATCCCCTGGTCGATCCAGCGCACCACATAGCCCAGAATGCCCTGCGCATTATTGTCGAGCTCGCGCTGCACCGCCTCGGCAGACAGATTGGTGCCTCCCAGCAGGGGCGGCTCGAGGATGGCGTCGATCGATGCGGGCTGGCGCGACCGCAGGGTCGCCTGCACATCGGCGACGCTGACCTCATGGTAGTGCATGGCATGAAGGGTCGCCGCCGTGGGGGAGGGCACCCAGGCGGTGCTGGCGCCGGCCTTGGGATGCCCGCCTTTGGCATCGACCATTTCCGCCAGGGCATCGGGCTTGGCCCACATGCCCTTGCCGATCTGGCCATGCCCGGGCAGGCCGGCGGCAAGGCCGGTATCGACATTGTTATTCTCATAGGCCCCAAGCCAGGTCGCCGAGCGCATCGCCCCCTTGCTGACCACTGGTCCGGCTTCCATCAGGGTGTGGATTTCATCGCCCGTCCGGTCGAGAAAGCCGGTATTGATGAAGGCCAGCCGGTCCTTCACTTCGCGCATGCAGGCCCGCAGGTTGAGCGAGGTGCGGCGCTCTTCGTCCATAACGCCCATCTTTATGGTGTTGCGCGGCAGCGCGAAGATGTCCTCGACCATGGCAAAGATCGCGTCGGCCAGCGCCACTTCGGCCGGGCCATGCATCTTGGGCTTGACCACATAGATGCTGGCACAACGCGAATTGCGCGGGCCCTCGGTCTTGCGCAGGTCGTGCAGCGCCGCCAGCACCGTAACCATCGCATCGAGAAAGCCCTCGGGCGTTTCCGCCCCCTGGCTGTCGCGCACCGCATCGGTGGTCATCAAATGCCCGACATGGCGCACCAGCATCAGGCTGCGACCGGCCAGCGTGAAGCGGGCGCCGGACCTGTCGACATAGCTGCGGTCCGGCGCGAGCCGGCGGGTGACCTGGCGCCCGCCTTTGTCAAAGCTCTCCACCAAGTCTCCGCGCATCAGCCCCAGCCAGTTGCGATAGACCGCTACCTTGTCGGCGGCGTCGACCGCAGCGACCGAGTCCTCGCAATCCTGGATTGTTGTCAGTGCGGCTTCCATCACCACGTCGGCCAGACCCGCCGCATGTTGCGCGCCGGCCAGCGTCGACCGGTCGATGACCAGCTCGAGGTGCAGGCCATGATGGACAAACAGCAGCACCAGCGCTTCCCCGCGCCGGGCATGCCCCAGAAAGGCCGCCGGCTGGCGCAGGCCAACGACATCGTCGCCGACCACGATCGTGAGGGCTCCACCATCAAATCCATATTCCGTCACCGCGGCATGGCTGGCGCCATCGAGCGGCAGCGCCATGTCCAGCACCGCAGCGGCCCGCGCTATCACGGCCGCACCGCGTTCGGCGTTATAACCCTGCCCCGGCGCCTGCGCGCCATTCTGCGGCACCACATCGGAGCCATAGAGAGCGTCATAGAGGCTGCCCCAGCGCGCATTGGCGGCATTGAGGGCAAAGCGGGCATTCATCACCGGCGCCACCAGTTGCGGGCCGGCAAGCACGCCGATTTCCGGATCGACGGGCGCCGTGGTGATGGCCAGCAGCGCGTCATCAGGGACGAGATAGGCGATATCGAGCAGATATTGCTTGTAGGCTGGCGCGTCATGCGCCTGCCCCCTTCGGTCCAGGTGCCAGCGGTCAAGCAGCCCCTGCAGCCGGTCGCGCTCCTCCAGCAGGCGCGCGGTTTCGGGCGCCAGAGTCTCGATCAAGCTTGCATAACCCTGCCAGAACACCGACGGGTCCATTCCGGTGCCCGGCATGACCTCGGTCTCGATGAAGCGCGCCAGTTCTGCATCGACCGTAAGATTGCCTCTGGTCTCGTACATGCACGCCTCCTCGATCTGCAACAGCGCGCATCTTAAGCTTGTGCCGTCTCCGTCGCTGCCGCCGGGTGCAAGTTTTCCGCGATGCGGAATGCGGCTCCCCGTGACTCGCCGCCTCGCCCCGGCTCTATCCGAAAAACATGCTGAAACGCGCATAGGAGCGCTTCACATGGTTGCGCATCGCCCGTTCGGCCGCAGCCGGGTCGTGCGCCGCCAGCGCGGTCAGCAGATCGGCATGCTCGGCATTGGCCTTGGTCGTCGCACCCGAATGGGGAAACAGCCTGAACAGATGGATATGGGTATGAAGGTTGGCCAGCGTTTCGCGCATCAGCTCGTTGCCGCAGGCCTGCGCAATCGTCTCGTGGAATTCGCCGTCCAGATGGGCGAAGTCTGAATAGCTCGCCACCGCCCGCTCCCCCTCGCCGCGCATTTCGGCCGCCAGGCGCTGCAGCAGGGCCATCTGCGCCGCGTCGATCGCGATGGCCGCCTTGCGGGCCACGAAAGGCTCGAGCAGCAGGCGCATCTCGTAGAGCTGGTCGAAACGGGCGCGATCGATCTGCGGGGCGGCGCTGAACCCGATCAGATGCGTATTGACGATCAGTCCCTGCGCCTCGAGCCGCGACAAGGCCTCGCGGACCGGGGTCTGTGACACGCCCAGTTCCCGAGCCAGATTGTCGATGGAAATCCGGCTGCCGGGCAGGATTCTCTGGCTCATTAGTTGGGCATAGACGGAGTTGTAGACCTCGTCTCCCAGCCGCAGCGGCCGCTTGATCGCGGTCGCCGATGTGCCCTGTTGTTTGTCCAATTCCGCCAACTCCAGTGCCGCCTAACGGGCGCGATGCTGCGTCTATCCTATAGCATTCCAAAAGGGAATGCGCGTGTTGGTGACCAAAGCGTTTGACTTGACATCTGGCTATATCCTATATCCTATTGTCGAAAATAATATAGGATATAGGGAGAGAGACGGATGGCCGAAAGCGCGTTGCGGGACGTTCCGGAGTCGAAGGCGACCGCCATCAAACGAGTGGATCTGAGCCTGTTTGCCTATCCCATGGTCGGGGTGGGCCCGGGCGGCTCGGACATGCCTGATGCCAAGGGCAGCCGCACGCGCCTTGCCGTGCGCATCGAAACCGTCGATGGCGCCGTCGGCGCCTATGTGGGCGGCCAGGCCAATTCCCTGGCACAGGCCGCAACCTGCGCCAAAGCCATTATCGGGCTCGACTGCTTCGCCCGTGAACACGCCTATGAGGCCATCCGTCGCCAGCTCCGCAAGGAAGATCGGATGGGCGCCGGGGTGATCGACAATGCTCTATGGGACCTGGCCGGACAGCGCACCGGCGCCTCTGTGAGCCAGCTGCTGGGCGGCGCCCGCAGGACCGTCAAGGCCTACGCCTCGACCTGGTTCGGCGGCGACGGCGGCGGGCTGGCAACGCCGGAGGCTTTTTCCGATTTCGCCGAGGAGTGCTACGAACTCGGCTATCGCGCCTTCAAGATGCATGGCTGGACCGACGGTGGCATCCAGCGCGACATCGACGCGGTCCTGGGGCTCGGCAAGCGTGTCGGCAGCCGGATGGCGCTTATGCATGACAGCGCCTGCAGCTTCAAGACCTTTGCGGACGCGCTGGCGGTGGGCAGGGCGTGCGACGAGGCAGGCTTTTACTGGTACGAGGACCCCTATAGCGACGGCGGGCTTTCGGCCCATGCGCATCGCCGGCTGCGTGAACTGATCAAGACGCCGCTCCTGCTGGGCGAGCATGTGCGTGGCCTTGAATCCATGGCCACCCTTGTCCTGGCCGACGGCACCGATTTCGTGCGCGCCGATCCCGACTTCGATATGGGCATTACCGGCACCATGAAGATCGCCCGTTTTGCCGAGGCGCTGGGCCTTGATGTCGAGCTGCATGCCCCCGGGCCGGCCCACCGCCACTGCATGGCCGCGATCCGCAACACCAATTTCTACGAACTGTCCATGGTCGGGCCGTCGCGCGGCAATTTCAACGCCCCGGTCTATACCTGCGGCTATTCGGACGCGCTCGACGATGTCAGTCCGGACGGGACCTTCCCGGTGCCGGAGGGGCCGGGGCTGGGCGTCAGCTACGACTGGGCGGCTATCGACAAGATGACCACTCAGAAACTGACAATCCAGTAGGGGACGGCACCAATGGAAACCGCAACGCACCAAGGCTCGCAAATCAAGCGCGTCGAACTGTTCCTCTTCAAGCAGGATATCGAAAACGTCGCTTTCGACGTCAATCCCGGCGGCATCGACATGCCCGGCATTCGCAACACCCGCACCCGGCTTGGCGTCGCGGTGGAAACACGCGACGGGGCGCGGGGCGAATATATCGGCGGCCGCTCCGACACCTATCTGCATGCCAAGTTCCTCGCCAAGTGGATCATTGGCATGGACGCCTTCGGACGCGAGCAAATCTATGAGATTGCCCGTCGCTACCTGCGCAAGGAAGACCGGATCGGCGCCTGCCAGATCGACAATGCGCTCTGGGATCTGGCCGGCAAGCGCATCGGCGCCTCCGTCACGCAGATGCTCGGTGGCAAGCCGCGGCGCTTGCCCGCCTATGCCTCGACCTGGTTCGCCGGGCCGGGTGGTGGCCTGGCAACGCCCGAGGCTTTCGCCGACTTCGCCGAGGAATGCTACGGCCTGGGCTATCGCGCCTTCAAGATGCATGGCTGGACCGATGGCGGCACCGAGAACGACATCAACGCCATTCTGGCGCTGGGCAAGCAGGTCGGCGGGCGCATGGCGCTGATGCATGACAGCGCCTGTCACCTCAAGACTTTCGGTGACGCCGTGCTGGTCGGCAAGGCCTGCGATGAGGCTGGCTTCTTCTGGTACGAGGACCCCTATAGCGATGGTGGCCTGGCAGGCCATGCCCATCGCCGGCTGCGCGAGATGATCAAGACCCCGATCCTACTGGGCGAACATGTCCGCGGCGTCGAGGCCATGGCCAATATCGTGCTGCTCGATGGCACCGACTTCGTGCGCGCCGATCCGGACCTCGATATCGGCATTACCGGCACCATGAAGATCGCCCATTTTGCCGAGGCGATGGGCCTCGATGTCGAACTGCACGGCAATGGCCCCGCCCATCGCCACTGCATGGCGGCCATCCGCAACACCAACTTCTACGAACTTGCCATGGTTGGTCCCTCGCGGGGTCAAATGGTCAATTCCATCTACGCCTCGGACTATTCCGACACCCTCGATGCCGTGGGAGCAGATGGTTGTTTCGCCGTGCCGGAGGGACCGGGGCTCGGCGTCAAGTACGACTGGGATTTCGTCAATAAGAACCTCATCGATCACATCGTCATCGAATGAGCCACAACGGAGGAGAGAGTAAAATGAAGCATTTCGGAAAGCGGCTGATTGTGGCTGCGCTGGCGGTGGTTGCACTGTCCGGCACGGCTCTGGCGCAGGAAATAATGAACATTCGCCTGGGGGCGCGCGATATCGGCTCCATCGATCCGGCACTGACCAAGACCGGCGATGACGAAACCGTCGTGCTGCAGGTGTTCAACTCGCTGGTGGCGCCGCCGCGTGGCACGCTGGACATGGACATCGGGGATCTGCAGCCTCAGCTGGCCGAAAGTTGGGAAATCTCGGACGACAACAAGGTCTGGACCTTCAAGCTGCGCCCCGGCGTAAAGTGGCAGAAGGGCTATGGCGAAGTCTCGGCCGAGGACGTCAAGTTCTCCTATGAGCGCCAGATGGATCCGGCATTGGGCGGCGTGCACGGCGCCAGCTTCAAGGATATCGAGAGCATCGAGGTGGTCGATCCGCTCACTGTGCGGTTCACCCTCAAGGATGCCAACGCCTTCTTCCACGCCTCGGCACTGACGCCGGGCTTTGGCCGCTTCATCGTGCCCCAGAAGGCCGTTGAGGAACTGGGCGAACAGTTCGGCTTTGCCCCCGTGGGCAGTGGTCCCTTCGAATTCGCCGAATACCGCCCCCAGGATCGGGTGATCCTCAAGGCCAACGAGGATTACTTTCTCGGCCGCCCGCCAATGGACGAGCTGCACCTGCGCTACATTCCCGACAACAACGCTGCCACCATCGCCTTCATCGCTGGCGAACTCGACAGCTCCGGCGGCGAGCGCACGCCTGAATGGGTCGCCCAGATCGAACAGCAGGCGCCCGATGCCCAGATCATCACCATGCTGCCCGGCTCGCTGCAGTTTCTGCACTTCAACATGAAGGTTCCCCCGCTCGACGATGTGAAGGTGCGCCAGGCCATTGCCTATGCTGTCGATCGCAATGTCTGGGAAGGCGCCTTCGGCATCCTGCATGGCGACTTGACGGCCATCGTGCCGGAAAGCTTTTACGGCGCGCTGCAGACCGCCGACATCCCCGAGGAGCTCCGCTACGACTACAATCCCGAGCGGGCTAAGGAACTGCTGGCAGAAGCCGGCATGCCCGATGGCTTTGCCATTGATGCCATCATCTCCGAGCGCGACGACTACCTGACCAATATGCTGATGGTGCAGGACATGCTGCGCCAGGTCGGCATCGAGGTGAACCTCGAAGTGCAGGACCACGCTAGCTACCATGCCAATATCCGCGAGGATAAGGGCACCATTGTCGAGCTCTCCACCGCCATTGCGCCGACCGCGCCGGCCGTGATCAACGAGTTCCTCAGTGAGGCCGCCGCCGTGGGCAAGCCCTCCGCCCTGCGCAACTTCTCGCACTATGGCGAACTGGGCGGCAGTGTCGACGATCTGGTCGCCCAGGCCGTGGCCGAGCCTGACGCCGCCAAGCAGATGGAACTGCTCACCGAAGCGCAGCTGCAGATCCTGCGCGATGTACCGGTGCTGCCGTTGCAGACCGCACCGCTCCTCTCGGTGCTTCAGGGCAATATCGATCTGGGCTACGAGCCCGTCAGCGGGTTCGGCCAGCACGAGTTCGCCACCGCCCGGCGTGTGACGGAATAGCATCCGTAGGGTCCGGACCGCTGCCTCCCGCGCGGCCCGGACCTCCCTCTATCCTTGGAGATCGCCCATGCTACGCTTTGTTTTCAAGCGCACGCTCGACGCGATCCTGACGGCCTTTCTGGTCTTCAGTTTCGTCTTCTTCGCCATGCGGCTGCTGCCCGGCGACCCCGTCATTGCCATGCTGGGCGACCGCGCCAGCGCCGAGACGATCGCCAACGTGCGAACCTCGCTGGGCCTCGACAAGCCAATCCTGATTCAATACGCCGAATTTCTGTGGGGCTTGGTCAATTTCGATCTCGGCCAGAGCCTGATCAACCGCGCCTCGGTCACCGAGACCATGATGCGCAACCTGCCCTATACGATCGCCCTGACCATCGCCTCCACCATTGTCGGCGTCGTCATTGGCGTGCCCATGGGTGTGCTATCGGCAATGCGGGCGGGCAAGGTCACCGATCATGTCACTCGCATGGGATCGCTGGTCGGTTCAGCCCTGCCAGACTTCTACCTGGGCGTGCTGGTTCTGATGCTCTTCGGGCTGACCCTGCGCTGGTTCCCGCTCCTGGGTGGCGGCGATACCGCCTTCGACCTGCGCTATCTGGTGATGCCGGCCATGACATTGGGCCTGCTCAAGGGTTTCGGCATGATCCGGCTGACCCGCACTGCCGTGCTCGATGTTGCCGGCCGCGACTATGTGCGGACCGCCGAGGCGCTCGGCATGAGCCGGCAGAACGTCATCTGGCGACATATTTTCCGCAATGCGCTGATCCCGGTCACCACCCATCTGTCCCTGTCCATCATCGCCACGCTGGGCGGCACCATCGCCATCGAGCTGGTCTTCAACCGGCCAGGTGTGGGCCAGCTTCTGGTGGGGGCCGTCACCTCGCGCGACTACACCCTGATTCAGGGTGGCATCGTCATCCTCTCGGTGCTGGTCGTTACCATCAATTTCCTGACCGATCTGCTCTACGCGGTCATTGACCCACGGGTGAGGGCTGCCTGATGCTCGACCGGATTTTCCTATACTTCGCCGTCGGTTTTCTCAGTCTGCTGGCTTTCGTTGTCGTCTTTGGCGACTTCATCCAGCCCCATGATCCGCTGCTGCAGAATTTCCTGGCTCGCGACAAGGGGCCCAGTGCCGAATACTGGCTGGGCACCGACGACTTCGGGCGCGATGTGTTTTCGCGCATTCTCGAGGGCTCGCGCCTGTCCATGACCATCGGGCTGGCATCACCGCTGATCGCGGCGGTGATCGGCATCGCCATGGGCACCAGCTCCGCCTATTTCGGCGGTTGGTCTGAACGCATCATCACCCGGGCTACCGACATGATGATGTCCTTCGATCCGCTCCTGCTGGGCGTGCTGGTGGTGGCACTGCTCGGACCGGGCATCCTCAACCTCTCCATCGCCATTTCCTTCGCCCTGATTCCCAGCTTCATCCGCCTCTCCCGGGCCTCCGCGCTCGCGGTCCGCCAGGAGGCCTATGTCGATGCGGCCATCGCCATGGGACGCCCGTCCTATTCGACCATCCTGCGCCACGTGCTGCCCAATATTTCGGGGCCCCTGGTGGTCGTCACCACCCTCTGGGTGGGCACCGCCATCCGCCTCGAGGCCACGCTGAGCTTTATCGGCCTGGGGGCCCAGCCCCCCGCACCATCCTGGGGCAATATCGTGCGCTATGGCGTGCAGAACATCTTTGGCTCGCCGCTGCCGGCTCTGTTTGCCGGCCTGGCCATCACTCTCACCGTGCTGTCGTTCAACATCCTGGGTGATGCCCTGCGCGACCGCCTCGATCCAGACAAGGCTGTGCGATGACCGATGATCTTCTGACTATCCGCGACCTGCAGGTTGCCTTCGGCTCCGGCGATGCGACGATCCAGGCCCTGCGTGGCGTCGACATCACCGTGCGTCGAGGCGAATGCCTGGGCCTGGTGGGGGAGTCCGGATCGGGCAAGAGCCTGACCGCCCTGGCTGCCATGCGGCTGCTGCCAAGCGCGGCCCGCGTCAATGCCGGCTCGATCCAGTTCGATGGCCGGGAGCTGGTATCTGCCACTCGCGCAGAGCTGGAGCAGCTGCGCGGCAACGACATTTCCATGATTTTCCAGGAGCCGATGACCGCGCTCAACCCCGTCATGCGGGTTGGCGACCAGATTGCTGCGCCCCTGCGCAAGCATTTGGGTCTCTCGGCCAAGGCGGCCCGGGCACGCGCCATCGAGCAGCTGGAATCCGTGGGCATCCCCGATTCCCAGCGCCGCATCGACAACTTCCCTCATGAAATGAGCGGCGGCATGCGCCAGCGCGTGATGATTGCCATGGCTTTGGCCTGCGAGCCCAAGCTGCTCATCGCCGACGAGCCCACCACCGCGCTCGATGTCACCATCCAGGCGCAAATTCTCGATCTGCTGCGCGCCAAGCAGAAGGAGCTCGGCCTCGCCATCATCATCATCACCCATGATTTTGGTGTGGTGGCCGAAATCGCCGACCGGGTGAACGTCATGTATGGCGGCCGTGTCGTCGAGAAGGCCGGGGTCGAAACGCTGTTTGATCACCCCCAGCATCCCTATTCGATTGGCCTGCACACGGCTACGCCGACCTTGGAAATGGCCGGGCAACACCGTCTGCCGGCGATTGGCGGTGCCGTGCCCCACATTTCCGAAATGCCCCCGGGCTGCGCTTTCCACCCGCGCTGCGCCGAACGCCGCGCGGAATGCGACACCCAGATTCCCCAATTGCTGCCCATCTCGCCCGATCAGTCGGTCGCGTGCTGGGCCAGGAGGCAGGCCAATGACCAAGCTGCTTGAAGTCAACGATCTCAGCAAAATCTTCGGCGGCTATGTGCGCGCGGTCGATGGCATCAGCTTTTCGCTGGAAGAAGGCGAGACCCTGGCGCTGGTCGGGGAGTCCGGCTGCGGCAAATCCACCGTATCGCGGCTGATCCTGCGCCTCACCGACCCCACCGCCGGCGTGATCCGGTTCGAGGGGCAGGATATGGCGCAGATGTCTCAGCGCGCCCTCAAGGCCATCCGCCGCGACATTCAGTTCGTGTTCCAGGATCCCTTTTCGTCGCTGGACCCGCGCATGACGGCCGGTGAACTCGTCACCGAACCGCTGTCGATCCACGGCATGATCAAGGGCGCGCGCCAGCGCCGCGAGACCGCCGAAACCCTGCTCAAGACGGTGGGGCTGAGCGCCAAGCATGTCGACAACTGGCCCCGCCAGTTCTCGGGTGGCCAGCGCCAGCGCCTCGGCATCATCCGTGCCTTCTCGCTCGGGCCGCGGCTCATCGTGGCCGACGAGCCGGTTTCGGCGCTCGATGTCTCGGTGCGCTCGCAGGTCATCAATATCCTGCAGGATCTGCAGCAGGAAAAAGGCACGGCCTATCTGTTCATTTCCCACGATATGGCGACGGTCAAGCACATGGCCGATCGCGTGGCCGTCATGTATCTCGGCAAGATCGTGGAGCTTGCCCCCAAGGCCTCCTTCTTTTCGGCGCCGCACCATCCCTATTCGGAAGCCCTGCTGTCCGCCGTGCCGGCGTCCCACCCCAACAGGCGCCGCAAGCGTATCCTCTTGGAGGGGGATCCACCCAGCCCGATCCGCATCCCCCCGGGATGTCGCTTTCACACCCGCTGCCCCATGGCCCAGGACATTTGCAAACGCGAGGAGCCGGCTTTGGCCACGGTGGCCGATAACCACCTGGCGGCATGCCACTTTGCCGGCGCCTGGCCCATCCTGTCCAGGCTCGGGGACGCCATGGCGCCCGACCATACGCCAGCCCATTCGAACTGAAAGCCGCGCATGCCCACGATTGAATATTCAAAGGCCGTGACCGTCGTCGATCGCATTCTCGCCCAGGCCGGCGTGCCTGAAAAGCATGCGGTGCTGCAGCGCGACCTGCTGCTCGACGCCGAAATGCGTGGCATCGCCTCCCATGGCCTGCTGCGCCTGCCCAGGATTGTCGAGCGCATCGCCAATGGCGTCGCCGATCCCATGACCCAAGGCCACCACGACTGGCGCGCGCCCGGCTTCCTCCATGTCGACGGCCAGCGGGGTCTTGGCCCCGTGGTCGCCCAGGCCGCCCTTGATGCCTTGCTCGACCGCGCCGCCACCCAGGGCGTGGCCATCGCCTCCATCGCCAATTCCAACCATATCGGCATGCTCGGCTTTTATGCCGACCGCGTCGCCGAAACCGGCCGCTGCCTCATTGCCTTTTCCACCAGCGAGGCCCTGGTCCATCCCTGGGGCGGGCGCCAGGCCATGATCGGCACCAATCCCATCGCCATCGGCCTGCCCACCGGCGGCGGCACCTTCATGATGGATACCGCCACCAGCATCGTCTCGATGGGCGAAGTGCATGACCATGCCGATCGCGGTGCGCCCATTCCGCTGGGCTGGGCTTTCGACAGCCAGGGCAACCCCACCACCGACGCCGCTGCGGCGCGCGACGGCGCCATTGCCCCCTTTGGCAATGCCAAGGGCTATGCCCTCGGGCTGGCCTTCGAATTGCTGGTGACGAGCCTGGCCGGTGCCGCCATCGGGCGGGACGTCAAGGGCACTCTTGATTCCACACACGTGGCCAGCAAGGCCGACCTCTTCATCATCATCGACCAGCAGCTCTCCCCGGTCGCGGGCTTTCTCGATCTTCTGCGGGCCGAGGCGCCCGCCGACGGCTTCGACCAAGTCCGCATTCCGGGGGAACGCGGCCGCGACCTGCGACAGCGGGCCATGACTGCGGGCATTGCCATAGCCGGGGGCACCTGGAACCGCCTCTGCGACCTTGCCGGAGAGCCGGCTTCCACCAGTTAAAGGAACGACCCATGTTTGGGGCACTACGCTCACCTCGAAATATCCTGTTTGGCAGTGGCCAGCGCTTTGCACTGGGCGGCTACGTGGCCGGGCTCGGCTCCCGCGTTCTGGTCGTCACCGACACGCGCATGGCCGCTGACATCCAGTTCCCCGCCATGATCGACACGATCCGCGCGGCCGGCGTCGCCGTGACCCTCTATGACGGCGTGGAGGCCGAACTGCCCGCTGAATGCATCGCCGCCGGGGTAAAGGCTGGTCAGGCCGCTTCGGTCGATGTCATTGTCGGCATCGGTGGCGGCAGCTGCATCGACGCCGCCAAGGTCATCGCCCTGTTGCTGACCCATGGCGGCGCCATGGCCGACTACTACGGCGAGTTCAAGATTCCCGGTCCCTTGCTGCCGGTAGTGGCTGTGCCGACCACGGCCGGCACCGGTTCGGAAGTCACCCCGGTTGCGGTGGTCGCCGACCCCGAACGGGCGGTCAAGGTCGGCATTGCCAGCCCCTATCTCATTGCGGACACGGCAATCTGCGATCCGGACCTGACGCTGACCTGCCCGCCGGGCCTGACGGCGGCTTCCGGCGCCGATGCGCTGGTCCATGCCATCGAGGCGTTCACCAATGCGCCCCGCGATGGCGGCGCCATGCTTACCCTCGACCATGTCTTTGTCGGCAAGAACCTCCTGACCGACCAGCATGCCACAACCGCCATTGCCAGCATCGGCCGGTCACTGCGGCGCGCCGTCGAGCAGGGCAGTGATCTGTCGGCCCGGACCGACGTCATGCTGGGCTCCATGCTGGCCGGCCTGGCTTTCGGCAGCGCCGGCACCTCGGTCTGCCATGCCGTGCAATATCCGGTCGGGGCGCTGACCCATACCGCACACGGCCTGGGCGTTGCCCTGATGCTGCCCTATGCGCTGGAGTTCAACCGCCACCACGTCCCAGGCGAGATCGCGACCGTGGGCCGGCTGATGGGCTTTGTCACGGACAATGGCGATGACAATGCCGCGGTCGACGCCGCCATTGACGGCATCGAAAACCTGCTCGCTGCCATCGGCATTCCCAAGACCCTGGCGGCGATCGGCATCAAGGACAGGGATCTGCCCTGGATCGCCGAGCAGTCACTGGGCGCCAACCGCCTGATCAAGAACAATCCTCGACCGGTCGATCGGGCCGGCATGGACCTCTTGGTCTCCGCCGCATTTTCGGGAGACCGCAAGTCGCTCTCATCCATCCACCCCGACGCCAAGGCCAGTTGATGACCAATTCCCCGTTCTCCTTCGATCCCGTCACGCTGCCGTCCGATCTGTGGATCGGCGGCCAAAGGCGTCCCGGCAGCACCGGTCGGCGCATCGACGTCATCGATCCTTCTACCGGCAAGCCGATCACCAGCGTGGCCGATGCCAGCATCGAGGATGGGCTTGCCGCGGTTGACGCAGCCCATGCGGCCGCCCCCGCCTGGGCCGCCACGGCGCCGCGCCAGCGCGCGGAAATCCTGCGCCGCTGCTACGAGCTGATGATCGAGCGCAAGGCCATGCTGGCGCAGTTGATCAGCCTCGAAAACGGCAAGGCGCTGCCCGATGCCGAAGGCGAGGTGGCCTATGCCGCCGAGTTCTTCCGCTGGTTCTCCGAAGAGGCGGTGCGCCTCAATGGCGATCTGTCGATTTCCCCGAGCGGCGCCAATCGTATCCTCGTGCAGTATCAGCCCATCGGCGTGGCCGTGCTCGTGACGCCATGGAATTTTCCCGCCGCCATGGCGACGCGCAAGATTGCGCCGGCTCTCGCGGCTGGCTGCACCTGCGTGCTCAAGCCCGCCACCGAGACGCCCTTGACCGCCTATGCTCTGGCCGAAATCTATCGCGAGGCCGGTGTTCCCGATGGTGTGGTCAATGTGCTGACCACCTCGAAGGCCGGGGCCACGGTCAGCGCCATGCTGCATGATCCGCGCGTGCGCAAGCTGAGCTTTACCGGCTCGACCGAAGTCGGGCGGCACCTGCTGCGCGAGGCCGCCGACACGGTCATTTCCTGCTCTATGGAGTTGGGCGGCAACGCGCCCTTCATCGTGTTCGACGATGCCGATCTTGATCTGGCCATCGAGGGCGCCATGGTGGCCAAGATGCGCAATGGGGGCGAGGCCTGCACGGCCGCCAACCGCTTCTATGTGCAGGAAGGCATCATGGACGCCTTTGCCACCAGGCTGGCCGAACGCATGGGCGCCCTCACGCTGGGCAAGGGCTATGACAGCGGCGTACAATGCGGGCCCTTGATCAACCAGGACGCGCTCGATCGCATCAGCGGTCTGGTCGTTACGGCCATGGGGCAGGGCGCCGAGGCGCTGGCCGGCGGCAAGGCACCGGGCGGCGACGGCTTTTACTATCCGCCCACCGTGCTCAAGAACGTGCCCGCCGATTCCATGCTGGTGCGGGACGAAATCTTTGGCCCCGTGGCGCCGCTTGCCAGCTTCAAGACCGAAGAGGAAGTCATTGCCCGGGCCAACGACACCGAATATGGGCTGATCGCCTATGTCTTTACCGGCGACCTGGCCCGCGGCCTGCGCGTCTCCGAAAAGCTGGAGGCGGGCATGATAGGCCTCAATCGCGGCCTGGCCTCCGATCCAGCGGCCCCCTTTGGCGGCGTCAAGCAGAGTGGACTTGGCCGCGAGGGGGCCCATCACGGCATTCTCGAATTCTGCGAAGCCAAATATATTGCCGTGTCATGGTGAGCCTGGGCTACACTCTAGTACAGCTGACAATAGGCATGCCATGCGGTCGATCGATCGCGCCATGCCGTTGAGACGGGGCAATGAAGGCACAGGCGGTTCTGCTGACGGCACCAAACACGTAACTTGATCAGCGTCTGCCTTCAGCGAAGCCAGCCCGAAGCGGCCAGTCCCCTTCCCACCCCGTTGTCGCCGTTGCCTCGACGTGGGCGGACCGTCCACTTTTGGGAAATCGAAACGGCCACTTGGATGGCCGGAATGGGGCGCGTTGTTGCCGGTGGCTATCGTACAGCTAGTGGCCTCCGTGCACCAAAAAGCGTCACTCAGGTTCGGCGAGAATTCGATAGACCTGCATGCGGGAGCAACCAAGGCGTTGGCCTATTTCTGACGGCCCGATTCCCTCCCTATGAAGAACACGCACCTGTGCTCGATCTACTCGACGCTTACCACCCACATACCGGCCGTGCGCCTTGGCCTGCTGGATACCCTCGCGCTGACGCTCCTTGATGAAGCGTCGTTCCATCTGCGCCACCATGCCAAGTACGGTCAGGACGATGTGCCCCAACTCGCCTCGAGTGGATACGTGCGGGTCAAGCACGGTAACAAACGCCTGCCGCTGTTCACATTCGTGGATCAAGTTTAGCACGTCACGGGTGTCGCGGCCGAGCCGGTCCAATCGCGCGACCATCAGCTCGTCGCCGGGCCGCAAAAACTGGATAACGGTTTCAAGCTCAACACGCCCGTCACGGCTACCACCCGATACCTTTTCCGAGCGCACAATTTCGCAGCCTTCGGCCTTGAGCTTGGCAATCTGGATTTCGAGATCTTGGTCGATGCTGCTGACGCGTGCGTAACCGATGCGGGCCATGTGTCACCTTAAGCTCATCGGCCCTGAGGGTCGCATGCCGCTAATAGTCGGTGTCAACGCCCGCCGCCACGCGCCTAAAGGAAGTCCACGGTAACACCAGTGGAGATCATCGCAGCAAGCTCCTCGGCATCCCAGTTCGTCAGCCGAATGCAGCCATGCGAGCCGGTCTTGCCGATCATCGAGGGTTCAGGCGTGCCATGGATCCCAAAGGAGGGTTTGGACAAGGCTATCCAAATGGAGCCGACCGGGCCGTTTGGGCCGGGCGGTATGGTCAGCACACCGGTATTCTCGCCTTGCTGAAAATTGATCTTCGGGTTGTAGGTGTAACCCGGCATTGCCGTGACGTTGCCCACCACATGGGTGCCAGAGGGTGAAGGGTTGTCATCACTACCAATGGTGGCGGGATATGCCGCAAGCAAAACGCCGTCGATGCCGTAAACGCGCACCTGTTCAAGGGTTTTGTCGGCTTCGATCCAAGTCACAACGCCTTTGCGCTTCGTGCCGGTCATCGCCACGTTGACGATTTCACCCACCGCGAACTCCGCGTAGGGGTTAAGGGCCGCGAGCAAGCCGACATCCATGTGAAAGCGCTCGGCCAGTAGCTCCGCTACGCTCTCATAGCCAAGGTAGCTCAAGGCCGCCTTTTCAGCGTAGTCGCTGGGGACAGGGCCGCCGATTGCGGCCACATCCTTCGGGGTGATCGTATAGAAGCCGATGGTATCGCCGGGGGCATCCAGCCGAGCCGCCACCTCAGGGGTCAGCACCCCGTCGAGTGGGAGACCGTGCATCATTTGAAACGCCAAAATCGCTTTGTGAAGGTTGCCGCCATCGAACCCATCAATGACGCCGGGTGAAACACCTGCACGGTCGAGCAATATCTGCAGGCGTGCGAGCGCCGGGTCGGCAACTATCCGCTCTTGAATGGGAGACACTTCCGTCGACGCCGTCAGCACGACGGGAATGAAGGATCCTGCCGCGATGTACTCTGAAAGGCTCGCCGTATTTATGGCCTCAGGTGACATCGTGGGAGACTGGGCGAAGGCCTGAGCGCTGCTAAAAACAAACAGGGCCGCAAGACAAAAGGCGCGGGCGGCAAAAATCGGCAGTGATCGCATTTGTAACTCGGGCGTGAAACCATGACCGAGCACCTTCCGGACGGCTCGTTTCCGTCCATAAGGTACAAACATAGCTAACGTTTTGCTAAATCCGCGACGCATCAAGCAGTAGTGAAGTCGACCCGAAGGTTGTCACTTCAGGGCCTAGGCTTGTGCCGAACATTGTCACATGGGCCGTTTATCACCCTGAGGCGACGCTGGCAGGAATCCGCCAAGTGACGTCACGCTTGGGTACGCCCTGACGTGACTGGGGGGTAGGCGTAGCAGGGACTGATTTTGGCAGGCATGGTGCGCGTTCTGGCTCGGCAGCTTTCGGCCCCATTTCGTTCGTAGAGCGCGACATTCTCGATGCCTGAAAGCTGCCATCTGGCGACGAGCTGAACAGCCGATGCGTCGCCAGTTTCGCTAATCAACAGACGCGCATTCCGTGACGATCTTATTTCGGCCCGATCGCTTGGCTTTCAGCAAGGCGCTATCGGCCCGGTGAAGCAAGCTGGCAATATCCTCACCGCTGGCGCCCTGAGTCGCCCCAATGCTGATAGTGATAGGCACAGCGGCAGATGGCGTCCGTATTTCGAGTCCGGCCACCAAGCCGCGCAGTCGCTCTGCAACTTCGAGAGACCCGGCAAGATCCGTGGCAGGCAACAGGACGCCAAACTCTTCGCCGCCGATACGACCTAGAATATCAGTAGACCGCAGCCCGGCTTTGAGAGTGTCGGCCAAGGTCTTAAGCACTTTGTCGCCGACATCATGACCATGGTGGTCGTTGATCGCCTTGAAATGATCGGCGTCGATCATCAGTGCGCAGTTTGGCATTTTTGATCGCGAAGCCAACATCAGCTCCCGATCAGCAAAATCGAGGAACGTCTTGCGCCGCAATAGCCCTGTTAAGCCATCAACCGACGCCAGTCGCCGCAGTTCCAGTTGTTCGGTGACCATTGCGGCTAGGTCTGCTAAGAGCCCCAGTTCTAAAGCGTTCATGTCTCGCGGTGTGGTGTCGATGGCGCACAGGGCGCCCAGGGGCAGCCCATCCGCACTGAAAACCGGGAAGCCTGCATAGAACCGGATATTGGGATCACCAGTGACCAGCGGATTGGTGACGAACCGTTCGTCCATAGTGGCGTCCCGCACTACCATAGCGCCAGCGCCCAACATGGTGTGGGCGCAAAAGGAGGCACTTCTGGCTGTCTCCGACAGTGTTAGACCAATTCGCGCCTTGAACCACTGCCGATGATCATCGACGAGCGAGACAGCAGCAATCGGAACCCGCAGCGCCGCGGCCACGATGCGGGTCAGGCGGTCGAAGGTCTCCTCGGGGGGCGTATCGAGGATGTCGTATCGACGCAGGGCCTCCAGACGGAGCTGCTCAATTTCATCACTTGGCAACACAACGTCCTCCCGCCGGCGTATGAGTTCCGGAAAATGTTAGCGCCCACAGGTTAACGAGTATTCGATTAGGTCGATTTCCGGTCTGCAACCGACCGCGTATCGATCATTTGCAACCAAATTTCACAATCCCGAAAGCTGCCGGAAATGGCCCTCCAGACAGCACCGCCCCAACGGCCATCTGTCGGCCATCGCTCGTGGCAAGTATTGCTCCAGGGCACTAGCGCTGCATCTGAAAAGTAATCTTGCTAGAGGTGCTGCAAGATGTCGATAAACATCCTCAACGAGGTTAGCGTCAGGAACGCCGCAAACGCGTAGCCGAGTACCTTTCGGTCGAGCCTGTGCGCGACCCGCGCGCCCCAGGGGGCGATCAGCATGGTCAGGGGAGCCAATGCCACCAGCGCCAGCAGATTGACATAACCCAGCGATCCGGCCGGCAGGTTGGGTACATTCCATCCGGCAATGGCATAGCCGATGGTGCCGGGGATGGCGATGATGAAGCCGATGGCCGAGGCCGTGCCCACCGCCCGACGGATGTCATAGCCGAATGTGGTCAGGATGGGCACGCTGAGCGTGCCGCCGCCAATGCCCATCATGGTCGAGATCACCCCCACGAAGTAGCCGCAGATCGCCTTGACGATGCCGTTGGGGAACCCGTCCGATACCGGCGCGCTGTTGGCGCGGAAGACCATGTTGATCGCCACCAGCAGGGCGACAACGGCGAACACCACGGTGAGCACGAGGCCGTTGACCAGCCCGGCAATGACCGTGCCGCAGACCACGCCGATGAAAATGGGAATGCCCCAGGTCTTGACCAGGGTGAAGTCGACGGCGTCCCGCTTGTGATGGCTGCGGGCCGATGACAGCGAGGTGAAGACGATGGTGGTCAGCGACGTGGCCACCGCGATCTTCATGCGGATATCGGGGTCGACATCCATACCGCCCAGCACGAAGTAGAGGATCGGCACGATGATGATACCGCCGCCGACGCCAAGCAGCCCAGCGATGAAGCCGCCCGCGAGGCCGGCAAACACCATTGCGGCAATCCAGATGCTGTAGTCGGTGAGCATTTCGGTGGTCATGGGAGCGTCCGATTAGTGTTGGCGAGCCGAGCCTGGAATAGCGGCAAGCAATTGGCGGGTATAATCGTGCTGGGGATTGAGAAAGATGTCGCGCGTCGTGCCGATCTCAACGATTTCGCCGGCGCGCATCACGGCCATGCGGTCGCAGACCTGCGCCGCAACATGCAGGTCATGGGTAATGAACAGCATGGCCAGGTTGAGCCGGCTCTTGAGTTCCTCGAGCAGCTTGAGGACCTGTGCCTGCACGGTGACGTCCAGCGCGGACACGGCCTCGTCGGCTACCAGCACGTCGGGCTCGAGCGCCAGCGCCCGGGCAATGCCGATGCGCTGCCGCTGGCCGCCGGAAAATTCATGCGGCAGTCGTTCGGCGGACTTGCCGTCCAGCCCCACCAGCTCCAGCAGCGCCCGTGCATTGTCGAGCGCCAGTCTTTTCGGGACGCCGCGGGCAATCGGGCCGTCGGCAATGCTCAAGCCGACCATACGCCGGGGATTGAGCGAGGCAAATGGATCCTGAAACACCATCTGGATGCGGCTGCGCTGTTGGCGCAGCTTTTCCCCCCGCATGGCGCTGAAGTCTTCCCCGCCCAGATAGATGTGGCCGCTGTCGGGCGCATTGATCAGGGTCACCAGCCGGGCCACCGAGGATTTGCCGGATCCCGACTCGCCGACGACACCCAAAGTCTCGCCGCGACGGATCTCGAAGCTGACATTGCGGACGGCGTGCACGACGCGCCGGTCGCCGAACATGCCCGCTTTCTGGCCGTATGACTTGTTGAGGTTTTCCACCGCCAGGGCGACAGGCTGGTCGGCCGCGACAGGGCGCAGCGCCGGCGTACCCGAAGGCACGGCAGCGATCAGGGCCCGGGTATAAGGATGCTGGGGATTGCCCAGCACGGCCTGCGTCCTGCCCTGTTCGACCACGATGCCCTTCTCCAGCACCAGCACATGATCGGCAATATCGGCCACAACGCCGAGGTCATGGGTAATGAAGATCACCGACATGCCCCGCCGCTGCTGGATCTCCCGCATCAGCTTGAGGATCTGGGCCTGCGTTGTCACATCCAGGGCGGTGGTCGGCTCATCGGCGATCAGCAGGGCCGGCTCCAGTGCCAGGGCCATGGCAATCATGGCGCGTTGCCGCTGTCCGCCCGAGAGCTGGTGGGGAAACGCCCTGATGGTCCGCTCCGGATCGGGGAGCTGCACTTCGCGCGCCAGCTCGAGCGCCCGTGCCCGCCGCTCGGCCGGCGAGAGCAGATCATGCGCCTCGAACACTTCCATGATCTGGTCTTCGATGCGCATTGATGGATTGAGCGCCGTCATCGGCTCCTGAAAGATCATGCCGATGCGCCGTCCACGCAGGGAGCGCATCGTTCCGGCATCGATGCTGATCAGGTCGACGGCATCGAACAGCGCTTCACCGCGTTCCACCTTGATCGTCCGCGGCAGCAGGCCCATCAGGGTCTGGGCGCATAGCGATTTTCCCGAACCCGATTCGCCCACGATGCAGAGCACCTCGCCCTTGGGAAGTTCGAAACTGAGATCGACCAGCGCCAGCGCGCGATCGGCGCCCTTGGGCAGCCTGAGCGCCAGATGCCGCACGGAAACGGTGGATGTCTTTGCAGGCTGAATGGGTGTTTCCATCATCAATATCCCAGCGCTATGCCGTCCTTGCGATGATCGGATGCGCCCCAGAGCACGCCGCGATCATGATCGATCCAGATGGCCTGGCAGCCGCCCAGCGGCTCGTCTGCCCGGCGTGTGGCGTGGCCAAGCGCTTCGAGCTCGGCCTGGACCGCCGGGGCAATCGTCGGCTCAAGCGTAATGGCGCCATCGGTGAAGAAGCTGCGGGGCTGGTCCGACGCCGCCTGCACGTCGAGGCCCCGATCGAGCACCTGCGACAGGAAATGCGCATGCCCTGCGGCCTGGTACTGCCCGCCCATGACGCCGAAGGAGCCCACCACCTTGCCCGCCTTGCTGACCATGGCTGGTATGATGGTGTGGAACGGCCGCTTGGCCGGGCCGATGGCGTTGGGATGGCCGGGCTTGAGCGAGAACCCCGCGCCGCGGTTTTGCAGCAGCACGCCGGATTTCTTGGCATAGATGCCGCTGCCAAAGGCAAAGAACACCGAATTGATCAGCGACATGGCATTGCCGTCGCGGTCGACGACGCTGACATAGACGGTGTCGCGATGCACCGGCAGGTCCCAGCTGTCGGGCGCCGAGGCGGTCTGGCGCGAGATTTTGGCACGCAGCGCATCGATATTGACGTCCGCCAGTATGTCGTCCGGGGTAGCCGTCATGGCGAGGGGATCGGCGATCAGCGCGTCGCGCTGCCGATAGGCAGCCTTGGTGGCTTCGGCAAGCAGGTGAATGCGGTCGGTTTCCGTCAGGCTCGGGTCGGCCAGATCAAAGCCGTCGAGCAGGCGCGCGATGATCAGCGCCGCCAGGCCCTGCCCATTGGGCGGGCATTCGTGCAAGCTGTGGTCGCGATAGCGGCCCGATATCGGCGCGGTCAGCTCGGCGGCAAAGCCGGCGAGATCGTCGCCCACATGCAGGCCACCCAACGCCCTGAGCGTCGCCACGATATCGTCGGCGACTTCGCCCTCGTAAAAGGCGGCGCGGCCGTGCCGGGCTATGGCCCGCAATGTCGCACCCAACGCAGGATTGCCGAGGCGGTCACCCGTCTGCGGCGCCTTGCCATGGGGCAGAAACTGTTCGGCTGAATCGGGAAACGCCGCCACACGGCTGCCATAGCGCGACCAGTCGAGCGCCACGCGCGGGGTAATGGTGAAGCCCTGCTCGGCGGCGTCGATGGCGGGCTGCAGGATGCGGTCAAGCCCGATCCGGCCATGCTCGGCGCTGAGGCGGCACCAGGTATCGACGGCACCGGGGACGGTGACCGCGTGAACCGAATTGTCGGGCATGTTGGACCAGCCCATGGCCAGATAGGTGTCCAGCGTGGCGGCCCTGGGCGACGGACCCGAGCCGTTATAGGCAACCATGTCGCCGCCCGCGGGCGCATAGAGCGCAAAGCAATCGCCGCCGATGCCGGTCATATGCGGGTCGATCACACCCTGCAGCGCCACCGCGGCAATCGCGGCATCGACGGCATTGCCGCCGGCCCTGAGAATATCGACAGCCGCTAGGGTCGCCATGGGATGGGAGGTCGCGGCCATGCCGTTGCCGGAAAGGGCAACCGACTTGCCAGGTACCATGAAATCGCGCTCAGCCATGACGGGCCTCCGGGTTGTGCTGCAATCGGGCGACCGCGGCGTGGTCGCAGGCGATTGTCAGGTCAGGATGGGTTTGCAGGAAGGATGCGGGGCATTGTGCATTGATCGGCGCTTCCAGGGCTTCTGCCAAGGCCTGCGCCTTGGCCGCGCCCGTCGCCAGCAGCACAATGCGCCGGGAATCCAGAATGGTGGCGATACCCATGGTGACGGCTCGGCTGGGCACGGGTGTGTCCGACGGAAAATCGGCCGCATTCACCGCCCGGGTGCGGGGCGCCAGGTCGACGATGCGGGTGCGTGAACCCGCGGCAGAGCCGGGTTCGTTAAAGCCGATATGGCCATTCTGTCCAATGCCGAGCAGTTGCAGGTCGATGCCGCCGCTGGCGGCAATCATCGCCTCATAGCGCGCCGCACCATCGGCGGCCCCATCCGGCAGATGCAGGCGCGCAGGGTCGGCGTCGATCGCGCTGAACAGTTCGCGCTGCATATAGGCGGCAAAGCTCGACGGGTCGGTCGGCTCCAGTCCGCAATATTCATCGAGATTGAAACTGGTCAGGCCGGCAAAGCTCACGGCGCCGCGCTGCCGCAGTTGTACCAGTTGCCGATAGACCCCGCGCATCGAATTGCCCGTCGCCAATCCCAGCACGCTGTTCGACCGGCGCCGCATCTGCGCGGCAATGGTCTCGGCGACGAACTGTTCGGCTGCTGCGGCCGTGTCAAAAATGCGCAGGGTCGCGCTCTGGGCGAGGGCGGTGCCGGTCATTGCGCGGCTTCCAGCGATCGGGCGCTGAGCATGGGCACATCGAGTTCGGGCGTCTGAAACAGGCCCTTTCGTAGGATGTCGAGACTGTTGGCCAGCGTGCCGTAGAGCCCGGCGCGGCTGCCAAGCTGGCTGATGGTGCAGGTGGGCGGGGTGGCCATGCAGAGCGGCAGATAGTGCTGCACCCGTTCGAGCAGCTCTGGCCGCGCCCCGATGCTGCCACCCATGATGATCCGCTCCGGATCGACCACCGCCGAGACGGCCAGGATCGCCTCGGCCAGGGTGCGGGCAACTTCATCCAGCGTCGCGATGGCGATGCGGTCGCCGTCGCCGACCCGGTCGATGATCTGACGCACCGTCAGGCCGGGCAGGCCGCCACCACCTTCATAGCGACCGCGAATGGCAGCGCTGCCGATCATGGTTTCCAGCGCACCGGCCCAGAAGGTACGCCCGTCATAGGCGCTGGCGCCGATGGGCAGGGTCGAAATCTCTCCCGCCGCACCGCGCGAACCGCGCAATACCCGACGCTCGTTGATGATCCCCATGCCGATGCCGGTTCCCAGGGCGATGAAGACGAAATTGTCGACGTCCCGACCTTTGCCCAGCCACTGCTCGCCCTTGGCCGCCATGTTGACGTCATTGCCGACATGCACCTCGAAGGCGACAGAACGGGCCAGCCAGGCGGCAAACTGCGAGCCTTCCAGCCCGGCAATATTGGGTACCATCAACAACGTACCGGAGCGCTCGTCATATGCGCCGGGAATGCCGATCGTGCCCACCAGCACGCGCTCGCTCGGCAGGTTGGCGCGTTCGGCCAGCACCTGGTTCATCCGGGCCAGTTGGGCGATGACATGTTCGCCGCCGCGTGCATCCGTGGGCTCGACGATTTCGCTCAGCACGACGCCGTGCATATCCGCGATGGCGGCCTGGATCTTGGTGCCGCCGACATCCGCGCCGAAGACCAGGGCGCGGTCGGCACAGACCTCATAGGTCGCTGCACTCCGGCCGACGCCGCCCTGGGTGCGGCCGCTCATCTGTACCCAGCCTTCCATTTCGAGGTCACGGAAAACCTCAGACATTGTCTGCTTGGACAGGCCAGTGAGGCGTGCCAGCTCGGCCCGCGATATGCCGCGGCGGTCGAGCAGGATGCGCATCACGCTGCGCAGGGTGATCTGTCGGCTAGTCGCGATTGAAGAGAAGGAGAACATGCGTGCAGAGGCCCAATTAGTCAGTTCCACGAACAAATGAAGCCATTTAGCTGCTTGCGTCAAGTTTGATACGCACATTTTCGCCCCATGAATGCGGTTCCCTACCTGCGGACGGAATAATTCGTTCGCCAACTTTACAAACTAGCGGGAGCGTGCTTCGTTGAGGGGATTAGGGAATGCGGGATGCGTGGGGCATCCTGTGTAATTAGGGAATATAGTTATGATCGCCTCGAAAAAGCTGCTGGCCTTGGCCGGCATCATGGCTCTCACCATGTCCTCGGTCAGCGCGCAGACCCTGCGCGTCGGGTTGCAGGACGATCCGGACACGCTCGATCCGGCCGTCGGCGGCACCTATTCTGGTCGCATCGTCTTTGAAGCCATGTGTGACAAGCTCCTCGACATCAATGCCGACCTGGAAATCGTGCCAAAGCTGGCGACGGAGTGGTCCTGGAACGACAGCAGCACCGAGCTCACCCTCAAGCTGCGCGAAGGCGTAACCTTCCAGGACGGCACCCCCTTCGATGGCGAGGCGGTCAAGGCCAACATCGAACGCATGCAGACGCTCGAGGAATCCAAGCGTCGCGGCGAACTGGCCCCGATCACTGCCGTTGAAGTGGTCGATGCCTCGACCGTGATTTTCAAGCTCGACGCCCCGTTTGCCCCGCTGCTGTCGGTGTTGACCGACCGGGCCGGCATGATGGTCTCCCCGACGGCCGCGACCTCGGCTGACGCCTTTGCGGCCAATCCTGTCTGCTCGGGCCCTTATCAGTATGCCGAGCGAAGCGCCCGCGACTTCATCCGCCTCGACAAATTTGATGGCTACTGGAACGCTGACGAGATTGGCTACGACAGCATCGAATATCAGATCATCCCCGACTCGACCGTGCGCCTGTCGCGCATTCAGGCCGGCGATCTCGACATTGCCGAGCGCATTGCGCCCACCGATCTGGCTGCCGTGCGCTCCAACACGAGCCTGGCGCTGCACAGTTCGCCAGGTCTGGCGGTCTCCCACCTGTTCATCAACGTCGCGGAAGGCTCGGCCGGCGTGCTGGCCGACAGCCCGCAGCTGCGCGAAGCGCTTGAGCTCTCGCTCGACCGCAATATCATCAACCAGGTGGCCTTCAACGGCGAATTTAATGCCGACAACCAGATGCTGCCGCCATCGAGCCCGTTCTACAGCAGCAGTCATCCGGTCCCCGCCCGCGATCTGGACGCGGCCAAGGGACTGATCGAGGTGTCGGGCGTCGATAACCCGACGATCGAGATCACCTACGAAAACTCGCTGACGGACGGGCGCGTGGCCCAGATCATCCAGTCCCTGGCTCAGGAAGCCGGATTTACGGTGAACCTGCTGCCTCTGGAAACCTCCTCGGCAATCGAGCGCTATCTCGCCGGCAATTTCGAGCTCTATATCGGCAACTGGAGTGGACGCGCCGATCCGGATCCGACGCTCTACACCTTCTTCGGCGCAGAGGGCAGCCAGAACCTGAATGGCTATGTCTCGCCTGCACTCGAAGAGGTTCTGCTTGCAGCACGGCAGGAACTCGACGTTGACGCCCGCAAGGCGCTGTATGAAGAGGTCGCCGAGATCTACCTGACCGATCGCCCGACGATCCCGCTCTACCATTCGACCTGGTTCTACGGCGCCCAGGCCTCGATTGAGGGCATCACGATCTATCCAGACGGCCTGCTGCGCGTCACCGGCGTCAAGCCTGGCGCCCTCTAGCGCCCAGATCACGCCCCATGCATCGCATGGGGCGTGCCTCTCACCTTCCTGGCACCCAGACTGGTCCGCACCGACATGCTCAACTTCATCCTTCGGCGTCTTCTGGTCGCCATACCCACCCTGTTGTTGGTTTCCGTGCTGGTATTCCTGTTGCTCAAGCTGCTGCCGGGCGATCCGGCCGTGGCGCTGGCGGGCCAGGAGCCCGATCCGGCGGTCATCGAGTTCCTGCGGACCAAATACGGGCTGGATCAGCCCTGGCCGGTCCAATATTTCAAATGGCTGACGGGCCTGCTGCAGGGCGATTTCGGCATGTCCATCCGCACCCGCCTGCCGATCGGGGAAATGATCCTGCAAAAGTTGCCGGTCACCCTGCAGCTCTCCTTGCAGGCCATGATGATCGCCCTGGTCATCGGCATTCCGGCCGGTGTGCTGGCGGCGGTCAAGCGCGGCACCCCCGTCGATTATCTGGTGAGCATGATCGGGCTGGGCGGTCTGTCCATTCCCAGTTTCTGGCTCGGCATCATGCTGATCCTGCTGTTCGCGGTCTCTCTGGGCTGGCTGCCAAGCGGCGGCTATGTCGGGTTTTTCGAGTCGCCGCTCGAGAACCTGCGCTTCACCCTGTTGCCCAGCATCGTACTGGGCACCGCGGCGGCGGCAATCGTCATGCGACATACCCGCAGCTCGATGATCGCCACGCTCAAGCAGGACTATGTGCGGACCGCCCGCGCAAAGGGCCTGCGCGAGGGCATTGTGGTGCGGCGGCACGCCCTGCGAAACGGCCTGATCCCGGTGGTCACGACAAGCACGCTGCATCTGGGCGAGCTGTTGTCGGGCGCTGTGCTGACCGAACAGGTGTTCGGCATTCCCGGTTTTGGCAAGATGATCGTCGATGGCGTGTTCAGCCGCGACTATGCTGTCGTGCAGGCGGTGGTCATCTGTTCTGCGGTGATGTTCATGCTGCTCACCCTGATCGCCGACATTGCCTATGTCATTCTGAGCCCGAGGCTCCGTTCATGAGCGACGTTTCCGCACCGCTCGCCACCGCCCGCGGCGGCAGCCGCAAATCGGTATTGGTCCGCGCACTAAGCCATCCGAGCACTATTATCGGCGGTACCATCGTCATTTTCTTTGCCCTGGTGGCGACGTTTGCGCCGCTTCTTGCGCCCTTCGATCCCAACGTGTCCGACTGGCTGGCGGTGCGGCAGGCACCATCTGCATTGCACTGGTTCGGCACCGATGATTTGGGGCGCGATATTCTCTCCCGCGTGATCTTTGGAGCGCGCGCCTCACTGGCCGCCGGCATCATTGCCGTGAGCATCGCGATCGCGCTGGGCGTCCCGCTGGGGCTGCTGGCAGGCTATTTCGGCGGATGGCTCGACATGGTGATTTCCCGGTTCACGGATGCGCTTCTTGCTGTTCCCTTTCTCATCCTGGCCATAGCCTTGGCGGCGTTCCTGGGGTCCAGCCTGGAAAATGCGATGATCGCGATTGGCGTTTCGGCGATGCCGATCTTCATCCGGTTGACCCGCGGGCAGGTATTGACCATCAAGGATGAGGACTATGTCACCGCCGTCCGTGCGCAGGGCGTGCGCGATGTCAACATTATCCTGTCCCACATTCTGCCCAACGTCTTGGCCCCCATCGTCGTGCAGGCCACAATAACCATGGCTGTTGCCGTTCTGGCTGAAGCCAGCCTTGCCTTTCTAGGCCTTGGACAGCGCCCGCCCGCCCCATCATGGGGCAGCATGCTCGACGTGGCCCGCCAGTTCCTGATCGAGGCTCCTTGGATGGCAGTTTGGCCCGGCCTGGCCATAATCATAATCGTGCTCGGTTTCAACCTGCTCGGCGATGGACTAAACGATACGCTCAATCCCCAGCAGGACGACACCTGACGGCCAGGGCCGACGGCGTTCCACCAAATCCTAAGTCCGCTTTTGGGGGCTTTGAATGTGTAGCGAACGGCTGAAATGGGGCGCGTTCCTGCCTAGCAGTAGACGCCCTATAGCGGCCGTTCTCCGCCAGGTTTCATTAACCTGGAAGCTGCCATTGAATGAAGATCATGAGTCTGGCGGAGCAGGTCAGCCCCGCACCGCCAGGTAGCGTAGTCCGCCCTAACTTACTGCTGGGCCATTTCACGCAACATGACTTCGAGGTTGCGTTCCACTTCGGGGGGTTGGGCGCCCCGTTCCAGGCCGCCCAGCAGCAACCGTCCGGCCGCTGGCTGCGCAAATAGGCCAGCCCAGGCGGGATTTTCGAGGTCCAGGCCCGCGGCATAGTCGTCGGCCGGCAGGCTCTGTTTTGCTGCAGCGACAACCCCATCGGCCAAGGCCGCAATGTTATGGGCAAGCGTGTCGACGAAGGCGCCGATCGTATTAGCCGGCACGGCACGATTGATCCTGACGTTGCCCCCTGCGCCTAATCCAGTTTGAAGTAGGCTCTGGCCCCATCAGAAGGACCAGAGATGAAGCGAACCAGGTTCACCGAAGAGCAGATCATTGCGATCTTGAAGGAGCAGGAGGCCGGCGTTCCAGTTGCCGACCTGTGCCGCAAGCATGGCGTCAGCAATGCCAGCATCTACAAATGGAAGGCCAAGTATGGCGGCATGGACGTCAGCGAGGCCCGACGACTGAAGGCGCTTGAGGACGAGAACGCCCGGCTCAAGAAGCTGCTGGCCGACAGCATGCTCGATAATGCCGCGCTGAAAGATCTTCTTGGAAAAAAATGGTAGCGCCCGCCGCCGAGCGGGATGCTGTCGCCCATCTCCAGACTGCCTATGGGATGAGCGAGCGGCGGGCGTGCCGAGTATTGGGATGTTGCCGGATGACGATGCGCTACCAGGCGCTGCGAACCGATGACATCGTGCTGCGCGACCGGATGAAGGCCATTGCCCATGAGCGGCGACGGTTTGGCTATCGGCGGCTGCACGTCCTGCTGCGGCGGGAAGGGTATCAGGTCAATCACAAGCGCCTGTTCCGGATCTATCGCGAGGAGAAGCTGATGGTGCGCCGTCGAGGCGGCCGCAAGCGTGCCATGGGCACCAGGGCGCCGATGCTGATCCCAATGGCGCCCAACGAACGCTGGTCCCTGGACTTCGTCTCCGACCAGATGACCGACGGTCGGCGCTTCCGGGTGCTGACAGTGGTCGATGACTGCACACGCGAATGCCTGACCTTGGTTGCCGACACCTCGCTGTCTGGTCTGCGCGTTGCCAGAGAGCTGGAGACGCTGATGGCTACTCGAGGACGCCCCAAGATGATCGTCAGCGACAATGGGACTGAGTTCACGTCCAATGCCATCCTGGGCTTCGCTGACCGGATGGGGATCGACTGGCACTACATTGCCCCTGGCAAGCCGATCCAGAATGCCTTCATCGAGAGCTTTAACGGCCGGCTGCGGGACGAACTGCTCAACGAGACCCTGTTCCCATCGCTTGCTCACGTCCGGGCCACCGTGGCGTCTTGGCGCGCCGATTACAATCTGCACCGGCCGCACTCGCGGCTGGGTTGGATGACGCCTGCCGAATACGCCGACACCTTCAACCCGCGACGGGATCTGCCGCTCCGCTCAATGACCAGCTCCGCGCCAGCCCCCGTCGCTCACCCCGGCCAGATCGACCAAACTAACCGCCCGAGTCTACTTCACGCTGGATAGAAGTTGGGGGCAACGTCAGGCCCAATCGCGGAATGAGGACCGGAACCCGTGCACAGTGACGGTGGTCACCCGAAGCCGCCGCAGCAACATCTCCATCGCCATAGCCGACAAGGGGCGGCCGGCTTTTTGACCGGCGAACACGAACTCTGATGTTCTCGTAGTGCCAAGTCTCTCAATGAGATCCCGCGCCTGCTGTGAAAGCGGGACTCGATGGGGCCGGCCAGCCTTCATCCGCTCGGCGGGGATCTTCCAGATGCTGGCTTCAATGTCGAACTCTTCCCACCGCGCCCCAAGGGCCTCTCCTGATCGAGCAGCGCAGTAGATCAAGAATTCCAGTGCCCTTGCAGCCATCGCATCCGAACGCTGCAGCCGTTTTACAAGCGCAGGAACTTCCTTGTAGTCCATCGCCGCGTGGTGCCCTCTGCTAAGCTTTTGTCGCGGTGGTAGAATGCTCTTCAGATGGCCGCGCCAGAGTGCAGGGTTCTCTCCAGTTCGCCAGCCCCGCGCTTTGGCATAGTCGAGCACGCGTTCGATGCGCCCTCTGATGCGCGAGGCCGTCTCTGGCTTTTTCATCCATATGGGATTGAGAACCGCGAGAACGTCCTCTGTATTGATATGCGAAACGCGCTTGCCCGAGATAGCCGCGCAGTAGGTATCGCCAAGCGTCATTCGCCATTGCGCGCGATGCTTTGCATTGCGCCACTGGGTTTCCATGGACGACAGAAACTCGTCCGCACATTCGGAGAAATTGAGTTCCCTCTGCGGCGTGCGCAATGCCTTTGGATCAGAGCCTTCAGCAACAGCCGAGCGCAATTCTAAAGCCTTAATGCGCGCCGATGCCAGGCGAACTGCCGGGTACGGGCCCAGCCCCACTGCCTGCCTCTTTCCGCCTCTAGCGAACATGAATATCCAGCTCTTTGCGCCGCCAGGCTTGACGTTGAGATACAGCCCACCGCCGTCGCTATAGCGGCCTGGTCCAAGCGCGGACTTTGCAAAGGTATCGGAGATTTTATTGAGCGCTCTTGCCATGGTGTGCACTTCCGTATGCACTTCTGGTTGGACATAGCCAGAGATAATGAAGCGCAACTGAGGACGATAAGGCGGCTTACGTGCCAAAAAGTCAAGCGGATGCGGCATTATCAAGTATCATCATAAACAGTCAAGAACGGCAGTACGGCGGACTTTCTCTCCGCCATAATTCTGCTGGCACCGCTCTAGGATCAAGGGTTACACCCCGCACTAGACTGACCCGCCATAAAACCCACCATCGGAATTGCTGTCATCGACAGTGCAGCGAATGGCGCCCCATTCCGGCCATCCAGGCGGCAATTCGATTTCCCAATAGCTGACCGTCGGCTAAGATTAAGGCAGTGTCGATAACAGGGCGGCTTGCGCAAGGTCCGTCGATGGACCCGACCAGGCACATGGCGGCAGAGCCAGTTTTGGACACTCAACAGACCTTGTGGCTGAACGGTCCGATCGGGCCGATACGTCGCCGGGACGCGGCGCCGCAATAACGCCATTCACAACGCAACAACGTGCGCCTGATCCCGGCCCACCTCTGCTTCGCATCAATTCTAGCGCCTAGAAGCGGTCCAGTGGGCTGACCAAGCTCACCTTCGCTCGTTGTAAAGTGCCCGCGCTGGACCGCCGCACCGAAGGCCTTTGGCGGCATTGTGGGTTGTCAATCTCGGTAATTCAGGCTCGTCCCGTCGCTCCAGGCTTGGCCGCTCACAGTGCCGGATGACATCGCGGTAAATGCCCGAAGCGCGGTCGCCCTGCATTTTCCCTCGCGTCGCCTGGCGATGTCCTGACCAGCGCCCGACCGGCCAAAAGCCGATGCGAGGCGATTTGTATCGCACCGTCACTGGGAGCGGCCCACCAGCGCCGCCAATTCATCGGCAATGACCGGACTCCAAATCGCCATGCAAATCATCCGCCGTGCACAACTCTGCACCTCGTATGCGCTGCACGTCATTTCAGCTCCGGACGAATGACAGGACGCTCGTCTGTATCGAATTTGCTTCTCTAATATTGAAAAGAATTAACCCGAATTAAGTATTGTTGAATTGCGTTAACGCCAAGTTGGCTTTTCGCAGAATTTGAACCCACGCAAATCTGTGTTTGTCCAATCGGAAAATATGCGTGGTGGTCTGTAACCCGACCGGACCCAATGTGCCCTTCGCCTGAGCGGCCAAGAAACACAGGGCGGCCCTAGCGCCACTGGGCGCTGAGGGCGGCCAGGACATCGGTCCGGCTGATCTGGCCGACAAAGCGACCGTCGCGCAGCACGGGGAAGCGGCGGAACGAACTGGCGATCATGGCCTCGGCGGCATCCACCAGATCGAGTTCGGCATCCAGCGTTGTCGGATCGGGCGACATATAGTCGGCGACGACGCCGCCCCATTGCTTGTAATAGGAGGCATTGAGCGCGGCCTTGAGGCAATCGCGCTTGGACAGCACGCCCAGCAGCGTGCCGGCCTCATCCAGCACACAGGCGCCCGATACCCTGTTGTCGAGCAGAATGGCGACGGCACGCACGATTTCGGTGCCGGGCGACAACGTCACCAGATCCACCTTCATGACGTCGCCCACTGTCGGCATGGGGTCAGTCATGGGACAAGGCCTCCTTGATCCGGTCGCAGCCGGCACAGGCATTCTGGCAGCGCGTGCCGCCACAGGAGCGCTCGAGCGGCGGCTTGCCGAAAGCCAGCCCGACGGCCAGGCCCAGCATGGCCAGGATGACAAGGACGATGGCGGCAAGGATGGTGGACATGGCGGCGCTCCTCATCTGCTGACGTGATGGGCATAGGCACGGCTGCCGGCTGCACGCAGCCCGCCCGGCACGCGGTCGAAATAGAGGACGGCCAGGGCGTGGTCATCGGCAAAGCGCAGGCCGGAGTCGGTGCCCATCACCATGAGCGCGGTGGCCAGGGCGTCGGCGGTCATGGCGCTGGGGGCAAAGACCGAGACCGAGGCGACGGCGTTGCGCAAGGGTTCGTCGGTCAGCGGATCGATGATGTGGCTATAGCGGCGGCCCGCCACCTCATAGGCGTTGATGGCGTCGCCGGAGGTGGCCAGCGCCAGGCCGTCTGTGTCGACCAAAGCGCGTAGCGGCCCGCCCAGCGGATCGCTGATGCCGATGCGCCAGGGGGCGCCGGTGGGGTCGGCGCCGCGGGCGATGACCTCGCCGCCCAGTTCGGCGACGAAGGCGGGATAGCCGGCTTCAGCGATGGTAGCGGCCATCAGGTCGAGCGCATAGCCCTTGGCAATGCCGCAGAGGTCCAGCGTCAGGTCGCTTTTGGCCTTGTAGATGGTCGTGCCCGTCACGGCGAAATCGGCAAAACTGCCGGTACGGGTGCCGGTGATGGGCCCGAAGCCGTAGCGGCCGACATCGGGGCCGACGCTGGGATCAAAGGCGCCCGACGTGAGCGCGGCAAGGCGCAGCGCCTCTGTGGTGACATGAGCCAGATCGGGATCGACGTCATGCCAGCCGGCGGGGGCGCGGTTGAAGCGGGAAATGGCGCTGTCGGGGCGGAAGGGGCTCATGGCGGCGTCGACCCGGTCGAGCAGGGTCTTGAGATCGTGTGCCAGGGCCGTGACGTCGCCGGTCCGGGGCAGGCGGACCTGCCAGGACGTGCCATAGGCGCGGCCGGAGAGGCGAAGCTCGTCGGCCAGGCCGGGCAGAGCGGGGAACAACAGCGTGGCGGCGGCGCCCAGCAGGAGGCGGCGGCGGGTCAAGGACATGGCTAGCTCCCGAAATCGTCGTTGAAGATGGATGTGCGCTCGACGCCGCAGGAATCGAGCATGGCAAAGACGGCGCCGATCATCAGGGGCGGGCCGCAGAGGTAATATTCGCAGTCCTCGGGGGAAGGATGATCGCGGAGATAGGCGCGCAGCACGACATCGTGGATGAAGCCGACCTGCCCGTCCCAGCCGTCGGTCGGGCTTGGCTCGGACAGAGCCGGCACAAAGCGGAAATTGGCGTGGCGGCGGGCCAGATCGTCGAACTGGTCGGCATAATAGAGCTCGCTACGGCTGCGGGCGCCATACCAGAAGCTGATGGTGCGGCCGGAGGCGCGGGCTTCGAGCTGATCGTGGATGATGGCCCGTAAGGGCGCCATGCCGACGCCGCCGCCGATGAAGATCATCTCCTTGTTGGTGTCGCTGGCACCGAAATGCCCATAGGGACCGGAGATGGCGACGCTGTCGCCCGTGGCCAGCCCGAACAGGTAGGAGGAGACGATGCCGGGCATCACGTCGGGCCGGGCGGGGGGCGGCTCGGCGAGGCGGATATTGAGCACGATCCTGCCGCTGTCCTGCGGTCGGTTGGCCACCGAATAGGCGCGGGTCACCGGTTCGGTGCTGTGGACGGCGAGCCGGCGCAGGCCCAGGCGCTCCCAATGGGCGGCATGCGCGGGCGCCACGGCGATATCGGCAAAGTCGAGCCGGTAGGGCGGCGCGGTCACCTGCACGAAGCCGCCCGGGCGCAGGGCAAAATCCAGATCCGCCGGGGGCGCCAGCACGATTTCCTTGATCAGCGGCGTGAGGCTGGTGCTCGAGACCACCGTGCAGTCAAAGCGCGTCACATTGAGAATGTCGTCGGGCACGGTGACGGCGAGCGGGCCGCGCACCACCACCTGGCAGGCCAGCCGGACATTGTCCCGGAGCTCCTGGCGCGACAGCAGTGCCAGTTCGGTCGGCAGAGCCGGCTCGGCGCCCGTCACTGTGACCCGGCACAGGCCGCAGCTGCCAGCGCCGGCGCAGGCGGAGGGTACGGCAATGCCGTTGCCGTTGAGCGCCTCAAGCAGGCGCATATTGGTCAGCGTCTCGATCGCCCGTTCGCCATTGAGGGTGATGGTCACCGGGCGGGAGGGCAGCAGCACGGCGCGCACCAGCAGCAGCAGCGCCGCCAGAACGACGATGAGCAGGACGGTGAAGCCGGCAGCAATGGGGATTTCCATCACAGCACCCGCACGCCGACAAAAGCGGAAAAGCCCATGGACATGAGGCCGGTGACGATGAAGGCAATGCCCAGCCCTTCGAGCCCCCTGGGCACATTGGCATAGCGCAGGCGCTCGCGGATAGCCGCCAGGGTGACGATGGCGAGGGCCCAGCCGATGCCGGTGCCGAGGCCAAAGACCACGCTTTCGGGCAGGTCGAGCTGGCGCTCGACCATGAAGAGGCTCCCCCCCAGAATGGCGCAGTTGACCGTCAGCAGCGGCAGGTAAATGCCCAGCGCGCGATGCAGGCCCGGCACGAAGCGGTCGAGCAGCATTTCGAGCACCTGCACCAGGGCGGCAACGATGGCGATGAAGGTGATCAGGCGCATGAAGCCCAGATCGGTATCGGGCAGGCCCAGCCAGGCCAGCGCGCCATCGGCCAGGACATGGCTATAGAGCAGGTTGTTGAGCGGCACGCTGATGGCCTGCACGACGATGAGCGCCAGGCCGACGCCGAAGGCGGTCTCGATGCGCCGCGACACCGCCAGAAAGGTGCACATGCCCAAGAAGAAGGACAGCGCCAGGTTTTCCTCGAAGATCGACCGCTGGAAGAGCTCGATCATGTGCGAGTCTCCCGCGGCGCATGACGCAGCGCGAATTCGCGCGGTTCGGCTAGGTGCGGCCGCAGGCTGCGAATGGCCCAGATCAGCAGGCCCAGGATGATGAAGGCGCTGGGCGCCAGCAGCATCAGACGTAGCGGCTGGTACCAGCCGCCATCGGCCGCCAGGGGCAGCAGGCTGATGCCGAACAGGCTCCCCGAGCCAAATAGTTCGCGGATAAAGGCGACCAGCAGCAACACGGCGCTGTAGCCCAGGCCATTACCCAGGGCGTCCAGCATGCTGGGACCGGGCGGGTTGTGTAGGGCAAAGGCCTCGGTGCGGCCGAGCACGATGCAATTGGTGGCGATCAGCGAGACGAAGACCGTCAGCCGCTGGCTCATCTCATAGGCAAAGGCGCGCAACAGCTGGTCGGCGACAATGACCAGGGCGGCGATGATGGTGATCTGCACGATCAGCCTGATGGCGCCGGGAATGTGCGCGCGGATCAGGCTGATGATGCCGGCCGCGGCAACCAGTACCAGGGTGAGGGCGATCGACATGGTCAGGGCCGTGGCCATGGCCGTGGTAACGGCCAGTGCCGAACAGATGCCCAGAATATGGACGGTGACCGGATTGTTCTCGACGAGCGGGTCAGTCAGCGTGCGCAGCCCCTTGATCATGGCGTGTCTCCTGCCCGCAGGCGTTCGAGGAAGGGGCCATAGCCGGCCGGGCCGAGCCAGAACTGGATCATGTCGGTGACGGCATAGCCGGTGACCGAGGCGCCCGAAATGCCGGCAACCTCATGGGGGCCGGTGGCCTCGCCGCGCACCACTTCGATGACCACGGCACCGTCCTCGGCAACCTGCTTGCCGGCCCATTGGGCCTGCCAGTCGTGCTCGGTGATGCGGCCGCCCAGGCCGGGGGTTTCGGCCTGTTCATAGACGGTGAGCGCCGCCACGGTATTGAGATCGCCCTCCAGCGCCAGATAGGCCTTGATGAGGCCGCCATAGCCGGTGCCGCGCACCGGCAGGACGAGCAGCGCCAGGGCGCCATCGCGGCGCACGAAATAGACCGGGGCAATGTTTTCGCGCCGCCCGAGACCGGCAAAGTCCTCGGCCCGCGATAGTTCCGTGCTCATGGCGGGATCGGCGGCGGCGACCAGCGGGTCATAGCTGGCCGGATCGCGGTCGCTGACCAGGGTGCCGCTGGCCAGGTCGACCAGTTGCAGATCGACCGCTCCGGCGCCGGCCTCGGCCAGGATGTCGCCAATGCCGGGCAGGTCGGCCAGCATGGCCGCCATGCGGGCCTGGCGCTCGTCATCGACATTGGCGGCGATCAGCGGTCGCAGGCTCACTGCGGCGGCCGAGACGGCAAGGCCGCAGACCAGGGCGACGAGAAAGGCCACGCCCAGCGTCTTGGTTCGATCACTATTGGGACGGGCGAGGAAGCGTTGCCAAGGGCCGCGGGGCGCTTGATCAGCCATGACGCCGCTCCTCGATAAGCTGGTGGGCGATGATGACGAGGCGATCGAGCAGCGGGGCGAAGATGGCGCCGAGCAGGGTGGCAAAGACCATGGCGCCAAAGCCCGGCCCGACCTGGCCGAACACGCTGGCCAACAGGCCGAGCAGCGCGCCATAGGCCCAGCGGCCCGGATTGGTCGATGCAGAGGCGACCGGATCGGCCGCCAGGTAGAGCAGCACCAGCAGCACGCCGCCCGGCGCCAGGGCCGTCCAGGGCTCGCCATTGCCGGCCAGAGCCGCCAGCAGCACCAGCGTGCCGGCGGCGGCCAGCAGCAGGCGCCAGGCGGCCTGGCCGCTGGCCACCATGAGGAGCAGCGCCGGCAGCAGGGTCCAGGCCGCCAGATCGGGGCCGGTGCGGTAGTCCTGGTCGGCAAAGGAAAAGGTCAGGAAGGCCAGCGGGACCACCGCGGGATGCAGGAAGGAGCGGCCCCGCCCGCCAAACACCTGTTCGCCGATCACGACACCAAAAGCCGTGCCCAGGACCAGCTGGTAGAGCGGGGCCTCGGCCGGCACGGCAAGGGCGATGATGACGGCGGTGACCAGGCCATGCAGATCAACGCTGTGCCGACGCAGCACGGCAAAGGCCAGCTGCAGGGCCAGCACGACCGCTGCTATCAGCGCCAGCCGCCCCCACAGGCCAGCACCCTGGGCAAGCGCCAGCATGAAGAGCGGCAGGACCAGACCGAGCAGGGTCGGCAGCGCACTGCGGCCCCAGATCTGGCCGAGCGGCTCACGACGGGCGATAGTATCAGCGGTGCCGATCATGGCTGGGGCGCCAGTTCATCGAGCACGGCCCGCAGCATGACACCGTAATCGGTGCCGGCGCCATCGACATGGGAGAGCAGCGCCAGATCGTCCTCGACCAGAGCCAGCGCGCCCAGCTGGCGCGCCATGTCGACATCGCCGGTGCTGAGCGCGCGCAGCAGGGGAATGGGCAGGATGCCGGGCGGGGCAACGCGCTCATGCACGCCATTGGGGATGAGGGCGGGAATGCCCGTGCCCATCCAGGCCTGCAGCCGATGCAGCAGCGGCGGCAGGGGGGCGGCGGGCGCGTGATGGTGCAGGGCAAAGACCTGCAGATGGTCGCGCGCCAGAAAATCCTGCACCCGCCCGTCCAGCGCCGAGCCGGAATAGAGCCGCACCGCCGGCTGAACCAGCCGGCCGGCGACCAGATCGTGCAGCCGCGCCCCCGGGGGCACGCGCAGCAGCACCGGGTCGGTGACGGCCGGCCCCGAAAGCGCAATGATGCGGGTGGTCCAGACCTGCCCGGTGGCGAGCAGATGGCCCAGCGCGATGACGTCGGTATAGCCGATTTGCCAGACCACGCCCGGCATGCGGCCAACCGGGTGCAGGTGATGGATATGGGTGCCCGGCAGGCCGGCGGGATGCGGGCCGGCAAAGCCGACCGGGGTGATACCGCTCAGCGGCGCCGGACTGTGCGCAGCCTCGTGACACAGATAGCAGGGGCCGGGCGTCAACAGGCGCAGGGCTGCGGCGCCACGCTGGAACCAGGGCAGGTGCTCGGCGATCACCATGGCCGCATCGGCGGCGTGCGGCCGGCTGTCCATGGCGGTGAGAAACAGTGCTGCCGGCGTGGCCTCGAGGTCGGCCGGCCGGCCAAAGGGTCGGCTCAGAATGCCAGCCCAGAGCCCGGAAGCGTGCAGCAGGCTGACAAGCGCGGACCGGTCAAGGGTCGTGGGCATGGGGAAGTCCACGCCGGCCGCGTCCCCGACGGCGATGGTCACCGCCTCGATGCTGCGGCGGGGGCCGCGCCTGACCTCGCCGACCGTGCCGGCAGCCGGCGCCACCACCAGTCGTTCAGGCTGCCGGCGGTCGCGCAGCACTGGCTGGCCCGGCTGCACCCGGGCGCCCGGCACCACCAGCGGCTCCAGCCGCAGGCCGGGATAATCGCTGCCCAGAACGGCCACCGCAGTCACCGCTACCGTGTCATCAACGACCTGCCGGGGCGCGCCGGCATAATCAAGGTCGAGCCCCTGGCGGATCCGCACTGCCCTGTGGCCACCTGCCATGCCGTGGTTTCCCATCCATCCGATTTGTCCGGTGCCAGGAGATTAACCGTGCAGGGCGCAGGAAAATTGATCTGGATCACGGTGGGGGGAGGTTTTGGCCCTACACTGCCCGGCAGTGTCGATAGCCATGGATGCAACACGAAAAAGGACCTCAAGCCGATGACATCAGCCCCTCTGTGCAGCGCCGCCCGCCGACTGCCCCTGACCGTGCTTGTGCTGACGCTTGCCGGCGTCATGAGCATGGGCGCGCTGGCGCAGACCAGCGACCCCATTGCCAGCCTGCCCAGCAGCCCCAAGGACCTGCTGCTGAGCCTGACCACCGATACGGCGGTCCTCGTCGAGATGGTTGGCACCACCGCCAGCAACGCCGAGTGGGCCAGTGACCTGGCCGGCAGGGGCACGGCCATGACGCCTGACCAGCAGGCAATGCTGGCCGAATACCTTGCGCTCAACCTGCCCGCCGCGGTAACCGGCACCGACGTCGCCAGCATGGTGCAGTCCTTGCCGCCGGACGGGCGCGAGCTGTTCGCGCAGACCTGCTTTGCCTGCCATGGAGTGGGGGCCTATTACCTGCAGCAGGATCGGGATGTTGATGGCTGGATGGATATCTTCAGCGCGCCCTATCACCGCCGGCTGCTGACCGAGGACAAGCAACGCGAGACCTTTGCCAGCTATGCGGCCTCGGCCATGCCCATCGCCGCCGCAGACATTCCGGCGGCATGGCAGCAATAGGCCGAAGCACCCACCAGCCGGTACAATGCAAAGAGCCGGTACGCCCCCAGGGCGCACCGGCTTCGTCATGAGGCCCGCCAGCCGATTCCGTCGGCTGGTTACGGCGGCCCCGCTCAGCCGGCGGGGTGACCCACGGGCTGGATATAGGCTACTAATTGCCCCTCGGTCAGCTTGAGCGCGCTGGCCAGGGCCGCCCGGTCGGCGCCACCCACCAGGCAGGTGCCCAGGCCCTCGGCGGCGCAGAACAGATAGACGTTCTGCGCGATGACGGCCGCGTTGACATGGGCGGCGATGCGGTGGTCCTCGGTAAGGGCGTCCAGCGCATCGGGTTCGAGCCCGGCAGCTTCAAGGATGCGCGACAGCTCGGTCACGAAGATCAGTAGCGCCGGCGCCTTGGCAACGAAGGGCTGCGGGCTGGCAATGGAGCGGATATCATCGCCCGAAACCGGCAGCAGCGCATTGTTGGCCACGTCATAATGGCTGATCCCGGCAGCCTGGGCGACATAGATTTCGATATCCTTGGCGGTGCGCCATGAGGGTGCCGTGCGGCCATCGACGTCGCCGCGATTGACGCCGTTGGCGGCGCCCAGCAGCGCCAGCAGCTGCGCCTCTTCGATGGGGCTGTCGGTATAGGTGCGGATGGATTCGCGGCGCGCCAGCGCATCACTGAGCGACATGGCGCCAAACCCCACCAGGGTCTCAGGCACCGATTGCGCCATGGCGCGGCCGGTCAGCAGGCTGGCCACCAGGGCCGACGCGGCGAAGAATGTTCTGCGGGTCAGGGGCATGGCAAAATCCTTTCGGTGCAAACTGGGCACAGGCTAGGGCCTGGCCGGTGCGACGCATTGACCTGCGTCAAGTCCGGCCTTGCCGATTGTGTGCCGGCACGGATCGGGCAAGACTATGGGGTGGTTGCCGGAGATGACCGAATGAGCGATGGGCTGTTGATCCTGGGGGGGCTGATACTGCTGATCGCCGGGGCCGAGCTGCTGGTGCGCGCCAGCAGCGCCGTTGCAGTGCGGCTGGGCGTGTCCCCGCTGATCATCGGGCTGACCATCGTGGCCTTTGGCACGTCGGCGCCCGAAGTAGTGGCCAGCGTGATGGCCGCGCTGGCGCAATCGCCCGGCATTGCGATCGGCAATATCGTGGGTTCCAATATTGCCAATGGCCTGCTGGTGGCGGGCGCGGCCGCATTGGTCATGCCGATTGCCGTGTCAACGGCGGCGCTGCGGCGCGACGGCATCGTGGCGCTGGGCGCCGCGGTGCTGTTCTGGCTGATTTGCGCCCTGGGCCTGCTCAATGTCTGGGCGGGCGTGGTGCTGCTGGCGGGGCTGGTGGCCTATATCGTCTTTGCCTATCGCAGCGGCGAGGCGGTAGATGCCGAAGCGGCCGCCGCGCCCGGCTGGCCGGTTCCCGCGGCGCTGCTGGCCGCCGTGGCCGGCATTGTGCTCTTGGCGGCGGGCGGCAAGATTCTGGTCGACGGAGCGGTCAGCCTGGCCGCCGGCCTGGGCGTATCGGAGGCGGTGATCGGGCTGACCATCATTGCCGTGGGGACCTCGCTGCCCGAACTGGCCACCAGCCTGCTGGCCGCCGCGCGCAAGCAGTCCGACATCGCCCTGGGCAATGTCATCGGCTCCAATATCTTCAACGTGCTGGGCATTGGCGGGCTTACCGCCATGCTGTCGAGCGGGCCGATTCCGGCCCGGCTGATCATGGTGGATTTTCCCGTCATGCTGGCCACGACGGTGCTGCTGCTGGGTTTTGCCGTTACCGGGCGCCGCATCGGCCGGGTCGAGGGCATGCTGCTGGTGGCCGGCTTTGGGCTCTATACCGGCACGGTCTGGCTGCAAGCGGCAGGGTAGAGCCCGAATTCGGACGCCCGCAAACTTTGCCTGGCCGGCTTAGGCTGACCGTCAACTTTCGGGCGACCACCAAGACGTCTGGAATAACCGATATGGGGCGCAAAACGCCCGGGAAGTGACCACGTTTATGCAGCAGGCCGTTTGACATCCGCACGTCCTCGACATGAGCGGCTCGAACCATACCCCTGCGCCAAACAGCAGGCCACTGCTGGATGGGAAGTAGGGTTTCCACTGCGCCAAAAAGCTCCGCTATATCCGCGTCCAATTCTTGAACCGATCTGTCGATGATCATCTCTCTTGTGAAGGCAGATCGCTCTGCGGCGGCTCGCCCAAAAAGATGATCAGCAGTCAGTCAATTGCCAAAAACTGGTGGCGGTCCTGAGTAATGGTCCGGGATTCATGCGACCCTCGCTTATCGCGCAAAGAACCAGGCGATCAGTTCTGCGGTATTGCGCACGCCCACCTGTCGCATCATGCGCAGGCGATGGGCCTCGACGGTTCGCTTGCTCAGTCCGACTTCCGTGGCGATGGCGGAATTGGTCTTGCCTTGTGCGACCAAGGTGAGGATCTGACGCTGCCGGCCGGTCACCGTCGCCTCGGTGACCGGCCGGTTCATCGGCTCGAAGCAGTAGAGCGCTTCGGCAAACGGGTCGACTCCATGGCGCGAACGGCCGTTGACGCGGCACCAGAAGCGGCGCCCGTCCGCGCCCTCCATGATGCGCTCGTCATAATAAACCTGGCCGCCGGGCAGATGGCTGCGCCACATCTGGCCGGTGCGCACGAAATCGGCAATGGCCGGATAGAGCCGTGAGAAGCTGGTGTCGCTGAGGTCCGTGCGCTCGTAGCCGAAAAGGGCAGCAAACTCGTCATTGCAGTCGCGGATGATGCGATGGGTTGCAAACACCATCGGGACGGGGATTTCGCCCAGGGTGAAGCGCGCGGGCGGAACAGTTGCACTATCGGAATGGGCTGGCAGCATAGCGTATAAATACGACTAACGGGCCTGACCGGACAAGCCCTAACCTTCTCGTCAAGGGCATGCGGCGGGGAGCGGCATGGCCAAAATCCACCAAGACGGCGAGGAGATGGCTTTGCAAAAGGTCTATACGAATGCACAGACGGCCATGGCCGGACTGCTGGCGGATGGCATGGTGATCATGTCGGGCGGCTTTGGCCTCTGCGGCATTCCCGAGGCGCTGATCGCCGCGATCAAGCTGTCGGGCGTCAGTGATCTGACCGTCATTTCCAACAATGCCGGGGTCGACGGCATCGGGCTGGGAACCTTGCTGGAAACGCGGCAGATCAGCAAGATGATCTCGTCCTATGTGGGCGAGAACAAGCTCTTTGCCCAGCAATACCTGTTGGGCGAACTGTCACTCGAATTCACCCCCCAGGGCACGCTGGCAGAACGCATCCGGGCCGGGGGCGCCGGCATTCCGGCGTTTTTCACCAAGACCGGCGTGGGCACCATCATTGCCGAGGGCAAGGAAGTGCGCAGCTTCGACGGCGACGACTATGTCATGGAGCGCGGCCTGGTGGCCGACATAGCCATCGTGCATGCCTGGAAGGGCGATGCGGAGGGCAATCTGGTCTACCGCAAGACTGCGCGGAACTTCAATCCGATGATGGCGACAGCCGGCAAGGTGACCATTGCCGAGGTCGAGCACCTGGTCGAGGTGGGCGAGATCGAGCCCGACCAGATCCACACGCCGGGCATCTTTGTCACGCGGCTGGTGCATGTACCCAAGCCGGTCAAGCATATCGAGCAGCGCACGGTCCGGCCGCGCGCCCAGATGGAGGCAGTGTAATGGCCTGGACACGCGAACAGATGGCCGCCCGCGCGGCGCACGAACTGCAGGACGGCTTTTACGTCAATCTGGGGATCGGCATTCCGACGCTGGTGGCCAATTACATTCCCGCCGGCATCGACGTGCGGCTGCAGAGCGAGAATGGCATGCTGGGCATGGGGCCGTTTCCCTTCGAAGGTGAAGAGGACGCCGACCTGATCAACGCCGGCAAGCAGACCGTCACTGAGCTGCCCATGACGAGTTTCTTTTCGAGCGCCGACAGCTTCGGCATGATCCGGGGTGGCCATATCGACCTGTCGATCCTGGGCGCCATGCAGGTGGCCGAAAATGGCGACCTCGCCAACTGGATGATCCCGGGCAAGATGGTCAAGGGCATGGGCGGCGCCATGGACCTGGTGGCCGGCGTCAAGCGCGTGGTGGTGGTGATGGAACATGAGGCCAAGGGCGAGCCCAAACTGCTCAAGGCCTGCACCCTGCCGCTGACGGGCCAGCGCGTGGCGGACCTGGTGATCACCGACCTTGGGGTTTTCACGCTGGAGCGGCGGGGCGAACCGGCCATGGTGCTGATCGAACTGGCCGACGGGGTGAGCGTGGACGAGATTACCGCCAAGACCGAGGCGCGCTTCAGCATTGGACCGAACCTGAAGGTGCCCGCATGAGCGATATCGTCATTGTCGGGGCGGCGCGCACGGCGGTCGGCGCCTTCATGGGCGGGCTCGCCAGCGTGCCGGCGCATGAACTGGGCGCCATAGCGCTTGCAGCAGCTTTGCAGCGCGCCGGCGTGGAGCCTGGCGCCGTGGACGAGGTGATCCTTGGGCAGGTACTCACCGCTGGGGCCGGACAGAACCCGGCCCGTCAGGCGGCGATGCGGGCCGGCGTGCCGCAGGGCGCCACGGCCTGGAGTCTCAACCAGGTCTGCGGCTCGGGGCTGCGGGCGGTGGCGCTGGGCATGCAGCAGATCGCCGCCGGCGACGCGCAGGTCATCGTGGCCGGCGGGCAGGAATCGATGTCGCTGGCGCCCCATTGCCAGCAGTTGCGGGCCCCCGCCAAGATGGGACCGATCACGTTCGTCGACACGATGACGGTGGACGGGCTGATCGATGCCTTTGGCGGCTATCATATGGGCATGACCGCCGAGAACGTGGCGCGGCAATTCAGCATCAGCCGGCAGATGCAGGACGATTTCGCTCTGATGTCCCAGCACAAGGCCGCCGCGGCGCAGCAGGCCGGCCGGTTCGCGGCGGAGATTGCCCCGGTGACGGTCAAGACCCGCAAGGGCGACGTGGTTGTCGATAGCGACGAGTATATTCGCGCCGATACCAGTGCCGAGGCGCTGGCCAGGCTCCGTCCGGCCTTTGACAAGGAGGGTTCGGTCACCGCCGGCAATGCCTCGGGCATCAATGACGGGGCGGCAGCACTGGTGCTGATGCATGCCGATGAGGCAGTGCGGCGCGGGCTGACGCCACTGGCCCGTATTGCCGGCTGGGCAACGGCAGGTGTCGATCCGGCGATCATGGGCACCGGGCCGATCCCGGCATCGACCAAGGCGCTGGCAAGGGCGGGCTGGACCGTCGCCGATCTTGATCTGATCGAGGCCAATGAGGCCTTTGCGGCACAGGCCTGCGCGGTCAACCAGGCAATGGGCTGGGACCCGGACAAGGTGAACGTCAATGGTGGCGCCATCGCCATCGGCCACCCCATCGGCGCCTCGGGCGCGCGCGTGCTGGTGACGCTGCTGCATGAACTGGCGCGGCGCGGCGGGCGCAAGGGCCTGGCAACGCTGTGCATCGGTGGCGGGATGGGCGTGGCGCTTTGTGTCGAGCGCGCGTGATGGCGTTGCCGCGGCCGTAAGCGGGCACTAGGCTGACCGGCCAACAATCAAGCGAGACCGGCCATGGCGCACATCCCGACAACCGAACGCTGGCCGGCTGCCAACGGACTGGCCAGCATCGAGGAAGCGGTAGGCGCCTTCAGCCTGCTGCGGGATTTTTTCGAGGGCGCCATCATTGTCGATGCGCAGACGCGCATCACCTGGATGGACACCCGCTATCGCGAGCTGCTCAAGCTGGCGCCCGAATTCGATCCGATCGGCATGCCGGTCGAGGAGGTCATTCCGCACTCGCTGCTCAGGCGCGTGGTCGAAACCGGACGGCCCATCCTCCTCGACATCATGAATTTCAACGACCGGCAATTCGTGGTCTGCCGCATCCCGCTCAAGGATGCCGCCGGCGCGGTCGACGGCGCGATCGGCTTTGTGTTCTACGACAATGTCGATTACCTCGCGCCCATGCTCGATAAGTTCGAGGCCCTGCAAAAGCAGCTCACGCGGGCCCAGGCGGCCCTGACCCGGGAGCGGCGCACCAAATATTCGCTGTCGAGCTTTGTCGGCCAGAGCGAGGCGGTCAAGGACCTCAAGGCCATGGTGCGGCGCTTTGCGCTACGCGACGGCGCGGCGCTGATCCTGGGGGAGACGGGTACCGGAAAGGAATTGCTGGCTCACGCCATCCACCAGCAATCCGATCGCGCCGACGGGCCGTTCGTGGCCGTCAATATGGCGGCCGTTCCCGAGGCCCTGCTGGAGGCCGAGTTCTTTGGCGTCTCGCCCGGCGCCTATACGGGCGCCGACAAGAAGGCCCGGCAAGGCAAGTTCGAACTGGCCCATGGCGGCACGCTGTTCCTTGACGAAATCGGCGACATGCCGCTGGCCGTGCAGGCCAAGTTTCTGCGCGTGCTGCAGGAGGGCGAGATCGAGGCCCTGGGATCCAATACCGTCAAGAAGATCGATGTCCGCATCATTGCTGCCACCTCCCAGGATCTCGAAGCCAAGATCACCGACAGGAGCTTCCGTGCCGATCTCTACTATCGGATCGCCGTACTGACCGTGCATGTACCGCCGCTGCGCGACCGGCGCGAGGATATGGCGCTGCTGTGCGAGGCGCTGCTGGAGCAGACGCTGCGCGCGGATGACCAGAGCGGCTGGGTGATCACGCCCGAGGCGGTCAAGCTGCTGCAGGGCCATGCCTGGCCGGGCAATGTGCGCGAGTTGCGCAATGTGCTGGAGCGGGCCGCTGCCCTGGCGCCCACCGCAGTGATGGATGCCGGCGTGATCGGCCGGGCCCTGCCGCCAGGAATAGCCCGGCTTGGCACACCAGCGGCGGGGCTGGCCAGCGCGGTGGCGGATACCGAGCGTCAGGCTATCCTCGATGCGCTTCAGGCCACCGGCGGGCAGAAGTCGGCCGCGGCGCTCAGGCTGGGCGTGTCACGGTCGCAATTCTACGAGAAGCTCAAGCGGCACAATATCGTCGACTGAACTGTCCGGAAATCCGGACACTGTCCTGTTCGCCACACACATTTGTCGGAAACATGCCCGGCAGACGCCCCCAATCGGGGCGTTCCGAACTTGGCACGGAACTTGTTAGGTAGAGGGCAAAACATCGGGCCCTTGAAGGTCCGCTACAGGGTGGAGCATGACAACAAAGCGCGTGGCACTGGTCACCGGCTCAACGAGCGGCATTGGCCTCTCGATCGCCAGCAGGTTTGCGGCGATGGGTTACGATGTGGCGATCAACAGCTTCGAGGCTGAAGGCGAGGTCGTGGACGCGCTGCGTTCGCTGACCATCCATGGCGCCAAGGTCCGCTACTTTCAGTCTGATCTGTCGGTCAATGGCGGTGGCTATGACCTGGTTGGCGCGGTGGTCGCCGCCTTCGGCCAGCTCGATGTATTGGTCAACAATGCTGGCGTGCAAAAGGTCGCCCCGGTCGAGGACTTCCCTCCCGCGGACTGGGACCGCATAGTCGCGGTGAGCCTGGATTCAGCGTTCCATACCATCCGCGCCGCCGTACCCGGCATGGCCGAACGTGGCTGGGGCCGCATCATCAATATTGCTTCCGCGCACGGCCTGCGCGCCTCCCCGTTCAAGTCGGCCTATGTCGCCACCAAGCACGGCGTGGTCGGCCTGACCAAGGCAGTGGCGCTGGAAACGGCCGAGAAGGGCATAACCGTCAACGCCATCTGTCCCGGTTACGTATGGACCCCCCTGGTTGCCGCCCAGATTGCCGATCAGGCCCGCCTGCACGCCATGAGCGAGGAACAGGTGGTGCGCGATGTGATGCTGGCGCCCCAGCCGACACGGCAATTCGTTCAGCCCGAGGAAATCGCCGAACTGGCGGCCTATCTTTGCGGCGATCTGGCCCGATCGATCACCGGCTCGGCGATCTCCATTGACGGCGGGTGGACCGCAAAATGAGCGCAGGCATGACGACACAAAATCAGACGGCGCAGGACGTGATCCTCTCCGCCCGCGGGCTGACCAAGCGCTTTGCCGGCTTTACGGCCGTCAACGGCGTCGATCTCGATGTCAGACGCGGCTCGATCCATGCCCTGATTGGCCCCAATGGCGCCGGCAAGACCACCTGCTTCAATTTGCTGACCAAGTTCCTGCAGCCCAGTGCCGGGACCATCACGCTCAATGGCAGCGACATTACGCGCCTGCCAGCCGCCGATATCGCCCGACTCGGCCTCATACGATCGTTCCAGATCTCGGCGGTGTTTCCAAAGCTTACCGTGCTGGAAAACGTCCGCATCGCGCTGCAACGCCGCCGCGGCGACAGCTTCGATTTCTGGCGCTCGCAGAAGGTGCTGCACCAGCTTGACGAGGAAGCCATGGCCCGGGTCGACGAGGTGGGGCTGTCGAGCTTTACCCACGAGACGGCGGGCGAATTGAGCTATGGCCGCAAGCGGGCGCTCGAGATCGCCACGACACTGGCGCTTGAACCGGAGATGCTGCTGCTCGACGAGCCGATGGCCGGCATGGCGCAGGAGGATGTGGCGCGCATCTCGGCGCTGATCCGCAAGATATCGGCCAACCGCACCATCCTGATGGTGGAACACAACCTGTCGGTGGTTGCCGATCTGTCGGACCGGATCACCGTGCTGGCGCGCGGCCAGGTGCTGGCCGAGGGACCCTATGACGTGGTTTCCAAGGACCTGCGCGTGATCGACGCCTATATTGGAGCAGGCCATGACTGAAGCGATGGCAACGAGCGACGCCCCTGCCGAGAGCCTGCTGGCGGTGCGCGATCTCAAGGGCTGGTATGACGACAGCCATGTGCTGCACGGCATCGATTTCGACGTGAAGCCCGGCGAGGTGGTGACGCTGCTGGGCCGCAACGGCGCCGGCAAGACGACCACGCTGCGCGCCATCATGGGCCTGTTGGGCAAGCGGCAGGGATCGGTGCAGTTCGAAGGCCGCGAGCTGATCGGGCTGGAGCCGCGCCACATTGCCCAGGCCGGCATCGCCTTCTGCCCCGAGGAACGCGGCATCTTTGCCAGCCTGTCGGTCGAGGAAAACCTCATGCTGCCGCCGCAGGTCAAGCCGGGCGGGTTGAGCCGCGAGGCGGTGCTCGAAATGTTCCCCAATCTGCGCGAGCGCCTCACCAGCCAGGGCACCAAGCTGTCGGGCGGCGAACAGCAGATGCTGGCCATTGGCCGCATCCTGCGCACCGGTGCCAAATTCCTGCTGCTGGACGAGCCGACCGAGGGCCTGGCGCCCGTGATCGTACAGCAGATCGGCCGCACACTGAGCCAGCTCAAGCAGCAGGGCTTCACTATCGTGCTGGTCGAGCAGAACTTCCGCTTTGCGGCTTCGGTCGCGGATCGGCACTACGTGGTCGAGCAGGGGCGGGTGATCGACACCATCCCCAATGCCGACCTCGCCGCCAACATGAACAAGCTGCACGCCTATCTGGGCGTCTAGCACCAAGCCGGAAATCGGCACCACTCGGAGGAGACGCAACAATGAATTTCAAGACACTCATTCTGGCCTCGGCCACCAGCCTCTTGCTGGCGGGCACGGCCCTGGCCCAGACCGCCGTCAAGATCGGCGTGCTCAATGACCGCTCGGGGGTCTATGCCGACCTGTCCGGCGAAGGTTCGGTCATCGCGGCGCGCATGGCGGCCGAGGACTTCGACGCCGCCGGCAAGGGCATTACCGTCGAGATCGTCTCGGCCGACCACCAGAACAAGCCCGACGTGGCCTCCACCATTGCCCGGCAGTGGTATGACCAGGATGGCGTGGACCTGATCGTGGACGTGCCCACCTCATCGGCTGCCTTCGCGGTCAACGAAATCACCCGCGAGAAGAACAAGATCTTCATGAATTCAGGCGCCGGCTCGGCCGACCTGACCGGCGCGCAGTGTTCGCCCAATACCGTGCACTGGACCTATGACACCTGGGCCCTGGCGCATGGCACCGGCTCGGCCATGGTTGCCGAAGGCAATACCAGGTGGTTCTTCATCACTGCCGACTATGCCTTTGGTCAGGCGCTGGAGAAGGATACCGCTGCCGTTGTTGAAGCCGCGGGCGGCGAGGTGCTCGGCACCGTTCGTCATCCCTTCCCGGGCACTGATTTCTCATCCTACCTGCTGCAGGCGCAGGCCTCGGGCGCCCAAGTGATTGGCCTCGCCAATGCCGGCGGCGATACCGTCAATACCATCAAGCAGGCCGCCGAATTCGGCATTACCCAGGCCGGCCAGGCGCTTGCCGGGTTGCTGATCTTCATCACCGACATCCATGCGCTCGGCCTTGAAACCGCGCAGGGGCTGGTGCTGACGGAAAGCTTCTACTGGGATCTCAATGACGAGACCCGCGCCTGGTCCGAGCGCTTCGCGGCCGAAAATGACGGCAAGAAGCCGACCATGGTGCATGCCGGCGTCTATGCCAGTGTGCTGCATTACCTCAAGGCGGTTGAATCGACCGGCAGCAAGGAAACCGAGGCCGTGATGGCGGCGATGAAGGCAACGCCCACCAGCGATCCGCTGTTCGGCGAAGGCACGATCCGCGAAGACGGCCGCAAGGTGCACGACATGTACCTGTTCCAGGTCAAGACGCCCGCCGAGTCCACCGGCCCATGGGACTATTACAATCTGCTGGCGACCATTCCGGCGGACGAAGCCTTCCGGCCACTGGCCGATGGCGGCTGCGCCTTCATCACCAACTAGTCGCTATCGGACGCGCCGGCCCCGCCGGCGCGTTCTCCTTCGTTACCACCGGGACCATTTGTCATGTTCGAGCTTTTGGGCATACCGCCTCAGGCACTTTTCGGCCAGTTGCTGCTGGGGCTGATCAACGGCTCGTTCTATGCCCTGCTCAGCCTGGGGTTGGCCGTCATCTTCGGCCTGCTCAACATCATCAATTTCAGCCACGGCGCGCAGTACATGATGGGGGCCTTCGTCGCCTGGATGCTGCTGACCTACACCGGCATCAACTATTGGTGGGCGCTGCTGATCGTGCCGATCGTGGTGGGCGCAAGCGGGGTGGTGATCGAACGCCTGATGATTAGCCGGCTCTACCATCTCGACCATCTCTATGGCCTGCTGCTGACCTTCGGGCTGGCGCTGATCATCCAGGGCCTGTTCCGCAACCAGTATGGCGTGTCCGGCCTGCCCTATTCCATTCCTGCCGAACTTTCGGGCGGCACCAATCTTGGCTTCATGTTCCTGCCCAACTATCGCGGCTGGGTGGTGTTCGCCTCGGTCGTGGTGTGCTTTGCCACCTGGTTCGCCATCGAGAAGACCCGCCTGGGCGCCTATCTGCGCGCCGCTACCGAAAACCCGACGCTGGTAGGCGCCTTCGGCATCAATGTTCCGCGCATGATCACCCTTACCTATGGCTTCGGGGTTGCCTTGGCAGCGCTGGCCGGCGTGCTGGCAGCCCCCATCTATTCGGTCAATCCCAATATGGGCGCCGACCTCATCATCGTGGTGTTTGCCGTCGTTGTCATTGGCGGCATGGGCTCCATCTTGGGCGCTATCCTAACCGGCTTCGGCCTCGGCATCGTCGAGGGGCTGACCCGCGTCATCTACCCCGAAGGCTCGTCCGTGGTGATCTTCGTGATCATGGCCATCGTGCTGCTCGTCAAGCCTGCAGGGCTGTTTGGAAGGACTCAGTGATGACCACCCCGTCGGAAACCGGCTATCGATCCGCCGCTGCGGCCCTGCCGATCGGCACGCCGCGCCACCATGTGGTGATCTTTGCCGTCCTGCTCGGTCTGCTCCTGATCGCGCCCAGCGTGCTCTATCCCGTCTTCCTGATGAAGGTGCTGTGCTTCGCGCTGTTCGCCAGTGCGCTCAACCTGCTGCTCGGCTTTGGCGGCCTGTTGTCATTCGGCCATGCGGCCTTCTTTGGGTCGTCCAGCTATGTTGCGGCCTATGCCGCCAAGGCCTGGGGGCTCAACCCCGAATTTGCTATCCTGCTGGGCGTGCTGGCGGCCACCGTGCTTGGCCTAGGCATCGGTGTGCTCGCCATTCGCCGTCAGGGCATCTATTTCGCCATGGTGACGCTGGCCTTCGCGCAGATGGTCTACTTTATTGCGGTGCAGGCGCCCTTCACCGGCGGCGAAGACGGCATCCAGGCCGTGCCGCGCGGCAAGCTGTTCGGGCTGATTGACCTCACCTCGGACTACACGCTGTATTTCGTCGTGCTGGCCATCGTCTTTGGGGCGCTGCTGCTGATCTACCGCATCATCCATTCGCCCTTCGGACAGGTGCTAAAGGCCATTCGCGACAATGAACCGCGCTCGATCTCGCTGGGCTACAAGGTCAACCGCTACAAGCTCGCCGTCTTCGTGATGTCGGCCGCCCTGGCGGGCCTCGCCGGCGCCACCAAGGCCATCGTCTTCCAGCTTGCCTCGCTGACCGATGTCTACTGGTCCATGTCCGGCGAGGTGGTGCTGATGACACTGCTGGGTGGCATGGGCACGGTTTTCGGGCCCCTGATCGGCGCGGCCGTCATCGTCACCATGCAGAACTATTTTGCCGGCTTCGGGGCCTGGGTGACGGTCCTGCAGGGCGTGATCTTCGTCGCCAGCGTGCTACTGTTCCGCGAAGGTATCGCGGGCGTTCTTGCCAAGTGGCTCAAGAAACCGCTCTAGGAAGGGGCTGCTGGCGATAGGGCAACAGCGACGGGCGGGCGCATTCCTGTCTGCATGGAATGATCCCGCCAGCACCTCATTGCCCTGCGGCAACCCCCCGCTCACACCAGGTGATGGGCGACAAGGCTCCGGCCGGTGGCGATGGCGGCGTCGGCGGCGGTGATCAGCGGCCGGCCCAGGCGCTCGCTGCCGCGGTGGCCATCGACGCGCTTCATGGTGCCCAGTTCGTGCAGATTGTCGCGGATATCCCGGTCGAACAGGGCAACCACGCGCAGCAGCCAGGTGGGCAATTCGCCCGTCGGTACGCGGCGGTCCGGAAAGGCCGGGCGCAGCATGCGGCCCACATCGCTCATCCAGTAGGTGCCTTGTGAGGCAATGCAGCGCTGGCCGCCGGCGGCCGGATTGGTCATGGCATCGACCTGTAGCGCCGCCACGTCGCGCACATCGACCAGCGACATCGCCAGTTTCGGCGCCGCCGGCAGCTTGCCGTCGAGCAGGCGGCGGATGATCGTCGCCGAGGTGCCGGGATCCTCGTCCAGCAGCGGTCCGAGAATGCCGGCCGGGTTGATGACGGCCAGGTCATCGTGGCGGCCGGCGGCGTCCATCAGCCGCCAGGCCTCGCGCTCGGCCAGTGTCTTGGATTTGGGATAGGCGCCGGTCGTGGGGCTGTCGACATCGGTCCAGTCGGCCTCGGTCATGGTGCGCGCATAGTCGGCCTGGCCATACTGGATGGCGGCGATGGAGGAGGTCAGCACCACGCGCTCGACCTGGGCGGCCAGGGCCGCCTCGATGGCCCGGCGCGTGCCCTCGACGGCGGGGCGAATGAAGTCGTTGGGATCCTTGGGGGTTTCCAGCGCAAAGGGCGAGGCGGTATGCTGGAGGTAGCGCACGCCATCCATCGCTTCGCGCCAGCCGGCATCGCTCAGCAGGTCCAGCGCCACGAATTCGAGGCGCGACGTGTCGGCGCCGGCCTTGCTCAGCGTATCGCGGACCTTGTCGGCCTTGGAAAGGTTGCGCACACTGCCGCGCACGGTGTAGCCAGCAGTGAGCAGTTGCAGGGCGACATGGCCGCCGAGAAAGCCGGATATGCCGGTGACGAGAACACGGTCGGTCATGCTGATCTCCTTTACGAATTGAACGAAAGATATTATATTCGTTCAATCAGTTCAAGACGGATTCGAACATTGGCTGACGCGGTTGACGAGCGGATGATGGAAAAGCGGCGGCGCATCCTCGATGCCGCCCGTATTCTGGTGCTGCGCCATGGCCTGCGCGGCACCACCATGGAGGCCATTGCGCGCGCGGCGCAGATCGCCAAGCCGACGCTCTATGCCCAGTTTGCCGACAAGGACGCCGTCTTTACCGGCATTGTCGACACCATGATGGACGAGCTGCTGGCTGCCTATGATAGGGGCATGCAGGGCCCCGGGGATATTGCCGAGCGCATCGGCAATGCGCTGGCGGGGCAATTTGCCAGCCTGGCGCGGTCCCTCGAGGGTTCGCCCCACGCCGCCGAGATCATGAGCGAGCATCGGCGGGCGGGGATCCGGGTCCGCGACACCGACCTGCGCGCCCAAGCCGAGATCGCCGCCGCCCTGCAGGCCGCCGGCACCGAGGATCCGGCCATGCTGGCCAAGGTAATCTGCGCCGCCGCCTATGGCATTGCGCTCAAGACCCCGGACGAAGCCGCCATGACCGCGGCCATCAAGCTGCTGTGCCGCAAACTGATCGGCTGATGCTGAAAGCCGGGTAACGCCTATCCGGCTTCGTCAGTCGGGCAGGCCGGTATAGTTCTCCGCCAGGCTCTGCTGCGCGGCCAGCGAGCCGGACAGATAGTCGAACTCTGCCCGCTGGATGCGGCGGCCGAAGCTGCCGGTATCGGGGAAAGTGTGCAGCAGGCTGGTCATCCACCAGCTGAAGCGCTCCGCTTTCCAGATGCGCGCCAAGACCTTGGCCGAATAGGCATCGATCCCGGCCGATGATTTCTCGACGCAGTGCTCGATCAGCGCATCGGCCAGCACGGCCACGTCGCTCATGGCCAGGTTCAGCCCCTTGGCCCCGGTCGGCGGCACGATATGGGCCGCGTCGCCGGCCAGGAACAGCTTGCCGAAGCGCAGCGGTTCGGCGACGAAACTGCGCAAGGGCGCGATGGACTTTTCGATGGAAACCCCGGTCTTCAGCGCCTCCGCGGTGGCCGGATTGAGCCGCAGGCGCAGCTCGTCCCAGAACCTGTCATCGGACCAGTTCTCGACCTTTTCGTCGGTTGGCACCTGCACATAGTAACGGCTGCGCGTATGCGAGCGCTGCGAACACAGCGCAAAGCCGCGTTCATGATGGGCATAGATCAGCTCGTCGGCCACCGGCGGCTGGTCCACCAATACCCCAAGCCAGCCAAAGGGATAGACGCGCTCGAAGGTCGTCAGCGCCGATGCAGGCACGCTCTGCCGCGCCACGCCGTGAAAGCCGTCGCAGCCGGCGATGAAGTCGCAGTCGATCCGCTGCGTGACCCCGTTCTGGCGAAAAGTGACAAAGGGCTTTCCAGCCAGATCGTGCAGTTCGACGTCCTCGGCCTCGTAGAGGGTGCGGCCCTGCCGCGCCTTCATCAGGTCGGCGGTGACCTCGGTCTGGCCATAGACCATAACATGGCGGTCGATCAGCGCGGCAAAGTCGATGCGCTGACTGTCGCCGTCAAAGCTGAGCTCAACTCCTTGATGCACAAGGCCTTCTGCATGCATGCGCTGGCCCGCCTGGGCGCGATCCATCAGCGCGATCGTGCCCTGTTCCAGCACACCGGCCCGAATGCGGCCGAGGACATAATCGGCGCTCTTGCGCTCGAGAATGACCGCATCGACCCCCGCCAGCTCCAGCAGCCGCCCCAGCATCAGCCCTGCCGGCCCTGCTCCAATAATCACCACCTGACTGCGCAATGTGTTCCCCTCCGGTTAACCTCAGCATGCGCATTTCCGCGTTTTGGGGAATGGACGGGGCTCTCTATCTCTTGCACTATCCGAACATGGACCGGATCCCCACCTATGCGCTTTATGGCGAGGCCGATGCCGATGCCCGACAGGACTGGCTGCATTGGGAAACCATCCAGTCGCGCAGCGCGCTGCACGACTACCGCATCGCCCCCCATCGCCATGAGCGCTTCTTCCAGATCCTCAGCCTCACCCATGGCTGGGGCCATGCCACGCTCGATGGCACCGGCTTTGAGCTCCGCCCGCCGGCCATCGTCGTGGTGCCGGCGCTGACCGTGCATGCCTATGTCTTCAGCCACAATGTCGAGGGCCTGGTGGTGACGCTGCTCGAGCGCGATCTGGGCGAGGCCATCGACAGCCCGCCCGCCGGGGTGATCGTCAGCGGCACCACGGCCATCGACACGGCGCTCGACGCGCTGCTGACCGAAGCCGACCGGCCAGGCCTGTTCCATGAACTGGCCATGCGCGCCCATCTCACCGTGCTGCAGGTGGCGCTGCAGCGTGGCCGCAGCCTGCCGGCAGCGCCCAGCGAGGGGGCGGCAAAAGCCCGGCTGCATGTGGCCGCGTTCCGCTCGCTGGTCGATATCCGCTTCCGCGACACCAGGCGCATTGCCGACTATGCCGCCAGCATGGGCATTACCCCGACCCATCTCAACCGGGTCTGCCGCCAGGTGCTGGGCATTTCCGCCCTGGCAGTGATCGAGCGGCGGCTGGCGCTGGAGCTGCGCCGGCAATTGCTGTTCTCGACGCTGTCGATCCAGCAGATCGGGGCCGGGCTGGGCTATGACGACCCGGGCTATTTCACCCGGGTGGTCAAGCGCCTGCTCGGGGTGACCCCGGCCGCCTTGCGCAGAAGCGGCCAGAGCTGATCAGGCCAGCCCCGCCGCTGCGTCGCGCACCGCCTGCATCAGGCTGCTGGCGGCCAGGCTGGGCACCGTGGCGCTGCGCGTGGTAAAGCCCACCGGCCCGGTGGTCTGGCTGGTATCGACCGGCAGCAGCATGAGCTGGCCCTCGGCCACGTCATTGCTCACCACGCCTTCGGAAATAATCCACACCGCATCGCTCTGCCTGATATAGGCGCGGCCAAAGGCATTGGAGACGGTTTCGACGGGATCGCGCAGGTCGCTGATGCCATGGGTCAGCAGCAGGCGGTCGACCAGCCTGCGGATCACCGAATTGGGCGTCGGCATCAGCGTCTGGTAGGCCTCGATCAGGCGCAGGCTGAAACTGGTTTGGCTCAGCAGCGGATGCCCCGGCCGCACCGCCACCACGACGCGTTCGGAATAAAGATGCTCGAAGGAGAGCCCCGCCATCGCATCGGGCTCGGCCATGCGGCCGATGACGAGGTCGACATCGCCGCCGCGCAGCAGCGCCAGCAGATAATCATTGGGCCCGGTAATGATGCGGGTGCGGGCGCCCGGCTGCAAAGCGGTAAAGGCGGCGACCGCGCCGGGCAGGATGCGGGCGGAAACGGTGGGCAGGGCGCCGACCCGCACCACGCTGGCCTCGCGCGTGCCTTGCGCCACGTCGAGCCCCTGGCGCAGGGCGGCCAGACTGGTCGCCGCATAGCGCTGGAACACCTCGCCGAACGGGCTCAGCACCAGCTGGCGCCGGCTGCGATCAAAGAGCTTGGCCCCCACGATCTCTTCGAGTTCCCGGATCGTCTTGGACATCGCCGGCTGGCTGACATGCAGCGCCGTGGCGGCCTGACCGACGCTGTTGAGCCGGGCCACTTCGAGAAAGCAGCTCAGGTGCCGCAGCTTGATGCGGTTGTCGATGCGCTGCGGCAATGCCGGGCTCCGGTTATCTCGCGGCCTGACATTGGCCAGATATGCCCATTAGCATAATCCACCGGTTATGAGTCACGCAGCAGTCATCATTTTACTTGGCGCGTCCCAGCGCGCATCCTCGGGGCGAGGAGTAACCATGGATTTCGTTCGCATCAATGGGGTGCTGCTGGCCTATCGGCTGACCGGCCCGGCAACGGCGCCGGTGCTGGCTTTGGTCAATTCGCTGGGCACCGACGCGCGCATCTGGGATGGCGTTATCGAGCGCCTCTCGGCCGATTACTGCCTGCTCTCCTATGACAAGCGCGGCCATGGAATCAGCGATACACCGCCGGGCGACTATACGCTCGACGATCATGTCGACGACCTGCTCGGCCTGCTCGATCACCTCGGTATCGGCCAACTGGCGCTGGCCGGCGTCTCCGTCGGCGGGCTGATCGCCCAGGGCCTGGCTTTGCGCGCGCCCGAGCGGCTGAGCGCGCTGGTGCTCTGCGACACGGCGGCCAGCATTGGCGACGCGGCCAGCTGGAATGCCCGCATCGACACAGTCAATACGCAGGGGCTGGGCGCCATTGCCGATCTGGTGATGCAGCGCTGGTTCAGCCCGCGCTTCCGCCAGGCCCATCCCGATGAGCTCGCCGGCTGGCGTAATCTCTTCCTGCGCAGCGATGCCGCCGGCTATGCCGCCACCTGCGCCACCCTGCGCGACACCGACCTGCGGACGCAGATCGGCGCCATCGCCACCCCGACTTTGGTCGTGGCGGGCGAGGACGATCTGTCGACCCCGGTCGAGCTGGTACGCAGTTGCGCCGACGCCATTGCCGGCTCCCACTTTCACATCCTGCCCGAGACCGGGCATCTTCCCTCTATCGAGCAGCCCGGCGCCCTGGCGCGGCTGATCGACCGCTTTCTCAAGGAGACCATCCATGGCTGAGCCCACGCGCTTCGACACCGGCATGGCGACTCGCCGCGCCGTGCTGGGCGACTCCCATGTCGATGCCGCCACCGCGCGCCAGACTCCCTTCGACGCCGATTTCCAGCGCTTCATCACCGAAGGCGCCTGGGGTTCGGTCTGGTCGCGGCCGGGCCTGACCAAGCGCGAGCGGTCCCTGGTGACCATCGCGCTGCTGGCGGCGCTGGGCCATGATGAGGAAGTGGCCATGCATGTGCGGGCAACGGCCAATACCGGCTGCTCGCCCGACGATATCAAGGAGGCCCTGCTGCATGTCGCCGTCTATGCCGGCGTACCGGCAGCCAACCGGGCCTTCAGGATTGCCAAGGAAGAACTGGCCAAGGAACAGGCCAAGCGGGAGGCGGCACAATGAGCGGCATCATTCTACCCGGCGCGGATGGCGCCCTTTATCCACGCGACCGGGCCTGGCATCCGCCGGCCAATACGCCGGGCTATAAAAGCACCACCTTCCGCGCGCCAAAGCACGCTCTGCTCTCGCTGGGCGGCACCGCCTCCGAGTTGACCGGGCCGACCTTTGGCCATTCAAGCATCAATCCCCTGGATAACGACCTCATCCGCAATTTCAGCCAGGACGGCAGCGAGGCCATCGGCCAGCGGCTGATCGTCTATGGTCAGGTGCTCGACGAAAATGCCCGGGCCGTGCCCAATACGCTGGTCGAGTTCTGGCAGGCCAATGCCGGCGGGCGCTACCGCCACAAGAAGGAGGCCTATCTCGCCCCGCTCGATCCCAATTTCGGCGGCTGCGGCCGGGCCTTGACCGACGAGAATGGGTTTTACTCCTTCCGCACCGTCAAGCCGGGCGCCTATCCTTGGCCCAATGGCGGCAATGACTGGCGCCCCGCCCATATCCACTTCTCGGTATTTGGCCATGCCTTTGCCCAGCGCCTGATCACCCAGATGTATTTCGAGGGCGACCCGATGATCTGGCAGTGCCCGATTGTCGGCTCGATTGCCGACAAGTCGGCCATCGACCAGCTCATCGCCCGGCTCGACCGCCACAACACCACCCCGATGGACGCGCTGGCCTATCGCTTCGATATCGTGCTGCGCGGCCGTCGCTCGACCATGTTCGAAAACAAGCTGGAGGGGAACTGATGCTGCACCCGGTCCCGACGCTCAAGGAAACCCCGTCGCAGACGGCGGGGCCCTATGTCCATATCGGGCTGACGCCCAATTTTGCCGAGATCCGCGGCGTCTACGCCACCGACCCCGGCAGCACCATGCTGACGCCCGACACAAAGGGCGAGCGCATCACCATTGCCGGCCGGATTTTTGACGGCTCGGGCGCCCCGGTCAATGACGCGCTGGTCGAGCTCTGGCAGGCCGATGGTGATGGCTCCTATGTGCCGCCCATGGGCCCCAGTTCCAATGCGGCACCGGCCTTTACCGGCTGGGGCCGCCAGCCCACCAATGGCGAGGGCGTGTTCAGCTTTGCCACTATCAAGCCCGGCCCCGTGCCCGGCCCCGATGGCAAGCTGATGGCCCCCCATGTCAATCTGTGGATCGTCGCCCGCGGCATCAATATCGGCCTGCAGACCCGGCTCTATTTCGAGGATGAGGCCGAGGCCAATGGCACCGATTTCGTCCTCAACAAGATCATGGACCCGCGCCGCCGCCAGACCCTGATCGCTCGCCGCGAAGAGGGCGATCCCGTACGTTACATGCTGGAAATTCACCTGCAGGGCGACAAAGAAACCGTGTTTTTCGATATGTGATGGGGGGAGGGGTGGAGGGCCGGGTTGCCTTCCCTCCCCCTTGAGGGGAGGGCCGGGGTGGGGGTCCCTCAAGGGTTGATCCAATCGACCCCCTCCCTCATTCCCTCCCCTCAAGGGGGAGGGAGGCGACCGCAGAGGTTTCGCGCGTTCAAATACCGCTATAGGATAGCGCCATGACCCCCTGGCTTTCCGCCCTTGCCGGCGACAATGACATTGCCGCCATCCTCGCCGACGACGCCCAGCTTGCCGCCATGCTGGCGGTCGAGGTCGCGCTGGCCGAGGCCAGTGCCGATGCCGGCTGGATCAGCGACGACGCTGCCGCCGCCATCAAGAACGCCATTGCCGGCTTCGTGCCGGACCACGCCCAGCTGGCTGCCGGCATGCTGGCCGATGGCGTCGTCGTGCCGGCTCTGCTGCGGCAGTTGCGCGCGCGCGTGGACCCGGCCCATGCCGACGCGCTGCACCGGGGCGCCACCAGCCAGGACATTATCGACACCGCGCTGATGCTGTCCCTGGCAAAGATCTTCGACCTCTATGAGGCCCGGCTGACCGGCCTCCTGGCCGAGTTCGAGGCGCTGGCGCGCAGCGCCGGCGAGCGGCCGCTCATGGCTCATACCCGCATGCAGGCGGCCCTGCCGACGCGCTGGCGCGCCAAGATCGACAGCTGGGCCGAACCGCTGCGCCGCCATCGCCAGGCGCTGACCGCCATGCGCGGCACGCTGCTGGTGGTGCAGCTGGGCGGGCCGGTGGGCGACCGCGAGAGTTTCGAGGGCCATGGCGGCACCATTGCCGCGGGCATGGCCAGAAGACTTGATCTCGGCACGGCCAGCCCCTGGCAGGCGACGCGCGACCCCATCGTGGCCTTGGGGAACCTCCTGGCGCTGATATCAGGCTCGCTGGGCAAGTTCGGCGCCGATGTGGCGTTGCTCTCTCAGACCGAACTGGGTGCGCTCAAGCTCGAAGGCGCGGGCGGCTCATCCTCCATGGCGCACAAGGCCAATCCGGTCGCCGCCGAAGTGCTGGTGGCTTTGGCGCGGTACAATGCTGGCCTCTCGGGCACGCTGGGCCAGGCCATGGTGCATGAATATGAGCGCTCGGGCGCCGCTTGGACGCTCGAATGGCTGACCCTGCCGCCCATGCTGGTCACCACCGCCGCCAGCCTGCGCCTCAGCCTGCGCCTGCTCGAGCAGATCAGGCTAGCCTAACATCGCCCGCAGCTCGGCCTGTATGGCGCGCAAAGGCGCCAGATAGAGCCCGGTCAGGTCCTCGACGCCGGCCTGGGTCGCTGCCACCCCGACATTGAGCGCCGCCACCACAACGCCGCGCGCATTGTAGAGCGGCACGGCAATCGAGCGCAGGCCGAGTTCGACCTCCTGGTCGATCAGCGCATAACCCTGCGCCCGTACCCGCGCCAGTTCGGCCAGAATCGCTTCGGGGTCGGTCAGCGTATGGCGGGTGCGGGGCACGAGCGGGGTCGCCGTCAGCTGCGCCCGGGCTTGCGGCTCGGGCAGGGCGGCCAGTAGCACCCGCCCCATCGAGGTGCAAAAGGCCGGCAGGCGTGAACCCGGCATCAGCGCGATCGACATCACCTTGCGCTGCGCCGCGCGCGCCACATAGACGATGTCGCCTCCATCGAGGATCGATACCGAGGCGCTTTCGCCCAGCATTTCCGCCAGCGCGTCGAGCTGCGGCTGCACCAGCTGCGGCAGCGGCATGGTGGCCAGGCACGCCGTGCCCAGCCGCAATATGCGCGGCGTCAGCGTGAAATATTTGCCGTCATAATCGGCATAGCCGAAATGGGCCAGGGTGAGGAGGCACCGCCGCGCCGTGGCCCGGTCCAGCCCCGACGCCGCCGACACCTCGGCAATCGACTGGCGCGGGCGCTCGGCCGTGAAGCTCTCGATGACGAGAAGCCCCTTGCCCAGGCCACCCATGATGTCGCGCGCTGTCGTCTGCATGCCGCCTCGTTTGTGCGCTATGTCAACAAAATCATCATATCGCACAAATTGCCTTGCCCGCCAAGCATGCGGCTGCAAGGCTTGGGGCAAGCAACGAGGACTTTGCATGGACAAGACAGTGGCCGATCTGCCCACCGCTCTGGCGGGGATCAAGAATGGCATGGTGCTGATGATCGGCGGCTTTGGCGGCTCGGGCGCCCCCATCGAGCTGATCCATGCGCTCATCGATATATTCAAGGCGACCGGCAGCCCGAAGAACCTCACATTGATCAACAACAATGCCGGCAATGGCCGCATCGGCATTGCCGCCATGATCGATGCAGGCATGGTGGCCAAGATGGTCTGTTCGTTTCCGCGCTCGGCCGATCCGCGCGCCTTTACCGAGAAATACCTGGCCGGCCAGATAGATCTCGAACTGGTGCCGCAGGGCACGCTGGCCGAACGCATCCGCGCTGGCGGCGCCGGCATTCCGGCCTTTTATACCCCCACCAGCTTTGGCACCGATCTGGCCAAGGGCAAGCCGGTGGCCGAGTTCGACGGTCGAAGCTATGTGCAGGAGCGCTGGCTCAAGGCCGACGTGGCTTTGCTCAAGGCCGAGCTGGCCGACCGCCAGGGGAACCTGACCTTCCGCAAGGCGGCGCGCAATTTCTCTCCCCTGATGGCCGCCGCCGCCACAATGACCATTGTCCAGGCGCATCAGGTGGTCGAGCCCGGCGACATCGACCCCGAACAGGTCATCACCCCCGGCCTCTTCGTCACCCGCGTCGTCGAAGTAGCCGATGCCAAACAGGAAGAAGCCCTGATGCGCGATGGAGTGGCCTATTGATGACCGACAAGCTTTCCAACGCCCAGATCGCCTGGCGCGCCGCCCAGGACATCGAGCACGACGCCTATGTCAATCTGGGCATCGGTTTCCCCGAAATGGTGGCGCGCTTCCAGCCGCCCGGCCGCGAAGCCATTTTCCACACCGAAAACGGCATCCTCAATTTCGGCGAAGCGCCGCCCGAGGGCGAGGAGGACTGGGACCTGATCAATGCCGGCAAGAAGGCGGTGACGCTCAAGCCGGGCGCGGCCTTCTTCCACCATGCCGACAGCTTTGCCATGGTGCGCGGCGGCCATCTCGATGTGGCGATCCTGGGCGCCTATGAGGTGGCCGAGAATGGCGACCTGGCCAATTGGTCGACCGGGCCCAAGGGCGTGCCGGCGGTGGGCGGGGCCATGGACCTGGTGCATGGCGCCAAACGCGTCGCCGTCATCACCGATCACGTCACCAAGGACGGCAAGCCCAAGCTGGTCAAGCGCTGTAGCCTGCCGCTGACCGGCGTCGGCTGCGTCACCCGCGTCTATACCAGCCTGGCGGTCATCGATATTGAGGGCGGCCGCTTCGTGCTGCGCGAAAAGCTGCCCGGCATGAGCGTTGCGGACCTGCAGGTACTGACCGGGGCCGAACTGGTGTTGCCCGACCAGATTGGCGACCTTGTCGCTCCGGAGCTGTGAGATGACCGAAGCCTTTATCTGCGACTATATCCGCACCCCCATCGGCCGCTTCGGCGGCGCCCTGTCCTCGATGCGGCCCGACGATCTCGGCGCTGTGCCGCTGATGGCGCTGGTTGCCCGTAACGGGCGGGTCGATTGGGACGCGGTGGATGACGTCATCTTCGGCTGCGCCAACCAGGCCGGCGAGGACAACCGCAATGTCGCCCGCATGAGCCTGCTGTTGGCCGGCCTGCCCGTGGGCGTGACCGGCACCACCATCAACCGGCTCTGCGGCTCGGGCATGGACGCGGTGATGTCAGCGGCGCGGGCCATCAAATCCGGCGAGGCCGAGCTGCTGATTGCCGGCGGCACCGAATCGATGAGCCGCGCCCCCTTCGTCATGCCCAAGGCCGAGACGGCCTTTTCGCGCCAGGCCGAGATTTACGACACCACCATTGGCTGGCGCTTCATCAATCCGCGCATGGAAAAGCTCTATGGCGTGGATTCCATGCCCCAGACCGGCGAGAACGTCGCCCGCGAGTACGGCGTCAGTCGCGAGGCGCAGGATGAATTCGCCGTCCGCAGCCAGGACCGGGCGGTGGCGGCGCAGCAGAATGGCCGGTTGGGCCGGGAAATCACCTCGGTCGCCATTCCCCAGAAAAAGGGCGACCCCGTCATCGTCGATACGGACGAACACCCCCGCGCCGGCACGACGCTCGAAACGCTGGCCAAGCTGCGCCCGCTTTTTGCCGAGGGCTCTGTGACCGCCGGCAATGCCTCGGGCGTCAATGACGGCGCCGCGGCCTTGATCATCGCCAGCGAAGCGGCAGCCCGCAAATATGGCCTCACCCCGATCGCCCGCATTCTGGGCGGCGCTACGGCGGGCGTGCCGCCGCGCATCATGGGCATGGGCCCGGCCCCGGCCACGCAGAAGCTCTGTGCCCGGCTCGGCCTGACGCCGGAGCAGTTCGACGTCATCGAGCTCAACGAAGCCTTTGCCAGCCAGGGCATTGCCGTGCTGCGCGAACTCGGCCTCGCCGAGGATGCTGCAGCGGTCAACCGCAATGGCGGCGCCATCGCTCTGGGCCATCCCTTGGGCATGAGCGGCGCCCGCATTGCCGGCACCGCGGCGCTGGAGCTGTCACTGGGTGGCGGCAGGCTGGCTTTGGCCACCATGTGCATCGGTGTCGGCCAGGGCATTGCCGTGGCCCTCGAACGCGTCTGACGGGACCGGCGGTCGATCCGCTTCGGTCCGCGAGAGTTGAACTTTTTACCACCCCGCCGATACTTGGCGAAACTGGAGGCGATGTATACACTCAACCCGGCGAGGCAGAACAGAGGTCCCAACTGACCCGGCTGCCCTCTCGCCAAAACACTAGGGAGGATTTCATGTTGAAGACAACAGCAGGGGCCGCCGTGCTTGCCCTGGGGCTGGCCTTTTCGGCCGGCGCCATGGCCCAGGAAACGCTCAAGATCGGCGTCATCCTGCCCTATTCGGGCCCGTTCGCCGACGCCGCCAACCAGCTCCAGGCCGGCATCGACCTTTACCTGGCCGAGCACGGCAATGAAGTGGCCGGCCGCACCATCGAGATCATCAAGCGCGACACCGGCGGCCCGGCCCCCGACGTCGCCCGCCGCCTGGCGCAGGAACTGGTGGTGCGCGACAATGTCGATATCCTGGCCGGCTTTGCCCTGACGCCAGAAGCGCTCGGCGCCGCCGAAATCGCCACCGAAGCGCAAAAGCTGATGGTGGTGATGAACGCCGCCACCTCCATCGTCACCGAACAGTCGCCCTATATCGTGCGCACCGGCGTGACCATTCCCCAGCTCAACTATTCCTTCGGCGGCTGGGCCTATGAGCAGGGCATCCGCGAGGTCTATACCCTGGTGGCCGATTACGGCCCCGGCATCGACGCCGAAGCCTCCTTTGCCAAGGGCTTTACCGAAGCCGGCGGCACCATTGTCGGCGCGGACCGCACCCCGGTCGCCAATCCGGACTTTTCCGCCTTCGTCCAGCGCGTCGCCGATGCTTCGCCCGAAGCTGTATACATTTTCGTCCCCGGTGGCGCCCAGCCGGCGGCCATCGGCAAGGCGCTCGCCGATCGCGGCATTGCCCCGCCCGATTTCAAGGTGCTGGCTCAGGGTGAGCTGACCCATCCCGAAGCCATGGAAAGCATGGGCGAAACCGCCCGTGGCATCATCACCACCTTCCACTATACGCTCGAGCGCGACGACCCGCTGAACGCAGCCTATGTCGAGGGCTATACATCCGCCAATAATGGCCGCAAGCCGGACCTCTTCTCCATCGGCGGCTATGACGGCATGCACCTGATCTTTGAGGCGCTCAAGGCCACCAATGGCGATACCAGCGGCGACGCCCTGGTCGAAGCGGCCAAGGGCATGGCTTGGGACAGCCCGCGCGGCCCGATGTCGATCGATCCGGAAACCCGGGACGTGGTGCAGACCGTCTATATCCGCGAAGTCCAGGAAGTGGATGGCGAGCTGCAGAACGTGATCCTGGAGGAGATCCCCGCCGTCAAGGATCCGCTGCACGGCGTCGCCAAGTAGCAACGGGCAGATGATCTGCCTCTCGCCCCGCACGGGGCGGGAGGCGACCCGGCGCTCCGAAAAGGCCAGCAGATGACGTGTGACTTCCAAGAAGGCAGACCATGATCAGCCAGATCACCATCGTGCTGTTTGACGGCTTTGCCTTTGGCATGCTGCTGTTTCTGCTCTCGGTGGGCCTGTCGGTAACGCTGGGCATGATGAACTTCATCAACCTGGCCCATGGCGCCTTCGGCATGTTCGGCGGCTATGTCGCCGTCACCGCCATGCGCCAGCTCGGCCTGCCTTTCCTCGCCGCTTTGCCTTTGGCCTTCATCGCCATGGCCTTGGCGAGCGTCGTGATCGAGCGCAGCCTGTTCCGCCGGCTCTACAAGGCGGGCGAACTCAACCAGGTGCTGTTCACCATCGGTCTCGTTTTCGTTGCCGCCGCCGTGGCCACCTTCACCTTCGGCACCGTGCAGCAGGTCATCATCCTGCCAGATTGGCTGCGCGGCTCGGTCGAGCTCTGGGGCATCCGCTTCGGCATCTATCGCGCCTTCATCATCCTGGTTGCCCTGCTGGTCACCGCGCTCCTGGTCTTTGGTCTCGAACGCACGCGGCTGGGCGCGCAGATCCGCGCTGCGGTCGACAATCAGCGTATGGCTCAGGGCCTTGGGCTTGATGTCGAGCGCGTCTTTGCCGTCACTTTCGCGCTGGGCAGTGGCCTGGCCGGGCTGGGCGGCGCGCTTGCCGTCGAAATCGTCGGCCTCTCGCCCTCCTTCGGCTTCCAGATGCTGGTCTATGTGCTGATCGTGGTCTCGGTGGGTGGCCTGGGCTCGATCACCGGCTCCTTTGTCGGCGCCGCTTTGCTCGGCATTGGCGACGTGGCGGGCAAGTATTTCTGGCCCGAAATCGGCAGCTTCCTCATCTATCTGCTGCTGGTTTCCATCCTGCTGGTGCGGCCGCTTGGCCTGTTCGGCAAGCGCTAGGAGACCCCGATGACCACAGATGTCTCCACCACCGCCAAGATCGCGCCGCGCGACTGGCTCGCCCGTCGCAGCCGCTGGTCGCCCTTTGAAGTTCTCTTCTGGCTGGCCACGCTGCTGCCCTTCATCCTCTTTCCCTCCTATCTGCCGCTGGCAAACCAGATCGCCATTGCTGCGCTCTTTGCCCTCTCGGTCGACCTGATCCTGGGCTATGCCGGCATCGTCACCCTGGGCCACGCCATGTTCTTCGGCCTCGGCGCCTATTGCGCCGGGATTATCAGCGTGCGCGGCTGGGGCGAGCCGCTGACCGGCCTGCTGGCGGCGGGCGTCTTTGCCGGGGCGGTCGGCTTTGTCGCCAGCTTCCTCATCACCCGCGTACAGCACCTGGCGCTGATCATGGTGACGCTGGGTCTGGGTTTTCTGACCTATGAACTGGCCAATGCGGTGCACTGGCTGACGGGGGGCACCGACGGGCTGCGCGGCATCCGCACCTGGCCGGTTTTCGGCCAGTTCCGCTTCGATATGTGGGGCTATACCAGCTATGCCTATGCCCTGGTCGTGCTGTTCGTCTGCTTCCTGTTCAGCCGGCTGCTGGTCAATTCAAGCTTTGGCCTGGCCTTGCGCGGCATCCGCGAAAACGTCAGGCGCATGCCCGCCATCGGCGCCGATCACAAGGCCCATCTGCGGCTGATCTACGCCATTTCCGCCGCCATGGCGGGCCTGGCCGGGGGGCTGCTGGCCCAGACCACCAATACGGTGGCGCTCGATTCCCTGAGCTTCGAGCGCTCGGCCGATGTCGTGGTCATGCTGATCCTGGGCGGCACCGGCAGGCTCTATGGCGCCATCCTGGGCACGCTGATCTTTCTCGTCGCCCGCGACCAGCTGGCCGGCATCAACCCGCAATACTGGTATTTCGGCATTGGCCTCTTGCTGATGGCGGTGGTGCTGTTCATGCCCAAGGGAATTCTGGGCTTTCTCGCCCGCATTGTGGACAGGGCCAAGTGATGGCGGATGCCGACATCGTCCTGCGCGCCGAGGCGCTGAGCATGAGCTTCGGCAAGCTCGAGGTGACGCGCGCCGTTTCCATCGCTTTGCCGCGCGGCGCCCGCTACGCCCTGATCGGTCCCAATGGCGCTGGCAAGACCACGCTGATCAACCTGCTGACCGGCCAGCTGCGCCCCGATGCCGGGCGGATCGAACTCGAGGGCGAGGACATTACCGGCCTGGCGCCGGCTCGGCGCGTGCGCCGCGGGCTGAGCCGCACCTTCCAGATCAATACGCTCTTCCCAGACCTGGCCCCCATCGAGGCGGTGACCCTGGCCGTGCTGGAGCGCGAGCGTCGCGCCAGCCAGTTCTGGAAACCCCTATCGGCCCAGGGGGATGTCCTTGACGAGGCTGTGGCCATCCTCGAACAGCTCGGTCTCGGCGATGTCGCCACCCGCACCACGCGCACGCTGCCCTATGGCCAGCAGCGCCTGCTTGAAATCGCTTTGGCGCTGGCGACGCGGCCAAAGGTGCTGCTGCTCGACGAGCCGGCCGCCGGCGTGCCCAAGGACGAAAGCGCGACGCTCTTTGCTGTCATCGCGGCGCTGCCCGCCGATATTTCCGTCCTCTTCATCGAGCACGACATGGACATCGTCTTCAAGTTTGCCACCCGCATCATCGTGCTGGTCGGCGGCGCCGTGCTGCTCGAAGCCGATCCGCATACCGTGCGCAGCGATCCGCGCGTGCGCGAAGTCTATCTGGGGCATGGCCATGGTTGAGCCGCTGCTGGAATTTCGCGACGTCCGCTCCGGCTATGGCGAGGCCGTGGTGCTCGATGGCGTCTCCTTTGCCCTGCCGGCGCAGGGGAGCCTGGCCGTGCTCGGCCGCAATGGTGTGGGCAAGACCACGCTGCTGCTCACCGCCATGGGCTTTGTCACCCTGGCCCGCGGCAGCATCCACTGGCAGGGTCGCGATATCTCAAAGCTTGCGCCGCATCTGCGCGCAAGGCTCGGCCTGGGCTGGGTGGCCCAGGAGCGCCATGTCTTCCCCTCGCTCTCGGTCGAAGAAAACCTCACCGTCATCGCCCGGCCCGGGCGCTGGGACCTGGCCTCGATCTATGCGCTGTTTCCCCGCCTCGCCGAGCGCAAGGCCAATATGGGCAGCCAGCTCTCGGGCGGCGAGCAGCAGATGCTGGCCATTGCCCGCACGCTGATGACCAATCCATCCGTGCTGCTGCTCGACGAGCCCTTCGAGGGCCTGGCGCCCATCATCGTCCAGGAACTGACTGCGGCCGTACGGCAGATGCGCGCCGACGAGGGCATGGCTTTGGTTCTGGTCGAACAGCATGCCGAAGTCGCCCTGGGCCTGACCCAGGACGCCATCATCATCGAACGCGGCATGATCGCCCACCGCGCCCCCTCAGCCGAATTGCTGAGCGACGCGGCGACGCTGGAGCGGTATCTGGGGCTGACGCTGGGCGCGGATTAGGGGCCTAAACCGAGCCCCAGATTGCCTCGGCCGTCTCGACCACCAGCGCGAGCTTGCGCTTCTGGTCGTCCTCGGTGATGGCATTGCCCTCCTCGGTGGAGGAAAAGCCGCATTGCGGCGCAATGCCCATCTGGTCGAGATCGGCATATTTGGCCGCTTCGTCGAACTGGCGGCGGAGGCTGTCGAGGCTTTCCAGCTCACCCGTCTTGGTGGTGATGAAGCCAGGCATGACGCGCTGCTTGCCCTTGGCCAGGAGGCGCAGCGGCTCCAGCCCGCCGGCGCGCTCGGTGTCATATTCCATGAAGAAGATATCGACGCCGGTCTGGTTGAACACCGCATCGGCCGCCGGATCATAGGCGCCTTCGGCAATCCAGGTGGATTTGAAATTGCCGCGACACATATGCATGCCGATCAGCATGTCAGCTGGGCGGTCGACGATCGCGTCATGCATCATCTTGGCATATTGCGCTATCAGCCAGTCCGGATCGAGGCCCTGGGCCTGCTTTTCGGCGCGGATCTTGGGATCGCAGAGATAGGCAAAGAAGATGTCGTCCATCTGCAAATAGCGGCAGCCGACGGCGTAGAAACCCGCAACGGCCTTTTTATAGGCCTGGGCCAGGTCGGCAAACAGCAGCTCGAGATCGTCGCGATAGGGTTGATAGCCGATATCGTCCTTGGCAACGCGGAAATGGCAGCAGCTCGGGCCGGGAATGGAAATCTTGGGCGTCACCTTGGTGTGCGCGGCGACGAACTTGAAATGCTCCAGCATCGGGTGGTCGGCCGGGAAATCCACCTTGTCGGTAATGGTGGGAAAGATCGGCCGCGTATTGGCGCCCTTGAAATTGTGCCCGGTGGCCACGTCGCGCTCGACGAACTTGAAGCCATCGAGCTCCTGCATGAAATCATAGTGCCAGAACGAGCGGCGGATCTCGCCATCGGTCACCACCGGCAGGCCGACATCTTCCTGCAAGGCGATGGCCTCGACGATGGCCGCATCCTCGACTTCGGCCAGTTCTTCGCGCGACAATTTATGCTCGTCGAAATGGCTGTGGCGGGCCTGCTTGACGGCACCATTGCGCAGCAGGGAGCCGACATGGTCGGCGCGGAAGGGCGGGCGGGCAGGGGTCATGGCACTCTCTCCTCAGGCAGGTTTTGGCCCTTGGTGTACACAGGCTTGCCGGATTCGGGCAAGGTTTGTGCCCGTGGTGCGGCGCTGTTCCGGCAAATGTATACGGGCGCCTCAGCCTATCGCGGCCTGTTCCGGTTCTGATGCATGCGCCTTCATCCACTCGGCCGCCTTGGTGATGCCGCCCAGCGGAAACACATGCAGCTGGGCGATCAGGCTTTCCGGCTGGCGTGCCTTATATTCGGCCAGGTCGGCAATCATGTCGCCGGGCTCATAGGGCACCAGCAGCTTGGTGAAGTCGCGGGCCCTTTTGTGCAGCACGCCGATCGAGGCGCCGACGCCGCAGGACAGCGCAAACTGGATCAGCGTCTGCAGCTTGGCCGGGCCGGCAATGCCGACATGCACGGGCAGCGTCACGCCAAGATCGGCAATGCGCTCGGCCCAGGCGATCACCGCCGGCGCGTCAAAGGCAAACTGGGTGACAATGGCCATCTGCGCATCTGTGCGCGACCCATAATCTTGCTTGGTCAGCAAAGCCGCATCGACATTGGCCGTGCTGCCCCGCGCATCGATATCGGCATGGCCCTCGGGATGGCCGGCGACATGCAGCCGGGTAAAGCCATGGCGGTCAAAGAGGCCCGTTTCCATCAGCTGGATGGCGCTGTCGAAACTGCCCACCGGGCTGGCATGGCCGCCGCCCAGCAGCAACGCCTGGGTGACGTCGGCCTCCTCGCGATAGCGGCTGATCCAGTTTTCCAGCATGGCCCGGTCGGCAATCTCGCGCGCGGGAAAATGCGGCATCACGGCAAAGCCGTCTTCAGCCAGCCGCCGCGCCGTCGCCACCATGTCGTCGATCGGCGTGCCGGCAATATGGGCGATATAGACGCGCGTGCCCGCCGGCAGCAGCGCGCGGAAATCGTCCACCTTGGCGGCGGTCCGCGGCATCACCTCGATGGACCAGTTCTGCGAGACGTCGGCACGCAGCGCCGACGTCTCGGGGCGCGTCTCCAGTTTGGCCAGACCCATGGTGATCCTCCTCATCCACACCCATAATGTATACATTGATGTGGCGAGTGCAATCAAGTCGAGTCGCAAAACCGCCGATAATGGGTGAATTTGGCCGCAAACCTCAATTGCGTCCGGCCGGGAGATGTCGCATAGTGCATACAAGAACCAGCGCGAGCGCCGCAAGAACCGTCCGGCACAGGGCGGCAAGCGGCGGCACAAAGCGCCGGATGCAAGGGAGGAACCGGCATGGCCGAACCCTGTTTTGACACCGCCCATCTGGGCCATGTCGAGCTCTATACCGACCGCTTCGAGGAGAGCCTCGACTTCTTCACCCGCATCTATGGGCTCAAGCTTTCCGGCCAAGACGGTAACTCCGCCTATCTGCGCGCCTGGGATGATTACGAGTTCCACACCCTCAAGCTGACCCGGCACGCCACGACCGGCGTCGGCCACATCGCCTATCGCACCTCCTCGCCCGAGGCGCTCGACCGCCGCGTCAAGGTCATCGAGGCCTCCGATTACGAGGTGATCGGCTGGACCGAGGGGGATATGGGCCATGGCCGCGCCTTCCGCTTTGCCGATCCCTTCGGCCATGTCTTCGAGCTCTATTGGGACACGCGCCGCTACGTGCCCGACGACAATGACCGCCCCGCGCTCAAGAACATGGCCAGTCGTTACCATGGCCAGGGCGCGTCGCCGCGCCGGCTCGACCACCTCAACCTGCTGGCGGCCGACGTCACCGCCTTCCGCGACTTCATGGTCACCTGCCTCGGCGCCCGGGTCACCGAGCAGATCCGGCTCGACAATGGGCGGCTGGGCGGCTGCTGGTTCACCATCAACAACAAGAGCTATGACCTGGCCTGCACCGAGGAGCATGGCGGCGCCAGCGGCCGTTTCCACCACGTCACCTATGCCACCGACCAGCGCGAGGACATATTGCGCGCCGCCGATATCTTCCTCGAAAACGGCGTCCATATCGAAACCGGGCCGCACAAGCACGCCATCCAGGGCACGTTCTTTTTGTATGTCTGGGAGCCGGCCGGCAATCGCGTCGAGCTGGCCAATGCCGGGGCGCGGCTGATCCTGGCGCCGGACTGGGAGACCATCACCTGGACCGAGACCGAGCGCAAGAAGGGTCAGGCCTGGGGGCTGAAAACCATCGACACCTTCCACACCCACGGCACGCCGCCCGTCAGCCAGGAGCCGCAAGCATGAGCAAGTCCGCCCTCATCGTTTCCGCCCATTCGGCCGACTTCGTCTGGCGCTGCGGCGGCGCCATCGCCGCCCATGCCGCCAAGGGCTATGCGGTGACCGTGGTGTGCCTCTCCTATGGCGAGCGCGGCGAAAGCGCCAAGCTCTGGAAGCTGCCGGGCATGACGCTCGACAAGGTCAAGACCGAGCGCCGCCGCGAGGCCGAGAATGCCGCCAAGGCGCTGGACGTGCACGACATCCAGTTCTTCGACCTGGGCGACTATCCGCTCGAGATGACGCGGCAGGCCAAGGACCGGCTGGTCGACGTGATGCGGTCGGTGCAGCCGGGCTTCATCATGACCCATTCCAAATACGACCCCTACAATACCGACCATATGTATGTGTCGCAGTGGACCCTGGAATGCCGCGCCATGGCCCAGGCCTGGGGTCACAAGCCGGGTGAAAAGATCCTCGGCGCGCCGCAGGTCTATCTGTTCGAGCCGCACCAGACCGAGCAGATGGACTGGCAGCCCGACGTGTTTTTGGACATCACCGATGTCTGGGAGAAAAAGTGGGCCGCCATCCAGGCAATGGAAGGCCAGGAACACCTCTGGCACTATTACAAGAACGTCGCCGAGAACCGCGCCAACCACTTCACCCGCAATTCCGGCGGCCAGGCCGGGGGGCGCCCGGCCCGATATGCCGAGGGCTTCCAGTCGGTCTATCCGCGCACCGTGGATGAACTGTGATGAGCGTCGTGGTGCAGAACATTGCCCGGGCCGAACAGACCGTCATCGACCGCCTCGCCGTCTGCGGCGTCGCCACCGTGCATGAAGCCCAGGGACGCCGGGGCCTCCTGGCCAGTCATATGCGGCCCATCTATGCCGGGGCGCGGATCGCCGCCAGCGCCGTCACCATTTCTGCCCCGCCCGGCGACAACTGGATGATCCACGTCGCCATCGAGCAGCTGCAGCCAGGCGACATCCTGGTGCTGGCGCCCACCAGCCCCTGCGAGGACGGCTATTTCGGCGACCTGCTCGCCACCTCGGCCCGGGCGCGCGGCTGCCGGGGCCTGATCATCGATGCCGGGGTGCGCGACGTGGCCGACCTCACCGCCATGCAGTTCCCTGTCTGGTCCCGCGCCATATACGCCCAGGGCACGGTCAAGGAGACCCTGGGCTCGGTCAATGTCTCGATTGTCTGCGCCGGCGCTTTGGTCAATCCGGGCGATGTCATCGTGGCCGATGACGACGGCGTCTGCGTCGTGCGCCGCGAGGAGGCCGAGGCCGTGGCCGCCAAGGCCGAGGCCCGCATGGCGCTGGAGGAAGACAAGCGCAAACGCCTCGCCGCGGGGGAGCTTGGCCTCGACATCTATGGCATGCACGAAAAACTGGCCGCCAAGGGGCTCAGATATGTCTGAGCCCGGCGTGCCCTGCATGTGGATGCGCGGCGGCACCTCCAAGGGCGGCTATTTTCTGGCCGATGATCTGCCGGCTGACACGGCAGCGCGCGACGCCTTCCTGCTGGCCGCCATGGGCTCGCCCGATCCGCGCCAGATCGACGGCATGGGCGGCGCCAATCCGCTGACCTCCAAGGTCGCGGTGGTCAGAAAATCTACCCGCCCCGGCGCCGATGTCGACTATCTCTTCCTGCAGGTCTTTGTCGATCAGGCAGTGGTCACCGACGCGCAGAACTGCGGCAATATCCTGGCCGGCATCGGCCCCTTCGCCATCGAGCGCGGCCTGGTGGCGGCTGAGTCCGGCCAGACCCTGGTCCGCATATTCATGGAAAATACCGGCCAGCTGGCCGAGGCACTGGTGCAGACGCCGGGCGGCAGTGTCAGTTACCAAGGTAATGCGCGCATCGACGGCGTGCCCGGCACCGCCGCGCCCATTCCCATCACCTTTGCCGATACCGCCGGCTCGAGCTGCGGCGCCCTGCTGCCGACGGGAAACGCGGTGGACATCATCAATGGCGTGGACGTGACCTTGATCGACAATGGCATGCCCTGCGTCATCCTCCGCGCTGCCGATCTGGGCGTGACCGGCACCGAAACCCCCGCTGCGCTTGAGGCCAATGACGCTCTGCGCGCAAAGCTCGAAGCCATTCGTCTCAAGGCCGGGCCGCTGATGAATCTGGGCGATGTGAGCAAAGCCTCCGTGCCCAAAATGACCCTGGTCTCCGCCCCGATCAACGGCGGCGCCTTGTCCACCCGCACCTTCATCCCCCATCGCTGCCACGACGCTATCGGCGTGCTCGGCGCGGTCAGCGTTGCCACGGCGTGCCTGCTGCCCGCCGGCCCGGCTTCCGAACTAGCCGTCGTGCCGGGCGGCGACGAACAACTGCTCTCGGTGGAGCATCCCAGTGGGGAGATGAGCGTCATTGTCACCCTGCGCGATGGTACGGTGACCAATGCGGCGGTGCTGCGCACGGCGCGCAAACTCTTTGACGGACATATTTTTGCATGAGGCGAGGGCGATCGTGACCGACTATATTCTCACCCTGCGCTGCCCCAATCGCAGCGGCATCGTCGCGGCAGTGGCCGCGCGCATCGCCCGCCATGGCGGCGACATCCACGAGGCCAACCAGTTCGACGACGCCGATACCGGCATCTTCTTCATGCGGGTCGGCTTCAAGATGAAAGCGCCGGAGGCCGACTTCCGCGCCGGCTTTGCCGCCGAGGTCGACAGCCTCGGCCTCGATTTCTCGCTGCGCCCGGCCGGGCAGCGGCGAAAGGTGCTGTTCCTGGTCTCCAAATTCGACCATTGCCTGGGCGACCTGCTCTACCGCATGCGCATCGGCGAGCTCAATATCGAGGCGGTCGGCATTGTCAGCAACCATCCGCGCGAGGCGCTCAACCTCACTTTGATGGAAGGCATTCCTTATCACTACCGCCCGGTCAGCCAGGAGACCAAGACCGAGCAGGAGGAATGGGTCAAATCCATCATCGCGGAAACTGGCGCCGAACTGGTGGTGCTGGCGCGCTACATGCAGATCCTGTCCGACGAGTTTTCCGGCTGGCTCGCCGGTCGCTGCATCAATATCCATCACAGCTTCCTGCCTGGTTTCAAAGGCGCCAAGCCCTATCACCAGGCCCATGCGCGCGGCGTCAAGATGATCGGCGCCACGGCCCATTACGTCACCGCCGATCTCGATGAGGGGCCGATCATCTGCCAGGATGTGGAATCGGTCAGCCATGCCGATACGCCCGAGGACCTGGTGCGCAAGGGCCGCGATATCGAGCGTCGCGTGCTGGCCCGCGCCGTCGCCTGGCACCTGGAAGACCGGGTGCTGATCAACAAGCACAAGACGGTGGTGTTCCAGCACTAGAACGGGGAGGAGGCTCATGCGCATCGGGTTCCTGGGCTATGGCGAGGCGGCGCGGGCCTTTCACGCCGGGCTGGGCGGCCCGGCTCTGGCCCATGATCGCCTGCTCGATGCCGATACCGGCGCCATGCGCGCCGCCATGCTGGAGCGCGGCGCCAGCCCCGTTGCGCTGGCGGGCCTCGCCGAAGCCGACTGGATCTTCAGCGCCGTCACCGCCGACCAGAGTCTAGTGGCGGTAACGTCGCTGCTGGCCCATCTGCGTCCGGGCCAGTTGCTGATCGACATCAATTCGGTATCGCCCGAGCGCAAGCGCGAGACGGCTACGGCGGTGACGGCCACCGGCGCCACCTATCTCGACATGGCGGTAATGGCCCCGGTGCATCCCAAGGGACACGCCACCCCGGTCCTGCTGGCCGGCGCCTCTGCCGATGACCTGCTGCCGGCCTTGCTGGCCCTGGGCTTTGATGCGCGCGTTGTCGGGTCCGCACCGGGCGCGGCCACGGCGATCAAGATGGTGCGCTCGCTGTTTGTCAAAGGGCTTGAGGCCATCACTGTCGAGACGCTGCTGGCGGCCGAGGCCTCGGACTGTTTCGAGGAAATCTACGCCTCGCTGTCAGTCTCCTTTCCCGGCCTCGACTGGGATCGCTTCGCTGGTTACCAGCTCGAACGCACCACCCGCCATGGCCATCGCCGCGCCGCCGAAATGCGCGAAAGCGGCGCCACGCTCCACGCCCTGGGCCTGCACGGCGATCTGGCGCGGGAGATCGCGGCGGTACAGGACGCGATGGGCGATGTCGGGCCGACAGCCGGGGCGACGCTGGCCGAGACGGTGCAGGCCGTGCTGGCGCGGCGGGGCAGGCGCCACTAGGCGCTGCTGCCGCTCTTCGCGGCGCGCAGGGTCGATGCTATAGGAGCGGCGAAACAGGGATTGCCCCATGAAGAGCAGTGAAGTCGCGACCCATGGTCGCCGCGCCGTCATCGAACTGCGCGAAAAGATCATCAATGGCGACCTGCCCGGCGGCATGCGCCTGTTCGAGGTCTCGCTGGCCGAGACGCTGCAGATTTCCCGCACCCCGGTGCGCGAGGCTTTGTCGCGCCTGGCCGAGGAGGGCCTGCTCGATCGCCTGCCCAATGGCGGCTTTGTCGTGCGCCGCTTCGGCTATGCCGATGTGGTCGATGCCATCGAACTGCGTGGCGTCATGGAGGGCACGGCGGCGCGGCTGGCCGCCGAGCGCGGCGTGGCGCCTGCGGCCTTGGCTGCCATCACCGCCATTGTCACCAGGCTCGACGCCTGCTTCGGCCCGGGCGAAGAGGATGTCGATTTCGACGCCTATGCCGATCTCAACGCCGCCTTCCATGTCGAACTGGCCGGGCTGTGCGGCAGCCCCATGGTGCAGCGCGAAGTCGAACGCGCCACCGCGCTGCCCTTCGCCTCGCCCTCCGCCTTCCTGCCCAACAAGCTCGCTATCGCCGCCTTTCGCCGCTCGCTGCGCACCGCCCAGGAGCAGCACCATGCCTTGCTCAATGCCATTGTGGCGCGCGAGGGCGCCCGGGCCGAATTCCTCGGCCGCGAGCATGCCCGCACCGCCAGGCAGAACCTGGAATACATCTTCAGCCAGGATCCCGAACTGCTGCAGAAGATCCCCGGCCTGGCGCTGATCCGCCACTAGTCCTGCCGCCCCGGGTTTGCTGGGCATCGGCGCCGGCGCGCGTGCGTGCCGACGCAAAACCCGCTTGCCATCCCGTCTTTCTTTTGCGCATGATGTATACATCAATCGCAATAACAGGGAGGAGACGGCGATGGCACATTCCAGTCTTGGCGACATTCTGAGGGAAAACCCGGACGTCGTGGGTCGCCTGCGCAATTCGCAGATCGGCATGTATGTATACCCGGTGGTGACGCCCGAATTCACCAACTGGCGCACCGAGCAGGCCGCCTGGCGCCATTCCGCCGTGCTGTTCGACCAGTCCCACCATATGGATGAGCTCACCGTCGAGGGGCCGGACGCCGAAAAATTCCTCTCCCATCACGGCATCAACTCCTTCGCCAATTTCGCGCTCGACCGCGCCAAGCACTTCGTGCCGGTCACGCCCAATGGCCATGTCATCGGCGACCACATCATCTTCCGCGAGCGCGAGGACAAGTTCGTGCTGGTGGGGCGCGCGCCGACCAGCAACTGGCTGATGTTCTGTGCCGCCTATGGCGAGTGGAATGTGCGGCTCAAGCATGACCCGCGCTCGACCTCGCGGCCCGAGGGCGAGCGGGTGCTGCGCACCCATTACCGCTACCAGATCCAGGGGCCGGAAGCCCCCAAGATCTTCGAAAAGCTCAATCGCGGGCCCATCCCCGACATCAAGTTCTTCCACACCGATTTCATCAATGTCGGCTCCAAGAAGGTGCGGGCTTTGCGTCACGGCATGTCCGGCGCGCCGGGCCTCGAAATCTGGGGCCCCTATGAGGACAAGAGCTATATCCTCGCCTGCATCCTCGAGGCCGCCCGCGAGGCCCAGGTCGATCTGGTGCGCTGCGGCAGCCGCGCCTATTCCACCAATACGCTGGAATCGGGCTGGATCCCCTCGCCTTTGCCCGGCATCTATACCGGCGATGGCATGCTCGCCGCCTATCGCGACTGGTTGGCGGCCGACAGCTACGAATCCATCGGCGCCATTGGCGGCTCTTACGTCTCGGACAATATCGAGGACTATTACGTCACCCCCTTCGAACTGGGCTATGACTTCTATGTCGGCTGGAAGAAGGACGACTTCATTGGCAAGGCCGCGCTTGAGCAGATGAAGGGCCAGACCCACCGCAAGAAGGTGACCTTCGAGTGGAATGCCGAGGACGTGGTCGATGTCATCGCCTCGGCCTTCCGCCCCGGCGAGGACCACTACAAGTGGATCGACTTCCCCCAGCCCAACTATGCCTCGACCAGCGCCGACATGGTGCTGCGCGATGGCAAGATGGTCGGCATGTCCATGTTCAACGGCTATTCCTACAATGAGCGGGCCATGCTCTCGCTGGGCGTGGTCAATGCGGATGTGCAGGTGGGCGACGTGCTGACCCTGGTCTGGGGCGAGCCCGATGGCGGCACCAAGAAGACCTCGACCGAGCGGCACAAGCAGGCCGAGATCCGCGTCCGCGTCTCGCCCACCCCCTATGCCGCCCAGGCTCGCGAAAGCTATGCCGACAGCTGGCGCAGCAAGCAGCGCTAGTGCGGATACCCCCACCTAACCTCCCCCTGAAGGGGGAGGGACCCATCCAGTTTGCGGCACGTTCGGACCCACCCACCACGCGGCTCCTCCCCCTTCAGAGGGAGGTTGGGTGGGGGGCTCGGCGTGGTTACAAAAGCCTATTCCGTTCCCGGCGCCTTGAGCCGCGCGACGCGTTTTTCGAGGAAGGCCCGCAGCCGCTCTTCGGCTTCGGGGCTGGTGGCGGTGAAGGCGGAAATGAAGGATTCCACGAACAACCCGTCTTCCTTGGCCATGTCCTGGATGCGCGGCAGCGCGTTGATGATGGCGTAATTGGACAGCTCGGCATTGCTCGCCATGCTCACCGCCAGGTCATGCGCCTTCTGCCGCGCCGCGCCGGTCTCGACCACATATTGCACCAGGTTCCAGCGCTCGGCCTCGTCGGGCGAGACGACGCGCCCGGTCAGCATCATGTCGCTCATCCGCGCCACGCCGAGCAGGCCGGCAATGCGCACCGAGCCGCCGCCGCCGACAAAGATGCCGCGCTGGCCCTCGGGCAGGGCGAAAAACGCCGAGCGGTCGGTGACCCGCACATGCGTCGCCGCCGCAAGTTCCATCCCGCCGCCGATCACCCCGCCATGCAGCGCCGAGACCCAGGGAATATTGCCATGCTGCATGCCCGCCGTCACCGCATGCCAGCGCCGCGAGCCGCGCACCCCCTCGAACGGGGTCTTCTGCACATGCTCGGCCAGGTCCAGCCCGGCGCAGAAATGCTCGCCATGGCCGAACAGCACCACCGCCTTGGCCTCACGCTCGGCCCGGGCAATCGCCTCGGCCAGCATCTCGACAAAGGCGTCATTGAGGGCATTGCGCTTGGCGGGCCGGTTGAGCCCGATATGGGCCACCGCCCCGTTCAGTTCATAGGTGATGAATGTGCTTGTCTCAGCCATAGGCAGCTCCCCCTCGACCACGCGCCGGTCAGCCTCAGGCTGCCGCACCGATTGTTTAATTGTTTACAGGTAGATAGTTTCCTTGTAAACAAATTGCGAGGAGAATGACCAAGGGGAGAGGGTCATGGCCGCACAGGCCGCGCGCGCCGTCCGGCTCTGGACGCCCGAACTTGCCTGGGGGGAAAGGGCCAATGGTGAGTTCATCATCTGGCGCACCGATCCGCTCGGGCCTTATCCGGCCCGGCTCAACGAGCGGCTGATCCACTGGGCGCAAACGGCGCCTGACCGCATCTGGATGGCCGACCGCAGCGGCACCGGCCCCTGGCAGACCGTGACCTATGCCAAGGCGCTCGACCTGGTGCGGCGCATCGGCCAGTTCCTGCTGACCGCCGGCCTGTCGCTCGATCGCCCCTTGCTGATCCTCTCGGAGAACTCCATCGAACACGGCCTGATGGCCCTGGGCGCCCAGCATGTCGGCATTCCTTCGGCCGCCATTGCCCCGGCCTATGCCAGTGCCGCTTCCGACTATGCCAAGCTGCGCGAGATTGCCGGCCAGATCACCCCCGGCATGGTCTTTGCCGATGACGGCGCCAGCTTTGCCCCGGCTGTCGACGCGGCCTTTGGGCCGGCCATGGCCTTTGCCGCGGTGCACGACCTGCCCGCCGGCCGGGCCAATAGCCATCTCTTTGCGGGCATCGCCGCTACCGACCCCACAGAAGCGGTCGACGCCGCCTTTGCCGCCACCGGCCCCGATACGGTGGCCAAGTTCCTCTTCACCTCCGGCACGACCGGCTCGCCCAAGGCGGTGATCCAGACCCAGCGCATGCTCTGTGCCAATCAGGAAATGATCGCCGACTGCTACGCCTTTTTCCGCGACGAGCCGCCCGTCGTGGTCGACTGGGCCCCCTGGAACCACACCGCCAGTGGCAACAAGGTGTTCAACCTCACGCTCTACAATGGCGGCAGCTATTATATCGACCGCGGCAAGCCGACCCCGGCGCTGATGGGCCAGACCATTGCCAATCTGCGCGAGGTCGCCCCGACCTGGTATTTCAACGTGCCGGCCGGCTACGAAATGCTGGTCGGCGCCATGCGCGATGACGCGGCCCTGCGACAGAACTTCTTCTCGCGCCTCAACATGCTGATGTATGCCGGGGCGGGTCTGGCCCAGCATACCTGGGACGATCTGGTCGAGCTCTCCGAGGCGACCACCGGCACAGCCGTGCCCATGGGCACGGGCCTGGGCTCCACCGAAACCGGGCCCTTTGCCGTCTATTGCACCGAGCCGCAGGCCGGGCCGGGCAATATCGGCATTCCCGCCCAGGGCGTCACGCTCAAGCTGGTACCCCTGGATGACAAATACGAGCTGCGCCTCAAGGGCCCCAATGTCACGCCCGGCTACTGGAACAATCCCCAGCTGACCGCTTCCGCCTTTGACGCCGAGGGCTTTTACCGCATCGGCGACGCGGTCAAGTTCGCCGTGCCAGGCGATCCCCGGCATGGCTTCTATTTCGCCGGCCGCACGGCGGAGAATTTCAAGCTCAATACCGGCACCTGGGTGGCGGTGGGCGTGCTGAGGGCGCAGCTGGTCAACCAGTTCGGCGGCCTGATCCGCGACGCTGTCATTACCGGGGAAGGGCATAGTGCCCTGGGCGCCCTGGTCGTGCCCGTCATGCCGGCTCTGCGCGCGCTGGTCGCGGGCGGGGATGGCCTGTCGGACGTCCAGGTCCTGGCTCATCCGGCTGTCCGCGCCGCCCTGGCCGACAAGCTGGCCGCCCATCAGCGAGAGGCCACCGGCTCGGCCACCCGCATTACCCGCATCCTGCCCATGACCGCGCCGCTGCGCTTTGACAAGGGCGAGGTGACCGACAAGGGCTCGATCAATCAGCGCGCCGTGCTGGCGCTGCGCAGCGACCTCGTCGAAGCGCTCTATGGCGACGGGCCCGACGTCATCGAGGCCGCAAGGGAGACTGTCGCATGAAGCTTGAGGCAACCAGCGCCCTGGTCACCGGCGGCGGTTCGGGCCTGGGCGCAGCCACGGCGCGGTTACTGGCCCGGCACGGCGCCATGGTCCATGTCTTTGACCGCAACCGCGAGGCTGCCGAGGCTGTGGCTGCCGAGATCGGCGGCGTCGCCGTGTTTGGTGACGTGACCAGTGAGGCCGACGCCGCCGCGGCGCTGGATGTGGCCAATGCCGCCGGGGATGGACTGCGCATCCTGGTCAACTGCGCCGGCATTGGCCTGGCCGGCCGCATCCTGGGCAAAGCCGGGCCGCTGCCGCTGGCCGATTTCGAGACCGTCATCCGCATCAACCTGGTGGGCAGCTTCAACATGCTGCGGCTGGCCGCCGAGCGCATGGCGGGCCTGGCCGAGCGGGACGACAAGGCGCGCGGCGTCATCGTCAATACCGCCTCGGTCGCCGCCTTTGAGGGCCAGATCGGCCAGGCCGCCTATGCCGCCTCCAAGGGCGGCATTGTCGCCATGGCTTTGCCGGCGGCGCGCGAATTCGCCCGCTTCGGCATTCGCGTCAATACCATCGCCCCGGGCATCTTCATGACGCCGCTGCTGGCAAACCTGCCCACCGAGGCGCAGGAAAGCCTCGCCGCCGCCATTCCCTTCCCCGCCCGGCTGGGCGATCCGGCCGAATTCGCTGACGCCGTGCGCTTTGCCGTCGAAAACAACTATCTCAACGGCGAGGTCATCCGGCTGGACGGCGCCATCAGGCTGCAGCCCAAATGAGCTTTGCCGATCAGGCCAGCCGGACCCTCGCCATGCTGGCCTTGACCCCGGGCTGGGCGCGGCTGCAGGCCCTGCGCCCCGATTGCGATGACGCCACAGTCGCCATGCTGCTCGACGCCGCTGCCGGCTTTGCCGAAACCGCGCTGGCTCCGCTCAATCCGGTGGGCGACCAGATCGGCGCGCAGCTGGTGGAGGGCCACGTTGTACTGCCGCCCGGCTTTGTCCAGGCCTTTCATGCCTATGCCGAATCCGGCTGGCTGGGCATCGACGCCCCGGCTTCCTTTGGCGGCATGGATCTACCCATTACAATGCAGGCCGTCTGCGGCCCGCTATTCGATCGCGGCTGCATGGCGCTGATGATGGCCGCCGGCTCGATACGCGGCGCCATCCAGCTGCTGGCCGCCAGTGCCGACCCAGCCACGGCAGAAGAGTGGGGGCCCAGACTGGTCTCGGGCGAATGGGCCGCCACCATCTGCATTTCCGAGCCCGAGGCCGGCTCCGATATCGGCCGTATCCGCACCAAAGCCGAGCAGCGCGATGGCACCTGGCGGATCACCGGACAAAAGATCTGGATCTCCTTTGGCGATCACGACATGGCCAGCCGAATCGGCCACTGCCTGCTCGCCCGCAGCAATGATGAGCCCGGCACGCGCGGCCTCAGCCTCTTTCTCGTGCCCGACCATGTTGATGGGGCGCCCAATGGGGTGAGTGTCGAACGCCTTGAGGAAAAGCTGGGCCTTCATGCCTCGCCCACCTGCGCCATGCGCTTCCGCGCCGCCCAAGGCATTCTGCTGGGGGAAGAGGGAAGGGGGCTGAGCCAGCTCTTTGCCATGATCGAGCCGATGCGGCTCCATACCGGCTGCCAGGGCCTGGGCCTGGCCTCGGCCGCCGCCGATATTGCCGAGGACTATGCCGCCCAGCGCCGCCAGGGCGGGCGCCCCGACCAGGCGCCACCCCCCATTGCCCGCCATCCCGACGTGCGCCGGCAATTGCACGATATCCGCGCCGGCACCGAAATCCTGCGCGCCGCCGTGCTCGAACTGTCAACCGTGATGGACCTGGCGCGGCTCGAGAATGATGCGGGCCTCGGCGATCTGGCCAGCTTCATGCTGCCGCTGATCAAGACCTTCGGCGCCGAGACCGGCTTTGACGCCGCCCACGCCGCCATCCAGGTGCTGGGCGGGGCCGGCTATGTCCGAGACTGCCCGCTCGAACACTATCTGCGCGACGCAAGAGTCATGGCGCTTTACGAGGGCACCACTGGCATGCAGGCGCTCGATTTCCTCACCCGCCGCCTCTGGCGCGACGAGGGGCGGGGGCTGGCGGTCTTTCTCGCCCACGCCCGCAGCGAGCTGGCCACCGGTGCCGTTGCGCGACCGGAACAGGCTGCCAGGGTGGCGTCACTGCTCGACGATCTTGCCCTGCTGGCCCAGGCCATGACGGCCATGCAGAGCCAGCCCGACGCCGCGCTCTATCGCGCCGACAGTTTCATGCGGGCCGCCTGGGCCGCTGTTTCCGGCTGGATGGCCTTCCGCATCCATGCCGATGAAAGCCTCGCGCTGTGCCAGGCGCGCTTTGACCTGCACGCCGCCCGGTGCGCCTGATCGGCGCTGATTTTACCGCTTGACGACAGATTGTTTATTTCCGAATAATACACTCGTAAACAATGTCGGGCCGCATGACACCAGGGTTGAGGGACCCTTGGGCGCGGCGCCGGCGGGGGGAGAATCCACAGCTTGGCATTGGCTCTTGGCCCCCGTTTCGGGCTACAGCGCGCCGCATGGCCTGTCCCGCGCCCCTGGCGCCCTATGCATATCTGGAGAATTGATTGATGGCGGTCCGTAAGCTCGCTGACGAGGACGTGGATGGCATGGCCGGCAAGGCCGATGTCTCGCTGGGCGCCCTGGAGACGTCCGGCGGCTTCGTGCTGCGCATTGCCCAGCTCGCCGCCTTCGAGCGCTTCTTTGCCGTCTTCGGCGAGAGCGAGATCCGCATCTCCGAATTCACCGTGCTGCTGGCTTTGTCGGAAAATCCGGGCATTCGCCAGGGCGTACTGGCCGACGTGCTCAAGATCAAATGGTCCAACATGACCAAGCTGGTGCGCGCCCTCGAGGAACGCGGCCTGATCGCCCGCCACATTCCGCACGATGACCGGCGCTCCGTCGTGCTCAGCGTCACCGCTACCGGCAAAAACCAGGTCGATAGCTATGCCGACAAGATGTACCGCTCCGACCGGGAGGCGCTCGCCATGCTCGATGATGCCGAACATGCCCAGCTGATCGCGCTGTCGCGCAAGATCGCCGGCTGGCCGGAGCTCAAGTGATGGCGGGCCCGATGAACCTCGACGACATCGTCGCCATCGACTTCCACACCCATGCTGAGGAAGCCTGCGGCATGCATGCCGATGACGGCTATGACGACCTCCAGCATGCCATGGCGCACTATTTCCATTCCCCCTTCAAGACCCCGCCGACCATTCCCGAAACGGCCGCCTATTACCGCGAGCGCCGCATCGCCGCGGTGATCTTTGCCGTCGATGCCGAGGCCGCCACCGGCCATCGCCGCTACAATAACGAGGATGTGGCGACGCTGGCGGCCGAGCATTCGGATATCCTGATCCCCTTTGCCTCGATCGATCCGGCCAAGGGCAAGATGGGGGTGCGCGAGGCGCGCCGCCTGGTCGCCGATTTCGGCATACGTGGTTTCAAGTTCCACCCCACCTACCAGGCCTTCTACCCCAATGACCGGGCGGCCTATCCGCTCTACGAGGCCATCCAGGAGGCCGGGGTGCCGGCTCTGTTCCATACCGGCCAGACCGGCGTGGGCGCGGGCATGCGCGGCGGCTATGGCCTGCGGCTGAAATATTCCAACCCGCTCTATATCGACGACGTGGCGGCCGACTTTCCCGATCTCAAGATCATCATGGCCCACCCTTCCTTCCCCTGGCAGGAAGAGGCGCTGGCCGTCGCCACCCACAAGCCCAATGTCTATATCGACCTGTCGGGCTGGTCGCCGAAATACTTTCCGCCGATCCTGGTCAAATACGCCAACAGCCTGCTCAAGGAGCGCATGCTGTTTGGCTCCGACTGGCCTGCCATCCTGCCCGATCGCTGGCTGGCCGATTTCGACAAACTCGACATCAAGCCGGAGGTTCGTCCCTTGATCCTCAAGGAGAACGCACGCCGCCTGCTCGGAATCTAATGACAAGACCGCGCCAAGCGGCACGACACTAGAAACCATGTGAGCGACCGCCGCGCGGTCGCGGGAGGACATCAATGAACCGACTTTTCAGAATGCTTTCTGTGGTCTCGCTGGCGGCGCTCGCCGCCGGCACGGCCGATGCACGCGAACTGCGCCTGGCCCCCGGCACGCCCCCGGTGCATCCGGCGGTCGATCCGCTCTACAACAGCTTCATGGAACTGCTGCCCGAGGAAACCGGTGGCGAGTTGACCGGGGTGATGATCGGCCCCGAAGTGGTGGGGATCGGCGCGGCCAAGCAGGCGCTGCAGTCCTCGCTGTCCGAGGTGGGCAATCTGCTGCCGCTCTTCGTGCCGGCCGACCTGCCCAATACCGCCCTGATGGGTGACCTCTCATTCCTGGCCACCACGCCCCATGCCATGGGCGCGGCGATGACCGAATATGTCGTCACCTGCCAAGAATGCCAAGCCGAGTTCAAGGCCATGGGTGGCGTCTTTGTCGGCGCCGGCTCGTCCGACATTTATCTGGTCATGTCCACCAAGCCGGTCAATTCCCTGGCCGACATGCAGGGCCTGCGTCTCCGCTCGGGCGGCGCCCCCTATGCCCGCTGGGCCGAAAAGCTCGGCGCCGCACCGGCCCAGGTGCCGGTGAGCGACCAGTTCGAAGCCATCTCCCAGGGCGTGCTCGACGGCACCATGGCCTCGATTTCCGACCTGATCTCCTATCGCCTCGTCGACGTCATCAAATATCTCATCGACGTGCCGCTGGGCACCTACCACACCACGTCCAACTTCACCGTGGCCTCGGCCGCCTGGGCGGAAATGACCCCCGAACTGCGCGAGGGCTTTGCCCGGGCCGCCAACCGCTCCAGCGCGCTGTTCACCCAGAGCTGGGGCTATGACCGGGCCGCTGCCGCCCGCCAGGCCGCGCTCGACGCCGGCATCGAGATCATCCCGGCCAGCCAGGACCTGCTCGACGCCACCAATGAGTTCCGCTTCAGCGACATTCCTGACGCCGTCGCCGTGGCCGAAAGCCAGCTCGGCGTCACCGATGCGGCCGCCAAGATCGCCCGCTTCCAGGAGCTGGTCGAGAAGTGGACGGCGCTGACCGACGCTGCCGATGGCGATGTCGATGCCATCGCCGCCGCCGTGCAGGAACAGGTCTGGGACAAGGTGGACTGGTCCACCTACGGCCTCTGATTGCCCGGCCCGCGGGTGAGCTTTCATCCGCGGGCCGCCTGTTGCCGATCGTCTTGAGGGAGAAGGACCGTGCGCGAACGGCTTGATAGACTGGTCAACGCGATCACCAGCGGCCTGGCCTTGCTGGGCGCCGTCGGCGTCATGGCCATGCTGGTGCACATCACCCTCTACGTCATCCTGCGCAACTTCGCCTCGGCACCCATTCCCGCCACGGTCGAGATCGTCTCCTACTACTACATGGTCGCCATCGCCTTCCTGCCGCTGGCCTGGGCCGAGCGGCGCGGCGACATGATTTCGGTCGAGATCTTCAGCCATTTCCTGGTCGGCCGCATCGGCCGCATCAACGCGGTCTTTGTCTCGGTCGTGACCTTTGCCGCCTATCTGGTGCTGACCTACACCACCTGGACGGTCGCCATGCGCCAGTTCACCGCGGGCAGCTATGTCATCTCGCTCAGCGTCGCCGTCCCGGTCTGGCCGAGCTATTTCATCCTGCCGCTGGCCTTTGCCCTTGCGGCCCTGGTGGCCCTTTATCGCGGCGTCATGCCGCCGCTGCCCGGAGCCGCCAAATGAATGTCACTTTGGGCCTTGCCGCGCTCGCCGTCCTCTTCCTGCTGCTCGCTTTGCAGGTGCCCATTGCCATCGCGATGATCGTGGTCTCCTTTGCCGGGGTCTGGCTCATGCTGGGCCTGGCGCCCGCCATCGGCGTGCTGGCCAATACCCCCTATGAGTTCATCGCCAGCTGGACCCTGTCGGCCGTGCCCATGTTCCTGCTGATGGGCTTTGTCGCCTTTCATGGCGGGCTCACCGCCGGCCTGTTCGACGCCGCCAAGGTGGGCCTGCGCAAGGTGCCCGGTGGGCTGGGCATCGCCGCCATCGTCGCCTGTTCCGGCTTTGCCGCGGTCTGCGGCTCGAGCCTGGCCACCGCCGCCTCCCTGGGCCGCATCGCCATCCCCGAAATGGTTCGCGCCGGCTACAAGCCCTCTATTGCCGCCGGCACGCTGGCCGCCGGCGGCACCATTGGCGCGCTGATCCCGCCCTCGATCCTGATGATCATCTATGGCGTCTTTGCCGAAACCTCGGTCACCCAGGTGTTCATGGGCGGCATTTCCGTCGGCCTGCTGACCGCGCTGAGCTATGCCATCGTCATCCTGCTGATCGCTTTTTTGCGCAAGGACATCATCCCCGCCGAAGTCGAAGGCATCGAGCACCTCGAAACCAGCCAGGTGCTGCGCGCCGTCTGGCCCATTCTGGTGCTGATCGCTTTGGTGTTTGGCGGGCTGTTTTCCGGCCTCTTTACCGCTACCGAGGCCGGCGCCGTCGGCGCCGCGGGCGCCCTGGTACTGGTCGCGCTCACCGGCAGACTCAACTGGGACGTGCTGCGCCAGTCCATGCTGGAAACCCTGGCCACCTGCGCCTCGCTCTTCATCATCGGCGTCGGCGCGGTGATGTTCACCCGTTTCCTCGGCCTCAGCGGCGTCGCGGGCCTCGTCAGCGGCGCCGTCCAGGCCTCCGACCTCAACTATGTCCAGCTCATGGTGGTCATCGTGGTGATCTACCTGGTCCTGGGCATGTTCATGGAGCCCTTCGGCGCCATGCTGGTGACGTTGCCGGTCCTGCTGCCGGTGCTGCAGGCACACGACATCAACCTGGTCTGGTTCGGCGTCTTCCTCGTCAAGCTGCTCGAAATCGGCATGATCACCCCGCCGCTGGGCATGAATGTCTTCGTCATCCGCAACGTGGCGGGCAAATATGCCAGCCTCACCGACGTCTTCAAGGGCGTGACGCCCTTCCTGGCCGCCGATCTGGTGCTGGTGGCGATCCTGATCGCCTTCCCCGCCATCGTGCTCTTCCTGCCCCAGGCGCTCGGCTAGCCGCGGCGCTGACCCAGGGCGCAGAAAAAAGGCGAGCCCGGGGGCTCGCCTTTTCATCGGACTATCGGGCCGGCAGCAGGTCCACGCGTCCTGCCGGGACCTAGCGCGCTTCGGCGACGGCGCTGTCGGTCAGCAGGCCGAAATCATTGCCCCAGGCATTGCGAATATAGCTGCCGATCTCGGCGATCTGCGTGTCGCTGAGCCGATTGCCGAAGGCGGGCATATAGCCAAAGCCATGCACCAGCGTATTGGCGACGAAGTCGGCATCGGCCAGCTTGGCATTGCCGGCCAGCGCGGGCGCCGAGACGCCCTGACCAGCGGCACCGTGACAGCTGGCGCAGGTGGCATTGTACTGGGGCAGGCCCAGATTGAGCACGGCGGCAAGGTCGGAATCCGCGGTCACGGCGGCATCGGCGGCCGCCTCGTCATCGGCAGCCGTGCCGTCGGCCGCAGGCTTGCCGGTATTGGGATCTTCGAACTCCTGCACATTGGCGCCGCCCGCGGCGCTGGGCGCCTGGTTGAAGTCGTTGTCCGTGACCACGCCGATCGAGCCGCCCTCTTCGCCATAGGCAAAGCGCAGGATGGCGCCCGGATTGTGCAGCACCGAGGTGCTGAGCTCGTCGCCGAACTTCTGCGCTGCCGAGCCGAAGGCATCGGTGGCGATGAACACCGTCTTGCCATCGGGCGAGACCAGCACGTCGCGATAGCGGTTCTGCGTGCTCAGCCAGGCTTCCGGCAGGCCATCGGCGCTCTGTCCGTCTGCGCCCAGCTGCTGCACATAAAGCGTACCATGCTTGAGCGTGGGGATGAGGACGCTATTGTCCCATTCGGCAATGCCGTCTTCGCCGGCGGCATAATACAGCACCGAGCCCGGTGCGATGGTGGGGTCGCAGATATAGCCGCAGATCTCGCCGATCGGATAATCATCGGCGACCACGAAATAGGCCGCCAGCGGATCGACCATGGTGCCGGTGAACTCGCTTTCCTCGAACTGCGGCACGCTGTCGGGCAGCGGGTCGGTATTCTGGTCGACATCCGCGGGCGCCTCGCTCCAGTTGATATAGCGATAGGCCTGGTCGTCGATGAAGCCCGACACATCGGGCCAGCCATAATTGCCGCCCGGCGCAATGATGTTGAGCTCGTCGCCGCTGGCCGGGCCATGTTCGGTCTCGTACAGCGTGCCGTCCGGCCCGAAGGCCAGCCCCTGCGGATTGCGGTGGCCATAGCTGTAGACATGGCTCCTGACGCCCTCGATCTCCGGATTGTCCTCTGGGATCGAGCCGTCAAGATTGAGTCGCAGGATCTTGCCGGCATAGCTGTGCCAGTCCGACGCCGCGACCTCATCCTGGGTCGGCAGCGCCTGGGCCAGGTTGGGCTTGCGGAAATTGCGGCCGAAATTGTGGCCCTGCTCGCCGATGGAATAGTAGAGCGCGCCATCGGGTCCGAAGACCACGCGGCCGGCATTGTGGTCGTCACCGGCCGGCAGGCCTGCAATGATGATCTCTGGCTCACCCAGCTGCAGCGTCTGGTCGTTCCAGCTATAGCGCACGATCTGCGCCTGGGGCACCGGCGCCTCGGCCGTGCCGGTATTGATGGTATAGCTGAGATAGACATAGTCATTGCCCGTGCCCTGACCGAGCTCGGGATGCAGCGCCAGGCCGAGCAGGCCCTCGTGCTGGGGGCCGCTATAGACATCGGCAATGGTCAGCACGACCTGCTGCGCGCCCGAAACGGGATCGACCCGGGTTACTTCCCCGCCGGTGCGCTCGGTCACCCAGATCTGGTTGTCCGGACCCCAGCGCATCGCCCAGGGATTGTCGAGGCCGGTGGTCAGCACGCGTCCGGCAAACAGGCTGCTGTCCCCCGAGGTGATCTCGATCGGGGTCACCTGGGCCAGGGCCGCGCCCGACGATGCCAGCGCCGCGCTGGCCAGCACGCAGCCGGTCAGCAGCCGGGCCGTTGCCGAGGCGCGAAAACGGCGAGCCTTTGCCTGTGTCGCAATGGTCATGAATGGGTCCTTCTGATTTTGGGTTTGCTCACCAGCCGGAGGCGGTGAACGAATGGCGAGACGCAGCCAGACCGGCAATCCGCGCAGAAACTCGAAAGCCCTGACCGGCAGATGCACTGGATTTGCGCTGTAAAACCAACGTCCGTCCCGCCAATAGGTTGCGGCGCCAGCGTTTTTCCGTCCCGGCGGCCACGGGCGCCGGCTTTTTTCCGCGCTGATGGCTCCCTCTGGCGCTTCAGGCGTTGGTGCTGGCGGCAGCGGCCTCATTGTCCCGGCTGGACAAGCTGCGCTGCCCCTGCAAGGCATGGGGCATCAGGATGGAGATCAGTTGTGAGTGTAGCCTTCACCAAGGAAGACAGTGCCGAGACCGCGGCCGAGACCATGCTGCCCGATCGCCCGATTTCGGCGGCGCCCAACCTGGTCACCGCTGCCGGGTTGGCGGCGCTGCAGACCCAGTTCGACGCCGCGCGCGCGGCCTATGACGCCGCCAGTGCCATCGAGGATGTCAATGAGCGCCGCCGCCAGGGGGCCGCGCCGCTGCGCGACCTGCGCTACTTCGCCGAACGGCTGCGCACCGCCCAGCTGATGGCCCCGCCGGCCTCGACTGATGTGGTTGCCTTTGGCCATACCGTGACCTATCGCCGCGACGACGGGGTCGTGCAGACCTATGCCATCGTGGGCGAGGACGAGGCCGATCCGGCTTCCGGCTCGATGTCCTATGTGGCGCCGGTGGCGCAGCGCCTTGCCGGCAAGGCCGTGGGCGAGTTTGTCGAGCTGGGTGAACGCGAGCTCGAGATCATCGCCATTGCGTAGCGCCGGCGCGCCGGGACCGGCCGTGCCTCAGGCGCTCTGGTGCACATCGCCGGTCGGGGCAGACCGTCGCTTTTCCACCTTCTGGTCGAGCGCGCTGCGCAACTGGGCGCTCGGGGTAAACACCACCGTGCTGCGCGGCAGGATGCGGTGTTCGGTGCCGGTGCGCGGATTGCGGCCCAGCCGCTCGGCGCGTTCGCGCACCTGCAGCGAGCCGAAGGCCGTCAGTTTGACATTTTCCGATGCCATCAGGGCCTCGCCCATCAGGGTGAACATGGCTTCAGCCACAGTCGCGACGTCGGCCTTGCCCAATCCAGTGCTTTTGGCTGCGGCCTCGACGAGCACGGCACGCGTAATGGTTCTGGTCACGGCGTTCATTCTCCTCCGGTCTTAAATTCATAGGAAGAATTTAAGCCGCTGTCCAGACACGGACGCGACAGAACAAACATGAACCAACCCATCAAGTTTATTGACATATCTTAGAATGATTATAAGCTGAGGCCACATTCTGATCCTGTGATTCAGCTATCGGATAGCGGCGCCCCGCCGCCGCTGCCCGCAGAAAGGTCCCAAGTGCGCCTGACCCGCCAGTCCAACTATGCGATCCGAGCCCTCGTCTATTGTGCCGTCAATGAGCCCGGGCTCAGCCGCGTGGCCGACATCGCGCGCGCCTACAATATTTCTGAGCTCTTTCTGTTCAAGCTGATCAAGCCGCTGGTCGAAAATGGCCTGCTCGCCACGGTGCGTGGCCGCCATGGCGGCATCAAGCTGGGCAAGCCGGCCGAAGACATCACCCTGCTCGATACCATCCGCCTGACCGAAGAAAACTTCGCTTTGGCCGAGTGTTTCGAGGATGGCGCCGATTGCCCGCTGATCGGCGAATGCGATCTCAATGGCGCGCTGCGCGAGGCGCTTGGGGCGTTCTTTGAGGTCCTGTCGCAGCACACCATTGCCGATCTGGCCAGCAAGAAGCGCTCGATCCGCGACCGCCTGGGCCTCACCACCATGGCCGCCGTGATGGAGCCGGCCCACTAAAGCCGCGACAGACGAGCTGAGCAGCTGCTCAAAGTAATATGAGTTTGACACTCATGTTTGATTATGGTTCTCTGTCATCACCAGCGGCGCAGTCGTGGTCGAGTTCTCGACCGCCCCAGCCGCCGCCGTGTTGACGGGGCTTGCTGCTACCGTCTTCCCCGGCTGGTCAGGGTCCTCAACGCCCTGGCCAGCCTTTTCGTCTCTGCCGACTGCAGGGCAGGGCGGCAGCAAACCAGCCTTCCCTTTATGCCGCGCCTATGCTTTACCCGCGCCATGGCTGCAGCACCCCTTCTTTCGCTTCAAAATATCAAACTGACCTTCGGTGGCACGACCCTGCTCGAGGGCGCCGAACTGATTGTCTCGCCCGGCCAGCGCATCGCGCTGGTGGGCCGCAATGGCTCGGGCAAGTCGACCCTGCTCAAGATCGCTTCCGGCGACGTGGCCCACGATTCCGGGCTGCGCTTCGTCGAGCCCAGCGCCACCCTGCGCTACCTGCCGCAGGAGCCCGATCTCTCTGCCTATGCCACCACGCTCGACTATGTCGAAGGCGGCCTCGGGCCAGGCGATGATGAATATCGCGCGCAATATCTGCTGAGCTCGCTCGGCCTGACCGGCGCCGAAGATCCCAAGACCCTCTCGGGTGGCGAAGGCCGCCGCGCTGCTCTGGCGCGCGTGCTGGCCCCCAAGCCCGATATCCTGCTGCTCGACGAGCCGACCAACCATCTCGATCTGCCCGTCATCGAATGGCTGCAGTCCGAACTCGATTCCATGCGTTCGGCCATGGTGCTGATCAGCCATGATCGGCGCTTCCTCAGCGATCTGACGCGCTCGACCGTCTGGCTGGATCGCGGCGTCACCCGCCGTCTCGACAAGGGCTTCGGCCATTTCGAGGAATGGCGCGATACCGTGCTCGAGGAAGAAGAGCGCGACCGCCACAAGCTCGATCGCCAGATCGTGCGCGAAGAGCATTGGGTGCGCTATGGCGTCACCGCCCGCCGCAAGCGCAATGTCGGCCGCATGGAGCGCCTGGCCGGCCTGCGCACCGATCGGCGCGAACAGCGCAAGGTCACCGGCTCGGTCAATATGCAGGTTGCCGAGGGCCGCACCTCCGGCGCCCTGGTGGTGGAAGCCGAAAACATCTCCAAGACCTATGGCGAGCGTACCATTGTCGCCGATTTCTCGACCCGCGTGCTGCGCGGCGACCGTATCGGCATTGTCGGCCCCAATGGCGCCGGCAAGACCACGCTGATCAAGATGCTGACCGGCTCGCTCAAGCCCGATACCGGCACCATCAAGCTGGGCTCCGCCTTGGAGCTGGCCATGCTCGATCAGGGTCGCGCCAAGCTCGATCCCGATACCCGCCTGCGCGATGCGTTGACCGGCGGCGGTTCCGATACGCTCCAGATCAACGGCCAGCCCAAGCATGTCGTGGGCTATATGAAGGACTTCCTGTTCAACCCCGAACAGGCCAATACCCCAATCGGCAAGCTCTCCGGTGGCGAGCGCGCCCGCGTCGCTCTGGCCCGCGCTTTGTCGCTGCCGTCAAACTTCCTGGTGCTCGACGAGCCCACCAACGATCTCGATCTTGAAACCCTCGACCTGCTCGAGGAAATGGTTTCCGAATATGCCGGCACCGTCGTCGTGGTCAGCCATGATCGTGACTTCCTCGACCGCGTCGCCACCTCGGTGATCATTGCCGAGGGCAATGGCGGCTGGACCGAATATGCCGGCGGCTATTCCGACATGGTGATCCAGCGCGGCGAGGGCGTGCAGGCGCGCAGCGTCGCCAAGGCGCATCGCCCCGGCAAGACCTCCATGGCGCCCATTGCTTCGGCCACGCCCATGGCCAAGCGCAAGATGAGCTTCAAGGAAAAGCACGCCCTCGAAACCCTGCCCAAGCAGATCGAGGACATCGAGGCCCAGATCGCCGCCATCAATGCCACGCTGAGTGGCCGCGATTTCTATACCAAAGATCCCGAAGGCTTTGCCCAGAAGTCCAAGGACCTGCTCGCCGCCGAAGCCAAGCGGGCCAAGGCCGAAGAGCGCTGGATGGAACTCGAACTGCTGCGCGAGGAACTAGAAGGCTAGGGCTGAGCGTCCCAGTCGAATACCGGCTCAAGCAGCGCCTGAAGCCCCTCGGTTTCCCCGCCGATGCGCCGCAGCAGCAGTGAGCCGAGCAGCCTGCCGGCGCCGGTAAAGTCCTCGAACACCGTCTCGGCACCCGGCCGGAACTGGGCGAAGAGCTGCGAGGACTGCTTGGTCACCACATGCACGTCGCGGCCCACCGTCAGGCCCGCTTCGGCAATGCCGCTGATTACCGCCAGCGCCGAGACTTCCGAGGCGCAGACCCAGCCATCCGGACCGTCCGGGCGCTTGGTGCGCTTGATCACATAGCTGCGGATGGCATCGGTGGGGCTGCCCAGATTGACGTCGGCGGCGAACTGATGCTCGATCCCGGCATCGGCGGCGGCTCGCGCCACCCCGGCCTTGAGGTGCTCGGTATAGGTCAGGGCGCTGTCGGGCAGCACGATGGATACGCGCCGGCAGCCCTTTTCCACCAACCGTTGCACCGCGCCATAGGCATAGGCCTCATTGTCGAAATCGACAGAGGGATGCGCCTCCGGCCAGTTGCTGCGGCCATGGCTGACAAAGGGAAAGTCGCTGTCGATCAGGAAGCGGATGCGCTCGTCAAAGGCTTCCGACTTGGAAAAGATCACCCCGTCGGCCATGCGGTTGCGCACGATATGCTTGATCGGCTCGATCGGCGCCACATTGCGGAACAGCGGCGTGATGACCAGGTGAAAGGCCGTGCCGCGCAGCGCCTCGGTCAGCCCGCCGACAATGGCATTGCCAAAGCCATAGATCTGCTCGTCCGGCTCGAGCACCAAAGCGATCACATTGGTGCGGCCGGTCTTGAGGCGCAGGGCCGCGCGGTCGGGCAGGTAGCCCACTTCGGCGGCCACCTTTTGCACTAGGTCCCGCGTTTCCTGGCTGAGCTCGGGCGCATTGTTGAGGGCGCGCGAAATCGTGGTAACGGCAAAGCCGGTCATCTGCGCAATGGTCTTGAGCGTCGGCTTGCCCGACGGCTTGACGCCGCGCGTGCCCTTGTCGGGCTTTGGATCGTCTTCGGACACTCTCGTTTCCCCTCGGCTCGCCTTGCATGGCGAGGCATATTGTGGGGGTCGACATCACCAGATTGTGCGCCCCAGCACAAGCGTCTGAAACGTTTGCACGCTGCCGGCGCGATTGCGGCAAAACCTGACCGAATGTGTCCGGTTTGCGTTTTGCGACCAAAGTCGAGCAGGTTTTTTCCGCTTTTCTGCATTCTGCGATGGTCGGGGTGCTAGCTTTGCCGCCCAAACGGGCTTATGTTTTGCCCATTGCATCGGTAATCGCCGATGTTGTGTCGACGCCAACCCGCAGGAGAGGAATGAAGATGACCCCATCCAATACCTTCACCATCCATGCCGGTACCACGCGCGTACGCACCCACCTGCAAAGCGTAAAACGCTGGCAAGGGTTCTGTCTCAGCAAACGAATGTAACGCGTCACGCATTCGTCTCACTAATCCGATAGACCCCAAGCGTCGCCGGCCCGGATGGAGCACCAGCTGCCCATTCCGCCTCGTCGTCCCGACACGCAAGTAGAGATTCTACCATGCAGGAAAGCAAGTTAGACCGGGCCAAGGCCCACAAGCCCATCGTCATTGAAGTGGCCGGCGAGCCGCTCGGTGTCGTGGTTCCCCATGACAGCGGCTATCGGTTTCTCGCCGTCAAGCTGCCCGCCTTTGCCATCGATGGCCAGCTCTTTGACACCGTCGAGCAGGCGCATTTCGCCGTCTCCCAGGCCGTCCGCCAGACCGGCACCGCCGCCTGAGGCAAGCCCGAACAGCAACGCCGGAACCCAAGGTTCCGGCGCGCTTTCAGTCATCATTGGTCGAATTGAGCTCGCTGGGCCGCTTGCCCTCCGCCATGGGCGGGGGTGGATCGAGCGCCACCTCGACCGCATCGGCCAGGGCGTCGATATCGATCGTCCCGTCCTGGCCCTGACGCTGTAGTTCGGCGGCCAGCGCCGTCGCTATGGCCTGTCGACGCAGGCCCGGTTCGCTATCCATTGCCATCGATGGAAATTCCCTGATCGTCCATGCGAATCTCAACGCCCGGCTGGGCCTGCTGCTGCTGGTATGAGTAGATGCCAAAGCCGACGATCGCGATCAGCAAGATTGCGATCACGGCATATAGTCCATTGCGGGTCATGAGAACTCCTGACGCTTGTTCGAGAAGGAACAACGTCCCAGCGCGATATTGGTTCATCGCTGCTGGTTCTGGTCATCATGCGTTCAGGCCTGTGACGCGATGCCGACCAAAGCCATCACCAGGGCCGTGACGCCGATCGCCAGCCGGCCCGAATTGTCGATGATGATCGGATCGATTCCCCGCGGTACGGCCGGGCTCTCGCGCGCCAGCCGGGCGGTGATCTGGTCGCCGCCTTCCCGTCCCAGCCCGATCAGCCGCTGGGCCCGCAGCGAGATCTCGGCGGTGACCAGCACCACCGCGCAGGCGGGATATTTGGCGCAGGCTTCGGCGACGGCATGGCGCGCCACGCTGGCCACCACCACCTTGCCCAGACTGAGATCGGTATCGACGCTGATCGGCAGGCCGTAGCGCCGGTTATGCGCATCCCAGCACAGGCAGAACCGCCCGCCCAGCTCGGCCTTGGCGAAGTCTTCCGGCGCCATGCCGTCATGCTCGTCGGGATCTGTCCCCGGGGCGCGCGCCACCACGCGCTGCACGAAGACAAAGCGCTGGTCATTGCCTAGCGCGTTTCGTGCCCCCTCGATAATCGTCTTCTTGCCAACCCCCGAAGGGCCAACCACCAGCACCAGTGAACCGAGGGGTCGCGCCATGGATTAGCTGACCCTCTGCCCTTGTCGCCACACGCCGCGCACCATGGGCAGCCCGGCGATCACCCGCACCCGTACCAGGTCGGCGCGCTTGCCTATGGCGATCTCGCCCCGGTCGTGCAGGCCCGCCGCCCGGGCCGGATTGGCCGTCACCGTCGCCAAAGCCGCCGACAGGCCAAGCCCTTCCACCCGCTCGGGCAGCACAAAGGCCGCCTGCAGCAGGGCATAGGGCACATAATCCGAACTCAGAATGTCCAATAGTCCCGCCCGCACCAGATCGGTCGCCGAGATATTGCCAGAATGCGACTTGCCGCGCACCACATTTGGCGCGCCCATCAGAATGGCGAGGCCGCCATCATGGGCGGCGGCCGCCGCCTCCAGCGTCGTGGGGAATTCGGCAATGGCGACGCCGTCCTCGATGCCCTCTTCGACATGGGCCAGCGTGGCATCGTCATGGCTGGCCATGGCCAGGCCCGACGCCTGCGCCCGCGCCACCAAAGCCCGCCGATTGGGGCCGGCATAGCGCTCGTGCTGGGCGAGGGCCGCGGCCAGATAGCGCTCGGTTTCTTCGCTCGTGACGCCCAGCTGCTTGGCATAAAAGAGCTTGTAGGCGTCCATCGAGGTGAACTGCCGCTGGCCCGGCGTATGGTCCATCAGCGAGATCAGCCGCGTCGTCGGATGGTCGCTGAGCGCCTCGAAATGCTCCACCACATCGGCGCTGGGCAGTTCGCAGCGCAGGTGGATCAGGTGCTCGGCTCGCAGCCAGCCGGCATCGCGCGCCCCGCGCACCGCCTCCACCATGCCGCGGGCATGACCGAACATGTCGGGCAGGTCCAAGTCCGAGCCGATGCGCACCGCATCGAACACCGTGGTAATGCCCGAGCCGGCAATCTGCACGTCATGGGCATGCAGCGCCGCCATCGGATCCCAGAACACGCCCGGCCGCGGCCGGTAGTGGTTTTCCAGGTGATCGGTATGCAGTTCCACAAGGCCCGGGATCAGGTAGTCGCCGTCGAAATCCTCGCCCTGCGCCATGGCGCCACCGGCGATACCGGCAATCACCCCGTCGGCAATAGCCAGACTGCCCTCGATCACGCTGTCGGCCAGCACGATGCGGGCATTGCGGAAGACGGCCTGGCTCATGGAGTGCTGCCCAGCTTGAAATCGGCAATGCGGTTGAACGGCGTGCCGGCATCCGGCTCGTGATAGAGCGCCAGCCGGTCCAGCACCAGCGGCGCGTCGAGCACCGGGGCAAACCAGGTGGTGGCGGCCTGGGTGATCTCGGCTGAAGCGGCGGGATCGAGCCGGTCGCTCAGCGTCATGTGGAAGCGGAACTCGTCGAACACATAGGGATAGCCATAGGCGTCGAGCAGCTCGAGCTGACGTGCACTCAGATTGCGGCTCGCCCGTGCGGCGCGATCCTTGGCTGACATCGGCGCGCGGAACAGGTCGAACCGCTCCACCACATGGGCCGCCAGATCCTGCAGCCCGTCATTGTCATCCACCAGCAGCGCCAGAAAGCCGTCCAGCCCGGCCAGGCGCGGTTTGCCCAGATTGACCGGCTCATGCTCGCTGGCAAATTTGCTCAGCTCGGCGCGCAGATCGGCCTCGCTGGCGCCCTCGACCAGCGCCATGGGCGCCTTGAGCGTGGCGTGGAAGCCATAGCGATTGGCCGATTGGGTGAGGTTGAGCAGCCGGTCGCGATCGATGCCGGCCACCGGCCCGGCGAACAGCTCGCCATCGCTGCAATCGCGCCCCAGCCAGGTGGCGGCGCGCTCCCACAACTCGCTGGTCGCGGACGGGGCATAGTAGATTGCGAATCGTTCTGTCATCGGAACTCCTTGACCTGCCGCTAGCCATAGTATGTGTCGGCCGTTTGACACAGGCCATGCTCTTGCTGCTGGCTAGACCTGCCCGCGCCGAATCGCAAGCCGAGAGAGATCATGGACACTACCCTGCTCGAGCAGATGTTCCACGCTGCCGTCGCCCAGGCGCAGCCGGCTTTGGCCGTGGCGCAGAACCTGCCGCCGCGCCCGCGCGGCCGCACCGTGGTCATCGGCGCCGGCAAGGCATCAGCGCAGATGGCGCGGGCCTTCGAGCTGGCCTGGACCGGTCCGATCTCGGGCCTGGTGGTCACCCGCTATGGCTATGCCGAGGCCTGCGAGCGCATCGAAATCGTCGAGGCGGCCCATCCGGTCCCCGACGAGGCCGGCTTTCTGGCTGCCCGTCGCATCATGGAAACCGTCTCGGGCCTGGGGCCCGATGACCTCGTGGTGGCGCTGATCTCGGGCGGCGGTTCCAGCCTGCTGCCGGCCCCCGCGCCGGGTCTGACGCTCGATGACGAGCAGGCCATCAACCGGGCCCTGCTCGCCTCGGGCGCGCCCATTGCGGTGATGAACCTGATCCGCAACCAGTTCTCCACCATCAAGGGCGGGCGCCTGGCGGCGCGCTGCGCGCCGGCGCGGGTCGCGACCTTGGTCGTGTCCGATGTGCCGGGCGACGATCCGGCTTTGGTGGCCTCCGGCCCCACCATTCCCCTTGCCGGCACCCGCTCGCTCGCGCGCAAATATGTCTCGCTCTACCGCATCGACCTGCCGGCCAGCGCCCAGGCGCTGCTGGCGGGCGAGGACAATCCGGCGCCGCTGGCCGGCGATCCCAGACTGGCGCGCAACACCGTGCGCACCATTGCCTCGGCTGCCCTGTCGCTCGAAGCCGCCGCCACGCTGGCGCGCAGCAAGGGGATCGAGGCGGCCATACTGTCCGATTCCATCGAGGGCGAGGCGCGCGACGTCGCCCAGGTCCATGCCGCCATCGCCAAGGAAATCCTCACCCGCAACCGCCCCTTTGCCAAGCCGGTGGTGCTGCTGTCCGGCGGGGAAACCACCGTGACGCTGCGCGGCAAGGGCCGGGGCGGGCGCAATGGCGAATTCCTGCTGGCTTTGGCCATTGCCATCGATGGCGCCGAGGGCATTTCCGCGCTGGCCGCCGATACCGACGGCATTGACGGCTCCGAGGACAATGCCGGCGCCTTTGTCGATGGCGGCACGGCCACGCGCCTGCGCCATGCCGGCATCGATCCGCTGGCGGCTCTGGCCAATAACGACGCCTATACCGCCTTCAGGGCCATTGGCGACCTGCTGGTGACCGGCCCCACCGGCACCAATGTCAACGATTTCCGCGCCATAATCGTGCGCTGAGCCGGGCGCCCGAAAAAATCATACAAATCCCCTTGGCAGAGCCGGGCCGGCTCTGTTCTATACGCCCGACTTTTTCCCCAGGAGCCAGACCATGGCCAAACGCAAGATCGCCGTCATTGGCGTGGGCAAGATAGCGCAGGACCAGCACCTGCCGGTGATCGAGAATTCGCAGGATTTCGAGGTGGCCGCGACCGTCTCGACCCGCGGGCTGGCCCATAACGGCCTGCCCGTGTTCAAGACACCCGCCGAGCTCTATGCCGCCATGCCCGAGATCGGTCTCGTGTCGATCTGCACCCCGCCCGGCATCCGCCATCAATATGTCCGCGAGGCACTCGATGCCGGCAAGGACGTGATGATGGAAAAGCCCCCCACCACCACCATTTCCGAGCTCGACGACCTGATCGCCCATGCCGGCCGGCTCGATCGCGTGCTCTACCAGACCTGGCACAGCCAGTATAATCCGGCCGTCGACCGGGCCAAGGCGATCCTGGCCGAGCAGGGCGTCACGGCCGCGCGCATCGATTGGCGCGAAAGCGTGCGCAAATGGCATCCCGGCCAGGACTGGGTGTGGGAGCCGGGCGGCTTCGGCGTCTGCGATCCCGGCATCAATGCCCTCTCGATCTTCACCAAGGTCATGCCCTATCCGGTCTTCGTCGCGGCCAGCAAGCTGACCTTCCCGGCCAATCGGCAGACCCCCATCGACGCCGAGATCACCTTCAAGTCCGGCCAGGCGCACCAGCCGGCTTTGTCGGCGGGCTTCAACTGGCTCGAGGAGAATGGCGAGATCTGGACCATCCGCTTCGAGACCGGCACGGGTGATGTCGTCCGGCTCGAGGGCGGCGGGCGCACGCTGCGCGTCAATGATGAGGTCGTGCTGCAGCATGGCGATGGCGAATATGCCGCCATGTACGACCACTTTGCCGATCTGCTCGACCGGCACCAAACCGATGTCGACGCCGCGCCGCTGCGGCTGATGGCCGACGTCTTCCTGATGGGCGCCCGCGTGAACGGGCCCGATTTCGAGTGGTAGGCTGACGCCACCCCTCCCGCAGAGGAGGGGTGGCTTTAGGGCTTACTGACCAGCGTCGGTCAGCAGTTTGAGCTCGTCATCGGCCAGCTTGAGCCGCACGCCTTTGGCGAGGCTCTGCACCTGTTCGACCGATGTAGCCGAGGCGATCGGGGCGCTGACGCCCTTCTGGGCCACCAACCAGGCTAGCGACACTTCGGCCGGGGTGGCGTCATGGGCCGCCGCGACGGTGTCGAGCGCGGCCAGGATGGCCAGACCCTTGGCGTCGAGATATTTCTCCGCCCCGCCGCCGCGCGGCGATTTGCCGAGATCGGCCTTGCTGCGATACTTGCCGGTCAGAAAGCCGGCGGCGAGGCTGTAATAGACCACCGTGCCGAGCTCCTGTTCGGCCACCACATCGGCCAGGGCCGCGAATTCGGCGCGGTCATAGAGATTGAAGCGTGGCTGCAGCACATCATAGCGCGGTAGCGTCTTGACGATGGCAGTCTGCTGGGCGTCGCGGACCATCTGCGCGCTATAGTTGGAGGCGCCGAGCACCCGCACCCGGCCCGAGCGGACCAGCGGATCATAGGCGCCGAGCGTTTCTTCATGGCTGGTCTCCGGATCCGGCCAGTGGCTGAAATAGAGGTCGATATAGTCGGTCTGCAGCCGCGCCAGCGAGGCTTCGACGCCGTCATGGATGGCCTGGGCGCTGAGCCCGCCCGGCTTGTTGGCCGAATTGACCTTGGTGAAGATATGCAGCGCCTCGCGATTGCCGCGCGCCTTCATCCACTTGCCGATGATCGTCTCGCTCATGCCGGGCGGATTGCCGGGCACCCAGTTGGGATAGCCTTCGGCCGTATCGATGGCGGTAAAGCCGGCATCGACATAGGCGTCGAGTATCTTGAAGCCTTCGGCCTCATCCACGGTCCAGCCGAAGACATTGCCCCCCAGCACCAGCGGTTCGATGACAAGTTCACTGCGTCCGAGCGGTCGGCGGTCCATGCTGCGTCTCCATTCGCTATTGTCTGGTCTCAACGTCCGGCGCCGTCATCGGTTCGTTTGCCGGTACGCGCGGGGCGCACCAGGCGAGGGCATGATTGATGGCGTAGAGCGAGCCGTCGAGCGCAATGTGATTGGCCGGCACGGGCGTGCCGTCGGCCGGCTCGAGATAGGCTACGGCACCGTTGCGCAGATTGTCCAGCACCCAGGCGGTGTCGCCGCTCAGCCTTGAGCCATAGGGCTGGCTGGGCAGGGCGACGAAGCTGCGGGTCTGCTTGTCCACGGTGATGGCCCATACAACCGCATCGCCCTGCGTCCGGCTGGTATGGATATAGATGCCGGTGGAAAAATCATCCTCGCAGCGCACGGCGATGCAGGCGAAAGTGGTTGTCGTCGAGCCGAGGGCGCAGCCCAGCGTGGCGCGATCGCCTTCCCCGGGCAGGGGCGAATAGTGCCAGCCGGCCTCCTGCGCGGCCAGGCTCGTTCCGGCCAGCAGGCCGAGCAGCAGCACCGCGCTCAGTTTTCGGGTTCGATGAGATCCCATTTGTTTCCATAGAGGTCTGCAAACACGGCCACCCAGCCATAGGGCTCATGCCGCGGCGCTTCGAGGAAGGTGACGCCCTGCGCGACCATGTCGGCATGGCTGCGGGCAAAGTCGTCGGTTTCGATAAAGCCCATCACCCGGCCGCCGGTCTGGTTGCCCACGGCCTTGTCCTGCACGGGGCCATCGGCTTTGGCCAGCAGCAGCCGGGCGCCGGCGCCGTCGGCCGGCCCGATCACGACCCAGCGTTTGCCGCCGCCCATGTCGGTATCGGCCAGCACGGCAAAGCCCAGCCGGTCACGATAAAAAGTGATCGCGGCATCATAGTCGGCGACCACCAGGGTCATTGTGGCAATGGTCTTTGTCATGGGGCTATGGATCATCAGGCTCGGCGGGTGGTCAAGCGCCAAGCGGGGCGGCCGAACGGATCGGCAGCTAACCGTCCATTGTTGTGGATTTGTCTTCCAGGCGTCATCAGATTGACCAATTGGTCAAACTCCCCCATTGCGCTCCCTTGGATTCTAAGCTTTGTTGACGCCCAAGCCCCGGTTGGCAAGCCGGGTGCATAAAACTGTTCGGGAGACAACAATCATGAAATTGATGAAGACGCTGCTCACAGCGACGGCCATTATGGCGCTCGCTGCCGGCGCCGCCCAGGCCAAACAGCTGGTCTATTGCTCGGAAGCTTCCCCTGCCCATTTCGATCCCGGTCCGCTGACTGGCGGCAATGACTTCGACGCGAGCTCGCACACGATCTATAGCCGTCTGGTCGAATTTGCTCCCGGCGGTACCGAAGTGACCCCCGCCCTGGCCGAAAGCTGGGAAGTCTCGGCCGATGGCCTCGAGATCACCTTCAAGCTGCGTCCGGGCACCAAGTTCCAGACCACAGACTATTTTACCCCCACCCGCGACCTCAATGCTTCTGACGTGATCTTCACGTTCGAGCGTCAGTGGAAGGAAGACAACGCCTGGTACGCCTATCTCGAAGGCATGACCTGGGACTACTTCCAGGGCATGGACATGCCCAAGTACCTCAAGGAAATCGTTGCCGTTGACGACCTGACGGTCAAGTTCGTGCTGAACGAACCAAACGCACCGATGCTGGCCAACCTGGCGATGGATTTCGCCTCGATCGTCTCCAAGGAATATGCCGACAAGCTCGAAGCTGAAGGCAATATGGCGGCGTTCTCGACCCAGCCGATCGGCAATGGTCCGTTCCAGTTCGTCGACTACCAGCTCGATACCGTCATCCGTTATGCCGCCTTCCCCGACTACTGGGATGGCAAGCAGCCCATCGATGACCTGGTTTTCGCCATCACCACCGACCAGTCGGTCCGTGCCCAGCGCCTGCTGGCCGGCGAATGCGATATCATGCCCTATCCGGCGCCTGCCGATATCGCCACGCTCCAGGCCGATCCCAACCTGACCGTCATGGAACAGGAAGGCCTCAATATCGGCTACATGTCCTACAACGTGACCGAAGCCCCGTTCGACAACGTCAAGGTCCGCAAGGCCCTGACCATGGCGATCGACAAGGCTGCGATCATCGAGGCCGTGTACCAGGGTGCCGGCCAGGACGCCAAGAACCTGATCCCGCCGACCATGTGGTCCTATGACGACACCACGGAAGCCGACAAGTATGATCCGGAAGCTGCCAAGGCCCTGCTGGCCGAAGCCGGCGTGACCGAGCTGACCACCGACCTGTGGGCCATGCCCGTCTCGCGTCCATACAATCCCAACGCCCAGCGCGTTGCCGAACTGATCCAGGCTGACTGGGCCGCTGTCGGCGTCACCGCCAATATCGTCACCTACGAATGGACTGAATACCGCGAGCGCGGCAAGCAGCCCGACCGCAAGGGTCCGTTCCAGATCGGCTGGACCGGCGACAATGGTGATCCGGACAACTTCTTCGCCACCCTGTTCTCGTGCTCGGCCATCGGCGTGTCCAACTACTCCAACTGGTGCAACGAGGACTTCGAAGCCCTGATCCAGGAAGCCAAGACCACCCCGGATCAGGCCAAGCGCACCGAGCTCTACACCAAGGCCCAGGAAATCTTCAAAGCTGAAGAGCCCGCCATGACCCTCGCTCATTCGCGCGTGTTCATGCCCATGAAGAAGACCGTCACCGGCTATGCCATGAGCCCTCTGGGCAACCATAGCTTCAAGGGCGTCGACATCGCCGAGTAAGGCTTTGCGATAGTCTGCAAACAGGAGCCTCGATCCGTATCGCTCGGAACGAGGCTCCACTATTTCGAGCAAGGCCATGAGGCGCCAGCAAATGGCGCCCGCCAAAGGGCCGAGCCACCTCAGGAAACGCGAGCATTCTGACCCCATCGGTGGTCCATTGCTCAAGGGTAAGACCCGCTCATGTTGAATTACATTCTGCGCAGAATTGCGCTGATCGTGCCGACCGTCATCGGCATTTCCCTCTGCGCCTTCTTTTTTGTCCGCGTGCTGCCGGGCGACCCGATCCTGGCCATGGCCGGACAACACGGCGTCACGCCTGAGCGCTACGAAATCCTGCGCGAGCAGTTCGGCTACAACCTGCCGATCTGGCAGCAATATCTCAATTACCTGGGCTCCGTGCTGCAGGGCAATTTCGGCATCTCGCTGGCCACCAAGCGCCCGGTGCTGACCGAGTTCATGACGCTGTTCCCCGCCACCATCGAACTGGCCCTCGTGGCCATGATCTTTGCCATCGTCGTCGGCATTCCCGCCGGCATCTTCGCGGCGGTCAAGCGCGGCTCCTGGTTCGATCAGGTCACCATGGGCGTGGCGCTCACCGGCTATTCGATGCCCATCTTCTGGTGGGGCCTGCTGCTGATCATCTTCTTTTCCGGCTATCTGGGCTGGACGCCGGTCTCGGGGCGCATCTCGCTGACCTTCTTCCTGCGGCCCATTACCGGCTTCATGCTGGTCGATACCCTGCTCTATGGCAACTGGCCCGCCTTCGTCTCGGCGCTGCGCCACCTGATCCTCCCGGCGGTCGTGCTGGGCACCATCCCACTGGCCGTTATCGCCCGCCAGACCCGGTCGGCCATGCTCGAAGTGCTGGGCGAGGATTATGTCCGCACCGCGCGGGCCAAGGGCCTGTCGCCACAGCGCGTGGTCAACGTTCACGCCTTGCGCAATGCGCTGATCCCGGTGATCACCACCATCGGCCTGCAGGTCGGCCTGCTGCTCGGCGGCGCCATCCTCACCGAAACCATCTTCTCCTGGCCGGGCATCGGCAAGTGGATGATCGATTCAATCTCCAAGCGCGACTATGTCGTGGTGCAGTCGGGCCTGTTGCTCATTGCGCTCATCGTCATGGCCGTCAACCTGCTCGTCGATGTGCTCTATGCCGTCATCAATCCGCGCATCAGGGTGAAATAAATGAGCCAGACCCAAGTCACCCCCGCGCCCGTCAAAGAAAATTTCGGCGCCGGTTTTCGCGAATTCTGGCATTATTTTGCCGTCAACCGCGGTGCGGTCATCGGGCTGGTGGTATTTGCGCTGCTCGTCCTGGTCGCCATCTTCGCGCCCCTGATCGCGCCGCACTCGCCCGACCAGCAATACCGTGACGCCATCCTGACGCCGCCCATCTGGGACGCGCTGGGGGATCCGCGCTTCCTGCTCGGCACCGACCCGGTCGGCCGCGACATGCTCAGCCGGTTGATCCATGGCGCCCGCTATTCCCTGTTCATCGGCCTTTTCGTGGTGGTCGGCGCCGCCTCTGTCGGCGTCATCCTGGGCGTGCTGGCCGGCTATTTCGGCGGCTGGGTCGACGCCATGATCATGCGCGTCATGGACATCATCCTGGCCTTCCCCTCGCTGCTGCTGGCGCTCGTGCTGGTCGCCATTCTGGGGCCAGGCCTGTTCAACGCCATGGTGGCCATCGCCATTGTCCTGCAGCCGCACTTTGCCAGACTGGTGCGCGCCGCCGTCATGGCCGAAAAGAGCCGTGAATATGTGACGGCCGCCAAACTGTCCGGCGCCAGCCACTTCCGGCTGATGCTGATCACCATCCTGCCCAACTGCCTGGGCCCGCTGATCGTCCAGGCGACGCTGAGCTTTTCCAATGCCATTCTCGATGCCGCTGCGCTCGGCTTTCTCGGCATGGGCGCCCAGCCACCCACCCCCGAATGGGGCACCATGCTGGCGACGGCCCGCGAATTCATCCTGCGCGCCCCCTGGGTGGTGACCTTTCCGGGTCTGGCCATCCTGATCACCGTGCTCGCCATCAACCTGATCGGCGACGGCATGCGGGACGCACTCGATCCCAAACTCAAGAGGAGCTGAGCCATGGCCCTGCTTGAAATCCGCAATCTGACTGTCTCCTTCGATACCTCCATCGGCCTGTTCAAGGCTGTCGATGGCATCGATATCTCCGTCGACGCCCGCGAAGTGCTGGCCATTGTCGGGGAATCCGGTTCCGGCAAGTCCGTGGCCATGCTGGCGGTGATGGGGCTGCTGCCCTCGACCGCCACCGTCACCGCCGACAAGATGGAATTTGAAGGCCTCGACCTGCTCACCATGAGCGCTGCCGACAAGCGCAGGATCATCGGCAAGGATATTGCCATGATCTTCCAGGAGCCCGTGGCGAGCCTGAACCCCTGCTTCACCATCGGCTTCCAGATCGAGGAAGTGCTGGGCATGCATCTGGGCCTGCACGGCCGGGCCGCCCGCGACCGGGCCGTGGAACTGCTCAGGCTGGTCGGCATCAACGATGGTGCCGATCGCCTCGGCGCCTTCCCCCACCAGCTGAGCGGTGGCCAGTGCCAGCGCGTCATGATCGCCATGGCGATTTCCTGCAATCCCAAGCTGCTGATCGCCGACGAGCCGACCACCGCGCTCGACGTGACCATCCAGAAGCAGATCCTTGATCTGCTGGTGCGGCTGCAGGCCGAGCATGGCATGGGCCTGATCATGATCACCCATGACATGGGCGTGGTGGCCGAGACGGCCGATCGCGTCATCGTCCAGTACAAGGGCCGCAAGATGGAGGAGGCCGACGTGCTCTCCCTGTTCGAAGCCCCTCAATCCAACTACACGCGGGCCCTGCTGTCGGCGCTGCCGGAAAACGCCGTGGGCGATCGCCTGCCCACCGTTTCCGACTTCGTCTTCGAACCGGCGCCGGGAGTACACTGATGGCCACGCCCGTCCTCGAAGTCCGCAACCTCACGCGCGACTATGTCTCTTCCGGCGGCTTCCTGCGCCCGGCCAAGGTGGTGCATGCCGTCAAGGGCGTGAACTTCACCCTGGCCAAGGGCAAGACGCTGGCCGTGGTCGGCGAAAGCGGCTGCGGCAAGTCCACGCTGGCCCGCATGATCACGCTGATCGATCCAGCCACCGCTGGCGATATCGTGATCGATGGCGTCCCGGTCGACACCAGGCATGTCAGTCGCGAAATGCGCCAGAAGGTGCAGATCGTCTTCCAGAACCCCTACGGCTCGCTCAATCCGCGCCAGAAGATCGGCGATGTGCTGGCCGAGCCGCTGCTGCTCAATACCAAGATGTCGGCCGCCGAGCGACGCGACAAGGCCATGGCCATGCTGACCAAGGTCGGCCTCGCCCCCGAGCACTTCAACCGCTACCCGCATATGTTCTCGGGCGGCCAGCGCCAGCGCATCGCCATCGCCCGGGCGCTGATGCTCAATCCGAGCTTTCTCGTGCTCGACGAACCGGTCTCGGCGCTCGACCTGTCGGTCCAGGCGCAGATCCTCAACCTGCTCAAGGACCTGCAGGACGAGTTTGGCCTGACCTATGTCTTCATCAGCCATGATCTCAGCGTCGTGCGCTACATCGCTGACGAGGTGATGGTGATGTATTATGGCGACGTCGTCGAGCATGGCAGCCGCCAGGCCGTCTTCGACAATCCCCAGCACGACTATACCAAGACGCTGTTTGCGGCGACGCCCAAGTCGGACGTGGCCTCCATTCGTCGCCGCGTCGAGGCCAAGGCCGCGCTTTCGGCATGAAGTCAGCCCGCGCATGGAGCCGCCCGGCGGCTTCATGCGTTGCGCTCCCATGACCGATGACAACCAATCCCAGCGCGCCCTGCAGTCCGATCGCGGGCGCCACGCCTTTACGCCGTCCGCCATCCCCTGGCGGGGCTGGAAGGACATCGTCTATCGCCTCTATGTCGGCTTCAACGAGAACCGCATTCTGCTGACGGCCGCCGGCGTCAGCTTCTTCCTGCTGCTGGCGCTGGCCCCCTCGCTCAGTCTCTTCGTCTCGCTCTATGGCCTGCTCAACAATCCCGCCGGCGTGGTCGAGCAGCTCAACCTGCTCGTCGGCATCGTGCCCGATGGTGGCCTCGATATCGTGCGCGAGCAATTGGTGCGGCTGACCACCGAGGACGAACGCTCGCTGGGGATCACCCTGCTGGTGTCGCTCGCCATTGCCCTCTGGGGCGCCGGCGCGGGCATCAAGGCACTGTTTGAGGCCATGAATGTGGTCTATGGCGAGCAGGAAAAGCGCAACTTCTTTGCCGTCAACCTGCTGGCGCTGATCTTCCTGCTCGGTGGCCTGGTGCTCACCATCGTCATGCTCAGCGTCGTGCTGGTGCTGCCGGTGGTGCTCAGCCTGCTCTGGCTGTCGCGCTATGACTGGATCGTGCAGCTGGGCGCCTATGCCGTGCTGCTGGCCTTCCTGCTGCTGGCGGTGTCGGCGCTCTATCGCTGGGGCCCGAGCCGGCAGGAGGCGCGCTGGCGCTGGGTGACGCCGGGCAGTGCCTTTGCCGCTTTGGGCATCATGGCCGCCTCGGTGCTGTTTTCCTGGTACGCCGCCAATTTTTCCAACTACAGCGCCACCTATGGCTCGCTCGGCGCCGTGGTCGGCATGCTGACCTGGATCTGGCTGTCGGTCACCATCATCATTCTGGGCGGCTCGCTCAATTCCGAGATCGAGCACCAGACCGCCGAGGATTCCACCACCGGGGCGGCCCAGCCGCTCGGCGAACGCGGTGCCTTCGTCGCCGACACGGTGGGCGAACGCTGGCCGGCGCGAGGCGGCGGCACCGTGTCCGAGGCGCCGCCGGCCGAGCAACCGCCAGAACCGACCGGCAGCGCCACCTGAGCTAGACGCTGACGCGCTTGCCGTCGCGCGAGGAGGCCAGCAGCGCCTCGATCAGGCGGTGCACATGCAGCGCGCTATGGCCGGTCGAGACCGGCTGCCGGCCATGGCGGACGGCGTCGGCGAACTCGGCGATCTGGGCGGCATGCCAGTCGAAGGGGAATGCCATCGGGTCGGCACCGCCGCCGCCCTCGCTGGCCTCGCCCTCGGTGATGATGTCGCCATTGCGCAGGCGCACCGTCAGGTTGCCGGCGGTCAGCGTGGCTGCGGCATCGGCGAAGTTCAGCGTCAGGCTTTCCGGCCCGCCGGGGAAATTGGCGGTGGTCGCCATCATCGCCCCGACCGCGCCATTGGCGAAGTCGAGCCCGGCCGTCACGAAGTCCTCGGTCTCCATCTGGTGCAGCCGGGTCGTCCGGGCCATGGCGGTCACCGCCTCGACGGGTCCGCAGAGGCTGAGCATCAGGTCGAGCGAGTGAATGGCCTGGGTGATCAGCACCCCGCCGCCATCCTGGGCCAGCGTGCCGCGGCCGGGCTGGTCGTAATAGCCCTGTTGCGGCCGCCACCATGGCACCACCAGATGCACGGTCTCGAGCCGGCCATAGCGCCCGTCGGCAATGGCTTCGGCCAGGAAGCGCGAGGCGCGGCGGAAGCGGTGCTGGAAGATGACGCCCAGCGTGACATTGGCGGCGTCGCACAGCCCGACGATGCGCTCGGCGGCGGCCACGCTGCGTTCAACTGGCTTTTCCAGCAGCACATGCTTGCCGGCCCGGGCCGCGGCGGCGACGATCTCCTCGCGCGCATTGGGCGGCGTCAGCACCAGCACGGCGTCGAGCCGCGGATCGGCCAGAAGGGCCTCGTAGCTCTCGGCGGCAGGGAAACCATAGGTGGTGCAGAAGCTCTCGAGCTCGGCCCGGTTGCGGCGATAGACGCCCAGCACGGCGATGCTGTCGGCCAGCGATTGCAGCGCCAGGCCATGCGGTTTGGCCCCCATGCCAGCGCCGATCACCCCGATGGCAAAGCGCCCCTGTTCGTCACTCATGCCGGTTCTCCTGCCTGCCGCCTGTCTGGCCCGATCAATGGACCATGAGGGGTGCTTTGAGAAGGGGTCAGGACGCCTTGCGCCAGGATTGTGCGCTCAGGAAGACTTCCAGATCGGCAGGATTGAGCGGCCGGGCGAAGGCGTAGCCTTGCAGGATGTCACAGCCCAGATCGCGCAGGATCGCGGCATGTTCCATGGTCTCGACGCCCTCGGCCACCACCTCGATGCCCATGGCCTTGCCGATATCGATGATCGAGGTGAGCAGGCGCCGCTGCGCCGGGTCGGTCAGGATGGGCATGATCAGCTGGCGGTCGATCTTGAGCCGGGTCGGGTGCAGCTTCTGCAGCGACACGATCGAGGCATAGCCGGTGCCGAAGTCATCGATCTCGACATCGATGCCGAGCTCCTTGATCTGCTCGATGTTCCAGCTGACGATGTCGTCCCCGTCGTCCAGATAGATCGACTCCACCAGTTCAAACGAGACGCGACCCGGCGCGATATCCAGTTTGCGCAGGCTGGTGATCAGCTCTTCGTCATGCAGGCGGCGCAGCGACACATTGACCGAGGCGCGCGGCACCCCAAGGCCCATGCCATCCCAGCGGGCCAGGTCCGCCAGCGCCTGTTCCAGGATCAGCCGGTCGATGGTCGCCATGACATTGAGTTCTTCGGCGACCGGGATGAAGCTGTCCGGGGTCTTGATGCCCTCGGTCGGATGCCGCCAGCGGGCCAGGGCCTCCACGCCCACCAGGTCATGCGTCTGCGCGTCAAACTGCGGCTGGTAATAGGCGACGAATTCGTCGCGCTCGAGCCCGCTCAGGATCTCGTCGGCCACCCGCTTGGTATTGATCACTTCGGCCTGCAGCGCTTCGGAGAAGAATTCGTAGCAGTTGCGACCGCGTGCCTTGGCCCGGTAGAGCGCGATATCGGCATTGATCAGCAATTGCCGGCCCTCAAGCGTGCTGACGCAGCCCCGCGCAATGCCGATGCTGACGCCGAACCGGCATTCATGCCCCTCATAGGGGACCGGCTGGCGCATGCGACGAACGATGCGGGCGGCCAGCGCCGCCAGATCCTCCTGGCTGTCATTGGCGGTGGTGAGCACCACGAATTCGTCGCCCCCGATGCGGGCGACGAAATCGCCGTCCCGGCATTTGGCGCGCAGCACCGCGCTGGCATGGATCAGCATGGCGTCGCCGGCCGCGTGCCCGAGCGTGTCATTGATCTGCTTGAAGCGGTCGAGATCGATATGCAGCAGGGCGATGGACTGGTCGGCGCCAAAGCCCCGTCCGGCCAGGCCCTGCAGGATTTCGTCGAGATAGCGCCGATTGGGCAGGCCGGTCAGGCTGTCATGCAGGGCATTGTGTTCGATGCGCACCCGCGCCGTCTCGAGCTCGGCATTGCGCGCCTGCGTCGTCGCCGTGGCCTGCTTGAGCTCGAGATTGAGTTCGACATCGGTCGTCACGTCCCAGTTGATGCCCAGGATACGCGGGTTGCAGTCCGGATCGCTATAGACCGCGCCGATCGAGCGCAGATGGCGCACCGTGCCGTCGCCATGCACGCTGCGGAAGGTGGACTCATAGCGTCCCGTGGCGATGCCCCGCGCAAAGTCGTCCTCGGCTTGCGCCAGGTCATCGGCATGCAGCGCCTGCCGCCAGTCCAGATAGCTGCGCGGGCCGCCATCGGTGGCCAGCCCATAGAGCTGGTTCATGCGGTCGTCCCATACCAGGTCCTTGGTCACCGCATCCATTTCCCAGACGCCGATCCGGGAAATGCCCAGCGCCAGGTCGAGCCGCCGGGTCACTCGCGTCAGATCGGCCTCGCGCCGCTTGACGGCACGGAAGTGCCGGTTGCGTTCACCCATCAGACAGCCGGTGATGACGATCGGCACCAGGATCAGGATACCGGCGGCCGCAATCGCCAGGCGGAACAGCCAGTTGTCGCCGGTGGCGGCGGCCCAGCCGCCCTTGGGCACGGCCGCGATGATCCAGGTGCCATGCGGCAGCGAGACCTCGGCCGTGACCGGCTCCTCGTCGCTGAGATCACGTCCGAAGAAGGGCGTCATCCCGCCCGCGACGGCCAGCGACACGTCGACGCCCAGCGCCGGATTGGTCAGGTCGCTGTCGGCATAGAGCGCGTCCATGTCGACGACGGCCGAGACCAGTCCCCAGAACTGGCGGCCGTCCGGGCTGTCGGTAAAGACCGGGAAGCGGCCGATAAAGCCCCGCCCGCCCTGTACCAGGTCGACCGGCCCCGCCAGGACCAGCCGGCCGGTATCGCGCGCCAGCAGGGCGGCGCCCCGTTGCGCCGGGTTGGTCAGATAATTGAGGCCGATGGCCCCTTCATTGCCGGCAAGCGGATAGGTCGTGGTAACGACCAGATCAGGCGCCAGCGCGACCGAGCGCAACTGGCTCTGTTCCTCGAACAGCCGGCTTGCCAGGGCGGCGAACCGCTCCGGAGTCATGGTCGTCTGTTCGGTGGAAATGGTCGACACCAGCCCGCGCACCAGCTGGATATTGGCGGTGATATTGCCCTCGACCTTGGCCCGGATCAGCGCCAGTTCCGCCAGCACCCTGGCCTGGGCCCGCTCCCGGGCCAGGGTTGTATTCTGCAGGTCCAGATAGACCCCGCCGATCAGCAGGACGATCAGCGCCAGCAGCGCCGGCAGCATGGTCTGCCGCAGCCAGCCATGATGGTCCCGTAACGTTGATTGATCCTTGGCCACGGCTGCCCAGTTCTAAAACGGTGCTGATCTCCGTTCACTGTGAGGCTCGCAGATTTAGGATTAATACCATCCGCCGCGGAATTTGTTCTGTTAGGTTAAGGCGCGGTTAATGGGGGCCGGTTTCGATCAGCGCCACGCCGGCCGCCTTGCACAGCCGGCGAAAGGCATCCGACGGGCAATGGTCGGTGACGAAGCTGCCGATCTGGTCGATACGGGCGATCCGCACCGGCGCGGTGCGGCTGAACTTGCCCTGGTCGGCGACCAGGATCACATGGCGCGCATTGGCGATAATGGCCTGAGCGACCTTGACCTCGCGATAGTCGAAGTCGAGCAGCGCGCCCTCTTCATCGAGCGCCGAGGCGCCGATCACCGCATAGTCCACCTTGAACTGCGAGAAGAAGCCGGCCGCCGCTTCCCCCACCACGCCGCCATCGGAGGGGCGCACCACACCGCCGGCAATAACCACCTCAAAGCGCGGATAGACCCGCATGCGGTTGGCGACATTAATGTTGTTGGTCACCACCATGAGCCCGGCATGGTCGAGCAGCGCCTGGCTCACCGCCTCGGTCGTGGTGCCGATATTGATGAACAGCGACGCATCATTGGGAATGAGCCTGGCCGCCGCCTCGCCGATGGCCTGCTTGGCCTCGGCGGCGATGCGGCGGCGCGCCTCATATTCCAGGTTCTCCACCCCCGAGGGCAGCCGCGCCCCGCCATGCACGCGGGTCAGCTGCCGCTGCTCGCACAACTGGTTGAGATCCTTGCGGATGGTCTGCACCGAGACGGCAAAATGGCGCGCCAGCGCCTCGACGCTGACGCCATGCTGCTGCCGCGCCAGTTCCAGGATCTGCCGATGGCGTTCGCCGCTATCGCTGGTCATTCAGGCCGGCTCGAAATCATGGGGACGCGCGGTGACGTCCACGAGGCCAGCGGCAAAGCGCCTGGCATTGCGCACATAGCCATCGGCCGATTTGCGCAGCCGCTCGATGGCGGCCCCGTCGAGGTCGCGGATCACCTTGCCCGGCGCACCCACCACCAGCGAGCCGTCGGGAATTTCCTTGCCCTCGGTGATCAAGGCACCGGCGCCAATCAGGCAGTTCTTGCCGATGCGCGCGCCATTGAGCACCGTAGCGCCCATGCCGATCAAGGTGTTGTCGCCAATGCTGCAGCCATGCAGCATGGCCTTGTGGCCGATGGTGCAACCCACGCCGATGGTCAGCGGAAAGCCCATATCGGTATGCAGCACCGTATTTTCCTGCACATTGCTGCGCGCGCCGATCGTGATGGCTTCATTGTCGCCCCGCGCCACCACGCCGAACCAGATGCCCGCCTCGGCATGCACGATCACCCTGCCGACCAGCACGGCGGTCGGGGCAATCCAGCCGACATCGGGGTCGATTTCCGGGGCCATGCCGTCCAGCGCATAGAGTGTCATCGCGTTCTCCTCATTTTATGCCATAGGCCTGGCGCATTTCGGCGATCTCGGCCAGCGTTTCGGCCAGTGCCGTCCAGTCGTCACGCTCGGCAATCGGTGCCCAGATCGCCTCGACCTCGTCAATCACCATGCTGCGCGGCTGTCGCCGCGCGAAATAGGGGTGACCCAGATTGACGTCGGCGCTGGGCTGATAGGCTTCAAGGGCGTCGGCCACCGGCCGGAAGGCATCGCTGGCGTAAAGCGCCGCCGATGGACTGCGGGCGGCGCGCTCGGCGCTCAGGCTGCCGCCGCGCCAGTCGAACAGGAACTGCTCATAGGGCGCCTGCGAGGCGCTGAGGAATTCAAAAAGGTCCGTGACGAAGGCGCCGTCGACCTCGGTGTCGCGCGGCACCAGCCCCAGCCGCCGCAGCATCTGCCGGGGCAGTTCGGCCCGGAAGATAGGCCACACGGTATTGAGCGCCGGCTCCAGCGCCTCGATGCTCGAGAGCGGCACCAGGCATTCGGCCAGCCGCGTCAGGTTCCAGGCCAGCGCATCGGGCTGCCGGCCAAAGCTGTAGAGCCCGGTCTCGTCGAAATAGGCGGCGGTGAAATCGGGGTCGTAGGTCGGGATGAAGCGCCACGGCCCATAGTCGAAGCTCTCCCCGGTTATGTTGATATTGTCGGTATTGAGCACGCCATGGACGAAACCGGCGGCAGTGTATTGCGCCCCGAGCCGGGCGACATTGGCCACCACCGCGCCCAGAAACGCCGCGGGCCGGTCGGCGGCATCCGCCAGCTCGGGATAATAGGTGGCAATGGCATAATCGAGCAATTGCTGCAGCCCGGCCGTGTCCTCGAGATAAGCCAGGCGCTGGAAGCTGCCGATGCGGATATGGCTATGGCTGAGCCGCACCAGGGCCGCCGCGCGGGTGGGCGAGGGCTCGTCGCCGCGCTGCAGCGCCTCCCCGGTTTCCACCAGCGACAGGCTCTTGGACGTATAGACGCCCATGGCCTCGAGCATTTCGCTGGCAAGGATTTCCCGCACGCCGCCCTTGAGCGTCAGCCTGCCATCGCCGCCGCGGGACCAGGGCGTGGTGCCCGTGCCCTTGGTGCCCAGATCGAGGAGACGACCGTCCTCGCGGTCAAAGCCCTGGGCGAACAGGAAGCCGCGGCCATCGCCCAGATCGGGATTGTAGCTGCGGAACTGGTGGCCGTGATAGCGCAGCGCCAGCGGCGCCGGCAGCGAGCCGGGCAGGGGCGCAAAGCGCCCGAAATGCTCAAGCCACTGGTCGTCGCTCAGGCCATTAAGCCCGATGCGGCGGGCCCAGCGCTGGTCGCGGTGGCGCAGCAGGGTTTGCGGGAAATCGGCGGGAGCGACGCGGTCATAGAACGCATCGCCCAGCGTCTCGTGATGGCGGGCGGGCTTGAAATCAGACATGGGCCAAGGCTATCACAGCCGCTCCTATTCGCCAGCGCGCAACCCTGCCTTTCCCGCAGGCGCCTAGCATCGCGCCGCAAATCGCCCTATATCCAGCCATGATGACACTCCAGACCGAACTGCTGCACCTCACCCCGTTCCAGGCGGTGATCTTTGATATGGACGGCACGCTGCTCGATACCGAGGCCGTGTTCCGCACCATCGTCTTTGAGGTCTGCGACGAGCTCGGCTTCCCCATGACCGACGATGTCCACCTCTCCATGGTCGGCGGCAGCCATGAGCGCACCAACCAGTTGCTGGTGGAAGCCTATGGCGTGACCTTCCCCTATACCCTGTTCGACCAGCGGTGCCGCGTGATCATGGGCGAGCGCAGCCATGCCGGCGTGCCGGTCAAGCCCGGCGCCCGTGAACTGGTGCTCGAGCTGCGCGAGCGCGGCATTCCCACGGCGGTGGCGACCTCCTCGCGCCAGCCCCATGCCCATACCCATCTGGGGGCGGCCGGGCTGCTCGAGCTGTTCGACACCATCGTCACCCGCGATGACGTCACCAATCCCAAGCCGCATCCCGAACCCTATCTGACCGCGGCAAAACGCCTGGGCATCGAACCGGTGCATTGCCTGGCGCTCGAGGACAGCCATGCCGGCGTGCGCGCCGCCCATGCCGCCGGCATGCAGACCGTTATGGTGCCCGACCTGGTCCATCCCAGCGAGGAGATTCGCGCCCTGGGCATTGCGGTCATGGAGAGCCTCAACCACGTCCGCCAGGCCGCTTTCCGCCACCGCTGAACCGGGCGCCGATCGGCTGTCGCCTTCCAAGCCCTGGCCTCGGCCGGGGATTTTCCATATCGGCAATTGTTAACCTCTTGGGCTCCCCACGAATCGTGCCGGGGCTCCGTAAACTTTTAGCTATCCTGCCCACACCCCCTTCACCACGCAGCAAGGCCTTGTCTTTCAAGGGTTTTCATCTGCCGGCGGGTAGATTAACCCTAACTTAAGAAGCTAACGGCTATAGTTAATCAGTCGTAAATTCTGACTTCCCACCACGGCCAAGCTTGGCTAGGGTGCGCGGGAAGTGACCAAGGGCCCGTCAGCGGGTCCGGACGAAGGTGCACCGGATATGACCGGATGCGCCCAGGGGTAAGGACGGGGCATGACGAAAACCTGGCAGCTCAAAGCTGTACGTGCTCTCTCGCATGTACTTGCCCTCTGCGCCGTGGCGCTCGTGCTGTTCGTGACCCTCGTCCCTGCCCAGGCAGAATCGCTTAAACTGGCTGCCGTTTCCCCTCTTCCCGTCCCCGCCGACCTTGTCGTGCTGCGCGCCCAGCCCGCCATCGGGCCGACCCTGGTGCCACTGGCGCCGGGCGCACAGCCACTCACGCCCGCTCTGCTGGCCAATTACGTCGCCCGGCAGCAGGTACTGCAGGCCGTCGACGTGCTCGGCATTGCCGCGCCCCGCCCGCTCAATGAAGATGTGCTGATGGGCTACATCGCCCGCGGCACCCTCACCGACAATAGCGCCGTCTCAGCCCTGGCCAGCTTCGCCGCCGCCCCGGTGACCCCGCAGCCCGCGCTCAATACCGCGTCGCTGGCCGCCTATATCGAGACCGGCTACCAGCCGATGAGCAAGCGCCTCGAACTGGCCGATGCCGAGCGCAACTGCCTGGCCCAGGCCATCTATCACGAAGCGCGCGGCGAAAGCGCTGCTGGCCAGCTGGCCGTGGCCAATGTCATCGTCAACCGCGCCCGCTCCAGCAAATTCCCCTCGACCCTGTGTGGTGTCATCTACCAGAACGCCGAAAAGGGCTTCCATCGCTGCCAGTTCACCTTTGCCTGTGACGGCCGCACCGATGCACCCGGCGAACGCAGCGCCTGGAACCGTTCGGCGGCGCTGGCCGAGACGGTCTATGCCGAATTCGCCACCGGCGAAGCGGTGGGCGCCGTGCCGCGCTCGGCCCTCTTCTACCACACCACCAATGTCCGGCCGAACTGGGCCAATACCTATAATGCCGTCGCCCAGATCGGCTCGCACATCTTCTACTCGCCCAACTAGGCGCTCTCTCCGAACATCATGACATGACAAAGCTCCGCACGGCCCGTGGGCCTGCGGCTGCGACAGGGGGCGAGATGCGCCCGGTGCCGGTCGTCCGGCAGATTGGTAGAGGTGGGTCACACCGCGCCCCATGCCATCTCGGCGACTCTGACGGCTCGGAGAGATGCGAGGGTGCGGCTTCCTCTCCCGTTCACGGGAGAGAGGACCACGCGGAGCGTGGTGGAGAGGGGAGCCACAGGCGCGAAACCGTGGTTCGATCGTGCAATATCCATTGACGTGGTGGGTGTGGCTCCCCCCTCCACCGCCTATTGGCGGTCCCCCTCCCCCGTGAACGGGGGAGGAAAGCCGGTGCGCCGGACGGCAACCCTCGCCTATTCCGCAGCCTGGGCCAGTCGCGGCCCCGGCGCTGCATTGGCGGCCTCGCCGAACTTCTCGAAATTGGCGCGGAATAGCCCGGCCAGGTGCATCGCCTGGCGGTCATAGGCGTCGGCATCGGCCCAGGTGAGGCGCGGCGTGAGCAGCTTGGCTGCAATGCCGGGCACGGTGACCGGGACCTCAAAGCCAAACAGTTCGTCGGTCCGCATCTCCACATCGTCCAGCTCGCCGTTGAGCGCTGCGCTGAGCAGGCGTCGGGTCGAGGCGATATCGATGCGCTTGCCCACGCCATGGCCGCCGCCGGTCCAGCCGGTATTGATCAGCCAGGCAGAGGCGCCGCTGCTGGAGAGTTTTTCGGCCAGCATGTCGCCATAGACCGTGGGGTGCAGCGGCATGAAGGGCGCGCCGAAGCAGGCCGAAAAGGTCGCCTGCGGCTCGGTCACGCCGCGCTCGGTGCCGGCGACCTTGGCGGTATAACCCGAGAGGAAATGGTAGACCGCCTGTTCCGGCGTCAGCCGGGCAATCGGCGGCAGCACGCCAAAGGCGTCGGCGGTGAGGAAGACGACGGTGCGCGGCGTGCCGCCCATGCTGCCCTTGGCAATGGCCGGCAGCACATGGATGGGATAGGCCGCGCGGGTATTTTCCGTCAGCGAGACATCGTCGAAATCGGGCACATGGGCTTCGTCGAGCACGACATTTTCCAGCACCGTGCCGAAGCGCCTGGTGGCGGCAAAGATCTCCGGCTCGGCCGTGGCGCTCAGCTTGATGGTCTTGGCATAGCACCCGCCTTCGAGGTTGAAGACGCCATCTTCGCTCCAGCCATGCTCGTCATCGCCGATCAGCGGGCGCGCCGGATCATTGGAAAGCGTGGTCTTGCCCGTGCCCGACAGGCCAAAGAACAGGGCCGCCTCGCCGTCCTGCCCGAGATTGGCCGAGCAGTGCATGGGCAGCACGCCCTGGCGTGGCGCGTGGAAGTTGAACAGGGAGAAGACGCTCTTCTTGATTTCGCCGGCATAGGAGGTGCCGGCAATGATGACGAGGTTCCGGCTCATGTCGAGCGCGATCACCGTGGCGCTGCGGCTGCCATGGCGGGCCGGGTCGGCCTGGAATGCCGGGGCATGCACGATGGTGACGGGCGTGGGATTGCTGCCGGTCGGCACCATCTCGCCGGGCCGGATCAACAGGTTGCGGATGAACAGAGCGTGCCAGGCGCTGGGCGTCAGCACGGTCACGCCATATTGGTGGCGCGGATCGGCCCCGGCCAGCAGGTCCTGGCGGAAGAGGCTCAGGCCCCCCATGGCCGCTACCACGTCCGCCAGCAGCAGGTCGAAATGGTCCGGGCTCATGGCGCCCGCATTGTCCCACCACACGCTGGCGCTGGTCAGGGCGTCGCGCACGATAAACTTGTCCTTGGGTGAGCGGCCGGTAAAGGCGCCGGTGCGCACCGAAACCGCGCCATCGGCGGTGAGCACGCCTTCCTCGCCCTGCATGGCCCGTGCAACCAGTACCGGTGCGATGGCATTGTGGGACATCGAGCCGGCGCGTGCCGCCACTGTGCTTCTCAGGCTTTCATGATCGAACATGACCAACTCCGTCGCGGCCCAGCCTATTGCCGTCCGCCTTGGCCGGTAAAATAGCGGCGCAACCGGACCGCCCACCATCGGGAAATCGGTCGTAAGACGGAAGTTGCATCGCACTCTCGCGGGGCCTGTGCAGCAAGTCTAAGGTTGTACGCTCCTTGGCCGCGCCTTAATTAATGCGTAATTGTCGCCTGCAAGCAGCTATAACGGTCGCTCTGACCGTCACGTTTGCCAGCGTCCAAACAAGAAAGGCAGTTCATGCCCAAGATCGCTCTCGTCGATGACGACCGCAATATTCTCACTTCAGTGTCCCTGGCACTGGAGGCCGAAGGCTATCAGGTCGCCACCTATACCGACGGTGCCTCGGGTCTGGAGGGTCTGACCACCGACCGGCCGGATCTGGCCATTCTCGATATCAAGATGCCGCGCATGGATGGCATGGAACTGCTGCGCCGCCTGCGTCAGAAGTCCGACATCCCGGTGATCTTCCTCACCTCCAAGGACGAAGAGATCGACGAGCTGTTTGGCCTCAAGATGGGCGCCGACGATTTCATCACCAAGCCGTTCAGCCAGCGCCTGCTGGTCGAACGCGTCAAGGCCATCCTGCGCCGCTCGGCGCCGCGCGATCCGTCGGCACCCGCCGGCACCGCGCTCGAGGCCGGTGGCGGCAAGGCGCTGATCGAGCGCGGCGCCCTGGTCATGGACGAAGAGCGCCATACCTGCACCTGGAACGGCCAGCGCGTGACCCTGACAGTCACCGAATTCCTCATCCTGCAGTCGCTGGCCCTGCGGCCCGGCGTCGTCAAGTCGCGCAATGCGCTGATGGATGCGGCCTATGACGACCAGGTTTATGTCGATGACCGCACCATCGACAGCCACATCAAGCGCCTGCGTAAGAAGTTCAAGGCGACCGATGACGACTTCGAAATGATCGAGACGCTCTATGGCGTCGGCTACCGCTTCAAGGAGCAATAGGCACCACTGTGGCTATTCTGGACTCCGATCGCCCGCACCAGCCCGACGCTGCCGCCGAATGGCGCGCGGCGGGCGCGGGCGAGGATGCCCCGTCGCCGGCCGAGACGCCGCGCGCCGGTCGCCGCTGGCGCCTGCTGGTGGCCCCCTTCTACAAGCTGGCCGGGGCCATCAGCCGCTTTCTCGACCTGACCATCTTTGCCAGCCTGACGCGCCGCATCATCGTGCTCAACATGGCGGGCCTCTTGGTGCTGGTGGTGGGCATTCTCTATCTCAACCAGTGGCGTGCCGGGCTCATCGATGCCCGCGTACAGTCGCTGCGCGTGCAGGGCGAGATCATCGCCGCCGCCGTGGCCGCTTCGGCGACGGTGGATAGCGACGTCATCTCGATCAATCCCGACCGCCTGCTGCAATTGCAGGGCGACGGCTCGGTCTCCTCGCTCTCCTACTACGATCCGACGCTCGAATTCCCCATCAATCCCGAGCGGGTCGCGCCGCTGCTGCGCAACCTCATCACCCCCACCCGGACCCGCGCCCGCATCTACGACCAGGGCGGGCTGATGATCCTGGACAGCGACAATATCTATGCCCGCGGCGAGGTCATGCGGCAGATCATCGAGACCAAGCAGGCAGATGAGTTCTTCCTCTGGGACTGGTGGAATGCCGTGCTCAACTGGGTACCGGGCGACAATTTCCCCAAATACCAGGAATATGGCGTCGACGAGGGCGCCCGCTATCCCGAGGTCGCCTCGGCTTTGCAGGGCGCGGCCGCAGATTTCGTCCGCGTCGACGGCCAGAACCAGCTCGTGGTTTCGGTCGCCGTGCCGGTGCAGCGCGTGCGCGCCGTGGTCGGCGCCATCCTGCTCTCGACGGCGCCGGGCGACATCGATTCCATCGTTGCCCAGGAGCGCTGGAGCATCCTGCGCATCGCCCTGATTGCCGCGGCCGTGCAGATCGTGCTGTCCTTTGCCCTGGCCGGCACCATTGCCGGGCCGATGCGCCGCCTGTCGGAAGCCGCCGAGCGGGTGCAGACCGCCGGCAATGCCCGCGCCGAAATCCCCGATTTCACCGATCGGCCAGACGAGATCGGCCATCTCAGCGACGCCTTCCGCCGCATGACCGACGGGCTCTACAACCGCATCGAGGCCATCGAGCGTTTCGCTGCCGACGTCGCCCACGAGCTCAAGAACCCGCTGACCTCACTGCGCAGCGCCGTCGAGACCCTGCCCCTGGCCAAGCGCCCGGAAGACCGCGAGCGGCTCAATGCCATCATCCAGCACGACGTCAAGCGCCTCGACCGGCTGATCACTGACATCTCCAGCGCCAGCCGGCTCGACGCCGAACTGGCCCGCGAAACCGCCGAACGCGTCGATGTCGAAAAGCTCGCCGAAGCCATCGTCTCGATCCAGAAGGACATGGCCCTCGGTCGCGGCGTCACCGTGGTCATGGACAAGCGCAGCGGCAAGGGCGCGGCCATCACCAATGGCCATGAAAGCCGGCTGGCGCAGGTCTTTGCCAACCTGATCGACAATGCCGTCTCGTTCTCGCCCGAGGGCGGCGTGGTGCGCGTGGGGCTCAGCGTCGATGCCGACGATATCCGCATCACCGTGACCGACGAGGGCCGCGGCATTACCGGCGACTTCAACAAGATCTTCCAGCGCTTCTATACCGATCGCCCCGATACCGAGAGCTTCGGCGATCATTCGGGCCTTGGCCTGTCGATCAGCAAGCAGATCGTGGATGCCCACAAGGGCACCATCAAGGCTGCCAACCGTACAGATCGCTCCGGCGCGGTCTTCGCGGTTGTGTTACCGCGCGCACGCAAATAGATTGCCCGCATGAATGAACCAAAAAACGTGCACGGCACGGGTCTGCTGCTGGGGTCGTCCGGTGTCTTGCTGCGGGGGCCTTCGGGGGCGGGCAAATCGGTGCTGGCGCTGACGCTGCTCGACCGCTGGACGCTGCTCGGCCTGCCGGCCTTTCTCGTTTCGGACGACCGGGTTGACCTGGTCAAGACCCGCGAGCAGGTCGTCATGCAGGCGCCGGACAATCTGGCCGGATTGATCGAACTGCGCGGTCGCGGCATCATCCGCCGGCCGCATCAGAGCCTGGTGCCGCTGCGCCTGGTCATCGACATCGTGCCCGACCTGGTGCGCATGCTTGAAGAAGAGGCACTCAGCACCGATATCTTGGGTGTCGCCGTGCCGCGGGCACCGGTGCCCTCCAGCGCCGTCATCAGCCTTGGCCACCAGATGCTGCTGGTGATCGAGGCCCTGTCTGCGCTCGACACGCCGTGACAAAATACCACTTGAATCGCGCCCCTGACCGGACAAGACTGGCCCGCACTCGGCCAGCTGCCGGGTCGGCAGTCTGTCCGAACCGTGCAGCGTCAGGTTTGGGCATGGGGCAAATTATACTGGATAGCTGTCGGCGCCGCATCGCGGGCGCAGTTCGGCACGCTGGGGATTTTGCATGATTGGTCTGGTTCTGGTGACGCACGGTGCGCTCGCCCATGAATTCAAGTCGGCGCTCGAGCATGTGGTGGGTCCACAGGAGCATTGCGCGACCATCGCCATTGGTCCGGACGACAATATGGAAGACCGCCGCAACGACATTCTTGCCGCCGTCGATGCCGCCGATGACGGGCAGGGGGTCATCATCCTCACCGACATGTTTGGCGGCACGCCCTCCAATCTCGCCATTTCCGTCATGCAGAACCGCGACGTCGAAGTGATCGCCGGCGTCAACCTGCCCATGCTGGTCAAGCTGGGCCGGGTGCGCAATGACATGACCATCAAGGATGCCGTCAAGCTGGCCCAGGAGGCCGGCCGAAAATACATTACCGTAGCCAATTCCATTCTGGGCGCGGATTGAGCATGATCGCCATGCCGCTGAACCCGGCGCTGTGGGGAGCATGAACGCATGGATGCCAGCCGCGCCGTCGCGCAGCAACTGACCATCGTCAATCGCAAGGGCCTGCATGCGCGGGCCTCGGCCCGTTTCGTGCGCACCGCCGAATGCTTCGACGCCGCCGTCAGCGTCATCAAGGACGGCACCTCGGTCAACGGTAATTCCATCATGGGCCTGATGATGCTCGGCGCCGGCCCCGGCAGCACCATTCTCGTCCAGGCCAGCGGCAAGCAGGCGCGCGAGGCGCTCGAGGCCATTGTCGAACTGGTCAATAACGGCTTTGACGAGGACGTCGAGGGCATGGCGGGTTAGGGCCTGTGGAACGGCGCCTCCGGCCCGGCGTTGACCCCCGAACCGGGCACGGCCCGTGCCCCGGCAGGACGGAGAGCGATGCATGCGGCGGATGATTGCCGGAATCGGCGGCGCGGCGCTGGCCGTCATGCTCAGCCAGTTTCCCGAATATGCCCAGCAATATACCCAGCGCCTCGGCGGCGCAGTCGATGAATTGCGGGTCATCACCGAGGATTTTGACCGCAGTGCCAGTGTCGGCGGCCTCGATCGGACGCAGGCGCTGCAGCGCTATGGCGTTTCCAATGACAGCTTCCTGGCAGACCGCGGCACGGCCATGGCCGCCACCTTTGTGCGCTATGAGCAGCTCAGCGCCACGCTGGACCGCATTGCCAATGCCGATCCGGTGACCCGCCTGCAGTCGCTACCGGCCTATCTCGACAGCGATATCGGCCGGCGCACGCTGGAAAACTACCAGCCCGCCGTGCCAGTGACCGCCGAGGGCATTCTCTATGCCGGCGGCGGTTTCATCCTGGGCTATCTGGTGCTGTCAGCGTTTTGGCGCTTCTGCACCCTGCCGTTTCGTCGCCGCCGACCGGTCTATCGAACCCTGGACTGAAAGGGGATATAAACTTATCTTTATGTCTCTGGTTGATCCGGCGGCCCGCCTTGCGTATAGCAAGGGCAACGCTAAACGCCCCGGAGTCTACCCATGACCAGCCCATCGACCGACTATTCGGTCAAGGATATGTCCCTTGCCGCCTTTGGCCGCAAGGAACTCGATATCGCCGAAATTGAAATGCCCGGCCTGATGTCTATTCGTGCTGAGTATGCTGCAAGCCAGCCGCTCAAGGGCGCTCGCATTGCCGGCAGCCTGCACATGACCATCCAGACCGCCGTGCTGATCGAGACCCTGGTCGCGCTCGGCGCCGAAGTGCGCTGGGTCAGCTGCAACATTTTCTCGACCCAGGATCACGCTGCCGCGGCCATCGCCGCCGCCGGCATTCCGGTCTTTGCCCATAAGGGCGAGACGCTGGAAGAATACTGGGACTTCACCGACCGCATGATGGACTGGCCGGGTTCGACGCCCAACATGATCCTCGACGATGGCGGCGACGCCACCATGTATATCCTCAATGGTGCCAAGGCCGAGGTGGACCCGTCCTTCCTCGAAAAGCCCACCAATGAGGAAGAAGAAATCTTCTTTGCCACCATCAAGCGCCGCCTGGCCAAGTCGCCCGGCTTCTTCACCAAAATCCGCGATGCCATCCGCGGCGTCTCCGAAGAGACCACGACAGGCGTGATGCGCCTCTATCAGCTGCACGCCAAAGGCGAGCTGCCCTTCCCCGCCATCAACGTCAATGACTCGGTCACCAAGTCCAAGTTCGACAACAAGTACGGCACCCGTGAATCGCTGGTCGACGCCATCCGCCGCGGCACCGATGTCATGCTGGCCGGCAAGGTCGCCATCGTCTGCGGCTTTGGCGACGTGGGTAAGGGCTCGGCGGAATCGCTGCGCGGCGCCGGCGCCCGCGTGCTGGTCACCGAAGTCGACCCGATCTGCGCGCTGCAGGCCGCCATGGAAGGCTTTGAGGTCGTTACCCTGGCCGAAGCTGCCCATCGCGCCGACATCGTCGTCACCGCCACCGGCAACCGCGATGTGCTGATGGTCGATGACATGCGCAAGCTCAAGGACATGGCCATTGTCTGCAATATCGGCCATTTCGACAACGAGATCGACGTGCTCGGCCTGCGCAACTTCAAGTGGACCAACGTCAAGCCACAGGTCGACCTGATCGAAAAGCCCGATGGCAGCCGTCTGATCCTGCTGTCGGAAGGCCGCCTGGTGAACCTGGGCAATGCCACCGGTCACCCGAGCTTTGTCATGAGCGCCTCCTTTGCCAACCAGACCCTGGCGCAGATCGAGCTCTGGACCAATGGCCAGAACCTCGAAAAGAAGGTGCATGTCCTGCCCAAGCATCTCGACGAAAAGGTCGCCGAGCTGCACCTGGCCAAGTTGGGCGCCAAGCTCACCGTGCTGACCAAGGAACAGGCCGACTATATCGGCGTCAGCCAGACCGGCCCGTTCAAGTCGGGCGAATACCGCTACTAGGCGCCGCCCGCCGTACTTTCAGTGCCCGCGGCTTCGGTCGCGGGCACATCTGTTTTGGTATATTCTTCCTGCCATACGGGGATAGCCCTCATGGCCTTCTCGTCTCAAATCGCTCCACCGGAGTGATTTTCCAGTGACGGCTCGAAGTTGCTGTTTCGTTCTCCGGTCAAGCCCCGATACCAGAGTTTGCGTAACAAGCTTGGGCATTAAGACTCTTTTAGGCGATTCGCCGTGCCGGTATGGTCAAGGTGATTCGGCTGGTGGGGGACACACAGCTGATCCGGAAGTGACGAGCCCAGATGTCGGCCGCTTACGTCCTTCCGTTGTAGTGACGCGTACCGGCTCTTTGCGGCGCCGGACTGGCAAAAAATCAATTTGACCTAGAGGGCAGCGCATGGCGCCGGATCACTTCCGGAAGCATTGGGGATTCGCACTACTCGCGACAGCCCCTCTTACCTTGCTCACGGCGGTTCCCGCTTTGGCGCAGGGCACCCAGGCGGCAAGCTTCGCCGGTGCAGCCCCTCTCGCTATCGCCGCCGGCGCCGGGGCCTTCGCCCTGGTCGCCATGGCTGTCATCCGCACCACCCTGGTCGACGGCAAGGCGGCCCGCCGCAAGGCCGCCGAACAGATCGCCGGCCTGCGCGCTTTGGTCGATGAATATGAAGCCCTGCTGTCCGGCACGCGCGAAGTCACCGTGCTGTGGACCGACGAAAACGCCCCCAAGCTGCTGGGCCAGGCCGCATCCGTGCTGCCCGTCGGCCGGCAGCCCGAAAGCGTGCTCAATTTCCAGAGCTGGCTGATCGGCGCCGATGCCGACCGGCTGGCCCGCCTGCTCGAAGACCTGCGCGTCTATGGCCATGCCTTCACCGTCAGCCTCACCGCCCTCGACGGAAGGCTGATCCGCGCCAATGGCTGGGTGCTGGGCGGCGGCACGGCCATGCGCCTGCGCCCCGCCTACCTGCAGCCCGGTGCCGAGCCCCAGCTGGCCGCAGCGGCCGTCACCAGCGACCTCGCCAGCGTCCGCGCCATTCTGGCCACCCTGACCAAACCGGCCTTTGCCCGCGACGCCCAGGACCGGCTGGTCTATGCCAACCAGGCCTATCTCGACCTGGCCCATGCCTTGGGTAAATCCGGCACCGAGACGGCGCCGCCCGAACTGCTCGAACCGACCAAGCTGCGCGAACATCTGCGCGCCTGCGATGCCACCGATCAGCCGACCCCGCTGGCCCTGGCCTGGGAACGCCAGGGCGCCTATGAACTGGTGGAATTTCCCGTCACCGGTGGCCGCGCCGGCCTGCTGCGCCCGACCGACGACCATGCGGCCAATGCCGGCGCCGATGCCCTGGCCCATATCAGCGGCATCATCGATACGCTGGCCACCCCGATTGCCATTTTCAATGCAAGGCGCGAGCTGATCCAGTTCAATCAGGCCTATGTGAACCTGTGGAACCTCAGCCACGGTTTCCTCACCCTGGGGCTGGACGAGCGCGCCATTCTCGACAAGCTGCGCACCGAAGGCATGCTGCCCGCCCAGGTCAATTACCACACCTGGCGCGACGCCCACCTGCAGGCCTATAGCCGCACCGAGCCCTTCGAGGACGAGCCCTGGCACCTGCCCGATGGCCGCACCATCAAGGTAATCTCGGCCCCCGCCGGCTCCACCGGCGGCGTGATCTATGTCTTTGACGACATTACAGAGCGCCTCAAGCTGGAATCGACCAACAAGGCCTTCTCCAATGTGCAGCGCGAAACCATCAATTCGCTCTCCGAAGCCGTGGCAGTGTTCGGCACCAATGGGCGGCTGACCCTGTCCAATCCGCGGCTGTCGGCGCTGTGGAAACTGCCCATGAACGAGCTGGGCAAGAACCCCCATATCGACCAGATCGCCGAGGCCAGCGGCAAGGCCATTCCCGAGGATGGCGCCAGCATCTGGCGCGATCTCAAGCGTGGCATCATCGACCTCAACCCCACCCGCTCCGACCAGACCGGGCGCATCAACCGCTCCGATGGCCGCCTGCTCGACTATGCCATTACCCGCCTGCCCGACGGGCAGACCATGATGACCTTTCTCGACGTCACCGAAAGCGCCTCCTATTCGCGCGTGCTCAAGGAGCGCAATGACGCCCTGGTCGCAGCCGACGTGCTCAAGGACGCCTTCGTGGAAAACGTCTCCTATGAGCTGCGTTCGCCGCTGACCAATATTATCGGCTTTGCCGAAATGCTGGCCACCGATGCCGGCCCGCTGAACCAGCGCCAGACCGCCTATGTCGACTATATCCGCGCCTCCTCGGTGACGCTGGGCGTGCTGATCGACAATATCCTCGACCTGGCCTCGGTCGATGCCGGCATTGCCGAACTGCGCCCCGAACGGCTCGACGTGCACAAGCTGGTCGACAATGCCCGGGCTGGCCTCTCGGCCAGTTTCCCCGAAATCTCGGGCGAAAAGCCCATCAACCTGGTGGTCGAGATCGACCCCGACCTGCCGCCCTTCATCGCCGACGGCACGCGTATCGTGCAGGTGCTCTACAACCTGCTTTCTAATGCAGCCCGCTTCTCCCCGCCCGGCGGCGAGATCAAGCTGACTATCGCCCCGCGCGGCGATCGCATGCTGTTTGTCATCGAGGATGAGGGCCCGGGCCTGACCGACGAGATGAAATCGGCCATCCTGACCCGGCTCGACAATACCGGCGCCACCGGCGGGCGCCAGCGCGGCGCGGGCCTCGGCCTGGCCATCGTCAAGACCTTCGTCAACCTGCATGGCGGCACCATCAGCGCCGAACGCCGCGAGCCGCGCGGCTCGCGCATCACCGTCAACCTGCCGCGCGACAGCTCGATGTCCGCCGTCGCCGAATAATGCCGGGCATCTTCCTGCCCGATGACGACGCCACTGCCGCGCTTGGCGCCACGCTGGCGGCCGAACTGCAGCCGGGCGATCTGGTGTTGCTCGAAGGTGATCTCGGCGCCGGCAAGACGGCTCTGGCCCGGGCCATCATCCGCAGCCTGGCCGGCGATCCGGCGCTCGAAGTGCCCTCGCCGACCTTTGCTCTGGTGCAGCCCTATGACACGGCCAAGGGCCCGCTGCTGCATGCCGATCTCTACCGGCTGGGCGATCCGCGCGAGATCGACGAGCTCGGCCTGCGCGACAATCCGGACGCCATCGTGCTGGTCGAATGGGCCGAACGCGCCCCCGAACTGGCGGCAGACGCCACGCTGGTGGTGAGCCTTTCTATACCGCCCGGCGGGCAAGGGCGGCTGGCGACCGTGCGCCAGCCTTAGACCCTGGCTTTCGCTAGAGCGCCCGGTCCGGCACCGCCATGCGGCGCAGCACGCCGGTGCGGAACCAGAACTGCTGCACCAGCGCGCCGGCCACATGCAGGCCGATCAGCGGCAGGAAGGCCAGCTGGATATAGACATGGGCGATGGCGGCGGGCTCGACATGGCCGAACCAGGCGGCCAGACCGCTCAGCGGCAGGATGAATAGCAGCGCGTAAAACACCAGATGCACGCCATTGGCGAGGACCGTCAGCAGCGCCGGCTGTCCGGCCGGATGGGCGGGCGCGCCATGGCGCAGCCGGATCACCACGCGCCAGATCGCCAAGACCAGGATGGCGATGCCGGCCAGGATATGGGGCAGCGGATTGGCGCCCTCGGCCACCCCGCCCTGGCTCACGATCCAGGCATTTTCCATGCCGGTATGCACAAAGAGCTGGAACAGCACCAGAGCGGCGATGACCCAGTGCAGGATGATATGGGTACGGGAATATCCCGCAGTCTGGCTGGCCATGTTGACGCTCCGGTCTGCCGCAGCGCGACGCGCGCCACTTTGCCTGAAATGGCGATCCGGGCCCCCGCTTGCAAGGGCAGCGCCGGCTTTTGGCCAGTGCCGCCCTCGCGACGCGCTAGGCTTTGGCGCTGGCAAGGCCTGCAACGGCTACCGGCGCCGCTGCCGGGCGATGGTCGGGCACCAGCAGCGCCACCAGGATGGCAATGGCGGCCAGGCCGCCCATGGCGAGAAAGCCCTCGGTGAAGCCGGCTTCGGCAGGCAGGCCATTGGCCTGCAGATTGCCCGTCACCAGGGCGCTCATCAGCGCCGCGCCGATCGAGCCACCGATGGTGCGCAGGTTCGAATTCATGCCGCTGGCCACGCCGATCTGGCCGGCTGGGGCCGTCAGCACGATGAGGCTGGCCGTGGCCGCTACGCCAAACCCCAGGCCGATGCCGAACAGGCCACCCGCCAGCATGATTTCGATCTGGCTGTCATGCAGCAGCGCCAGGGCGACGCTGGCCAGCGCCACGGCCGCCGCTGATCCAACCAGCTGGTATTTGGCGCCGATCATTGCCGAAACGCGGCCGCTGAGGAAACCGGCGGCCGCCATGGCCAGGGTCATGGGCAGGATCAGGAAGCCGGACTGCGTCACGCTGGCGCCAAAGCCGAACCCGGCCGTGGCGGGCATCTGCGCCAGCTGCGGCAGGAAGGCGAAGACGCCGAACATCGCGGCGCCGAACAGCAGCGAGGCGAGGTTATTGGTCCAGATCGGGGTCAGGCGCATCAGCTTCATGTCGATCAGGGGATTGCTGGAGCGCGTCTCCACCATGACCCAACTGGCAAACAGCACAATGGCGGCGAGGCCAAGGCCGATCACGGTGAGCGAGGTCCAGCCCCACTGCGTGCCAAAGCTGAGCGGCAGCAGCAGCGCCACCAGCCAGCCGGCCATCAGCGTGGCGGCCAGCCAGTTGATGGTGCCGCCATTGCGCACTTCCGATTCCGGCACCACCAGCCGGGTGGCGGCCGCGCCGCCCAGGAAGACCAGCATGGGGATCCAGAACAAAGCGCGCCAGCCGAACAGCGCGTCGATCGGCCCGGCCAGCACCGTGCCCAGGCCACTGCCGATGGCGATGATGGCGGAGACCGCCCCGATCATGCCAGGCAGTTTGGCGGCGGGGAATTCGTCGCGGATAATGCCATAGGTGAGCGGGAAAATGCCGGCGGCGAGGCCCTGCACGACGCGGCCGGCAATCACCAGCTCGATATTGGGGGCGAAAGTGGCGATCAGGCTGCCCAAAGCGGCGGCGAACAGCGAAATCATGATGGTGCGGCGCTTGCCGATCATGTCGCCCACCTTGCCCAGGATGGGGGTGGCGACGGCGGCGGTGAGCAGCCAGGCGGTCAGCGTCCAGGTGACGACCGAGGGCGTGGTGCCCAGATCGCGCTGGATGGTGGGCAGACCGGCACCAGCAGCGACTGCAGCAGGGCAAAGGCGCCAATATTGATGGCAAGGACGGGAAAGACAGCAGCCGAGGGGCTGCGCAAGGGAGAGGTCATGGGAAAATGCCTTGTGCTGAACGCTTGACTATGCGGAGGCAGGCTCCGATATAATGGGAGCAAGCGTTATGCGGAGATGACCTCCGTTTAATAGCGGAGGCACCCTCCGCTTGCAAGTGCATTTTTTGGAGATCGCTCATGTCCGCAGTGGTGGACAGCACCGACAGCCTGATCAGACGCCCCGGCCGGGCCGACGCGCGGCGCAATTTTGATGCCCTGCTGACTTCTGCCCGGGCCACGTTCACCGAACAGGGCACAAGCGCCGCGCTCGAGGAAATCGCCCGGCGCGCCGGGGTTGGCATCGGCACGCTCTACCGCAATTTCCCGACCCGCGAGGCGCTGATCGAGGCGGTCTATCTCGATGGCATTGATGAACTAGTGCGCGCCGCAGACGCCGTGGCGGGATTGCCGCCCTGGGAGGCGTTCGAATCCTGGCTGTGGCGCTATATCGATTACGCCGCCACCAAGAGCGTACTGATCAGCGCCATCAACAACGAATCGCCGGCGCTGCAATCGTGCCGCCGCGCCTTCTATGACGCCGCTCAGCCTCTGTTTGACCGCGCCATTGCCGCCGGCCAGCTCCGGGCCGATGCCAGCTGCCAGGACATCATGCGGCTGATCTCGGGCGTCGCCGGCGTCACCTTCAGCGATGCCGATCAGCGCCTGCGCGTGCTGGCCATGGCCATCGATGGGCTGCGTACCCGCAACTAGATCCGGGCGGCGGCGCGGACGTCGCCCATGTCGGGGGCGTCGACATGGCGATAAAGCCCCTGGATGACGGAATAGGCGCCAAAGGCGACCAGACCGAGGGCGATAGTGCCGTAAAGCCAGCGGCCGAAGGGCAGGGCGTGCACATAGTCGAGCGCCTCGGCGGTGCCGCCGGCCTGTTCGGGCGAGACGGAAAAGGCGGCATAGACCAGAAAGCCGCCGACAATGGCAAAGACCAGCCCCCGCGCGCCCAGGCCAAAGATGCAGATCTTGTCCATCCAGCCGGCATGGCCGCCCGGCAGCGACAGCCGCTTGCGGTAGCCATGGCTGGCGCCATACCAGATCTGCGTGACCCCCGCGGCGATCACTCCCAGACCGACAAGGCCGAGTAGCCACACGCCGAAGGGCTGCTGCAGCAGCCAGGCCGAAGCTTCCTCCTCGCCGCTGCCACCCTCCCCGCCGCCGCCCATGCGCAGCGCCAGCCGCGCGGCACTGAGGGCGAGGAAAAGATTGCCGCCGGCGCTGATCAGCTGGCCGACCCGCGGGCCAAAACCCTTGATATTGTCGGGTCGATTGTCGGCATTGAGCAGACCCTGCGCCAGCTTCCACGCCACATAGCCGAACAGCCCCACGGCGACCAGCCCCAGCAATATCCGCCCGAAGGGCAGGCCGAGCAGGCTCGACAGGGCGTCCGATGAGCCCTCGGCATCGCTGCCGCCCCAGAGCGCCGAGGCCAAAGCCAGCCCGCCCAGCATCCCATAGACCACGCCGCGCGCCATATAGCCGCCGCGGGCCAGGGTTTCGAACTTGTTGTCAGGCATGGGGGCACTCCTTGTTGGCAAGGCAACGGGCAAAAGCGCCATCGCGTTCCCGCCACCGGCCCGCTCCGCGCGCGCGGCGCCGGCTGTCCCGCTTTGGCACGCCGGTTAACCCCGCCTTAACCATGCCGGCACCGCCAGGGATCGAACCATCCGGCCGATGCATTGGATTTGTCTCAAATGCGAGGCAATGCCATGTCCATCCCCAACGCCATCTCAAGCCAGACCATGCCCGACGAGCTTGTCGCCGAATTCCTCGATCTGGCGCGCTCGGCCAATATCCATTTCGACATCGTCAATGACCGGCTGCATATGCGGGCCGTCAATCCCAACTGGGTAATGTGGAAACCCTGCCGCCACCTGCTCGATGAGATCGGCCAGGCCCGCATCGAGGCCTATGTCCGCAGCCAGGCGCAGGCGCAGGGCGCCGTGGCGCGCTGGACCGCGGTCAGCGCCGAACGGCTGCATCTGGCCGCCGCGGCCATGCGCTAGCGCGATTGCGGTCCTCAGCCGCGCACCACCGTACCCAGCAGGGCCACGCTCTGCGCCAGCGTGTTGGAAATGGTGCCATATTTGCGCACATTGGTGTGCAGCAGCTCGAGCCGATGGTCACTCTCGCTGGTAACGACAGTGAGCACATAGGTGATGGCGCTGATCCGCGGTGGCGCCTCCTGCCGCTCAGCGACCATGTTCACCGTCACCCCACTAAACTCGAATTTGAGCAGCGGCGCCGAGCGCTCCATCCCCTTGATCATGCAGGCGGCGAGACTTGCCAGCAGCAGCTCCACCGGATTGAGCGCATCTGCTCGCCCGGCCAGCGAGGTGTCGAGCACCACCAGCGCCTCGCGCACCCCGGCCACGCTGCCCTGGGCGTCATCGCGGTGGGCGGAAAGCGTATAGCTGCGCATGTCGTGGTCTCCCGGTGGTGTGGGAGGAGATTAGCGCTGGAGAAGAGGGCGGGTGTTGATCGAGCGCAATCTTTGGGAATTGAGGAAGATGAGACCACGATACCGCAGTCGTCTCACTCCGCCCTAGGGGGAGAGATCAAGGGTGGGGTGTCACAGGCGTGGTACCCGCGGAGGCAAACCCCAGCCTGCTCGACGACGGACTTGGCAGGCCAAGCCCTGCCTCGCTTCCCTCCCCACAAGGGTGAGTGATGGGCAAACTGCGGGCGCAGGACCCTCCTAAGCGCAAAACAGACGTTAGTGGATCGTTTACATCTGTTTTAAGAGACCCTGCGCTTCAAATATTAGTAGGGGGCTCCATGGTCATTCAAGGAAGATGTCGCCGATTTGGCGAAGTGGGCCATTGGCGCGCAGGCAGTCGCACAGACTGCAGAGGCGACGAAAAATGCCATCGTCATGCCGTTTCTTCGCGTGCTGGGATTTGATGTCTTTGACCCCAACCAGGCTGCGCAGGCCTTTGAGGTCAGTCATCGAAAGCTATCTAGTCTAGCCCGCCGCCGCCTCCAACTCCGCCCTGTTCCGCCCCATCCAGGCCGCGCTCCTCGCCCACCAGGCCATCGCCCATAGTGCGTCGACAGGGCCGGTGCTGTCGGGCGTAAGCACGGCCTGTTTTGCTTCATTGGCCGCATCGGCGATGGCTAGGTCGATCATGGTAGGGACTAGCCTTGCGCGTTCCTGTGCGGAGAGGCCATAGCCGTCCACGATGATGCGGAGGTATCGCGCGCGGGTGGCGAGGGATGGGAGAGACAGGCGCTCCATCAAGTCATCGTCGAACAGATGCGCGTTAAGCCAGCAAAGCTGAGCTAGCTCGACCAGGGGATCGACGGGACCGGCCTGTTCCCAATCGATGAAACCCACCGGCTGGTCGTCGCGGGCGATGATGTTCCAATCGCCGAGATCGCCATGGCCGATGATGCGGGGACCATCTCCGAGATCGCGGCCGAACCAAGGGCGCCAGGTGGCGTCTGTGGGTGGCGCGAAGCTGGCGCTGGCGCGGTGGAAATCGGCCAGCATGCGGCCGAGACTGAACAGCGCCTCTTCGGGCCAGGGACCGGGATGGGGCGAGGTGCCCTCGATAAAGCTCAGGGTCTCGCGTCCCTCTGCGTCAAAGCCGCTGCCGATAACGCGTGGCGCGCCGGCAAAGCCCTCGGCCTCGAGATGGTGCAGCAGGGCATGGACGGATTTGGCCCAGGAGCCGGTTTGCCGGTGGACGACGTCGCCAATGCGGGAAACAGCGGTGCGGCCGCCACCGGCGAGGGGGATTTCTTCAATCGGCATTGTGGCGTCCCCATTGCATCAGACGACACTCTCCTATCTGAGAAGATCAATGGCGGGGCAGGTTTAGCCTAGATATCTGGGCTAAACGACACCCCCTCCCAACCTCCCCCGTCGATGGGGAGGTGCAGATCGCGTATGCGACACGTCTGGGCCATTCGAGCTTAGCTCTCATGGCCTAGCACCCTGAAATCGCTTCACTGGAGCGATCTCGCCGAACGCGTCCCCCTCCTTAGTGCGCCTCGTCCCAGTTCCCCGCCGCATGCGCATCGACCTGGATCGGCACGGTCAGGCGCACGGCGGGTTCGGCGGCGCCTTCCATCACCCGCTTGATCACGGGAATCGCGTCATTCTCCGTCCCCAGCGGCACTTCGAAGATCAGTTCGTCATGGACCTGCAAGAGCATGTCGGCCTCGATGCCGGCCTTTTTCAGTTCCGGCTCCATGCGGATCATGGCGCGGCGGATGATGTCGGCGGCTGAGCCTTGGATGGGGGCGTTGATGGAGGCGCGCTCGACAAAGGCGCGTTCGCTTGGATTGTGCGACTTGGCATTGGGGAAGTTGATGCGGCGACCGAACAGGGTCGTCACATGGCCGTCTTCCTTCACCTTGCGACGCTGCTCGGCCATGTAGTCGGCAATGCCGGGGAAGCGCTCGAAATAGGTCTTGATATAGTCGCCCGCCTCGCCGCGGCCGATGCCCAGCTGATTGGCGAGGCCAAAGGCGGAAATGCCATAGATGATGCCGAAATTGATCGCCTTGGCGCGGCGGCGCACATCGCTGGGCATGCCTTCGACCGGCACGCCGAACATTTCTGATGCCGTCATGGCGTGGATGTCGAGGCCCTCCTCGAAGGCGTCCTTGAGCGCCTGGATATCGGCGATATGGGCCAGCACGCGCAGCTCAATCTGGCTGTAATCGGCTGAGACCAGGATTTTTCCGGGCGCGGCAACAAAGGCCGAACGGATCTTGCGCCCATCTTCGGTGCGGACGGGAATGTTCTGCAGGTTCGGATCATTCGAGCTGAGGCGCCCGGTCAGCACCGAATGCTGGGAATAGGTGGTGTGGACGCGCCCGGTGCGGGCATTGATATAGACGGGCAGGGCATCGGTATAGGTGCTGCGCAGCTTGTTGAGCTGGCGCCAGTCGACAATGGTGCGCGCCAGCGGCACGCCCTTGAGCGCCAGGTCTTCGAGCACATCGGCGCCGGTGGCCCAGGCGCCGGTCTTGGTCTTGGTGCCGCCCTCGAGCCCCATCTTGTCAAAGAGGATTTCGCCCAGCTGCTTGGGCGAGCCGAGGTTGAAACTCTGCCCGGCCAGCTCATAGGCCTCGGCCTCAAACCCGGCGGCGCGCTGGGCGAACTCACCCGAGAGTCGGCTGAGGATGGAGCGGTCCACATTGACGCCGCGCGCCTCCATCCGGGCGAGGACTGGCGCCAAAGGCCGCTCGATGGTTTCGTAGAGCGCCGTCATGTTTTCCGCGACGAGGCGGGGTTTCAGCACCTGCCAGAGCCGCATGGTCATGTCGGCATCCTCGGCGGCATAGCGAGCCGCCTCGGCAATCGGCACCTGGGCAAAAGTGCGCTGGCTCTTGCCCGAGCCGAGCAGCTCGCGGATCGACTGGCCGGCAAAGCCCAGCCAGTGCTCGCCCAGCTCGCCCATGGTGTTGAACTGCGGCCCGTCCAGCGCATAGCTCAGCAGCAGCGTGTCATCGATGGACCTGACCGGCACGTCATAGCGCGCCAGCATCCCGAGGTCATATTTGCCATTGTGGAAGATTTTCAGGATCGACGGATCGGCAAAGAGCGGCTTGAGCATATCCAGCGCCAGCCGGATATCCATCTGGCCCTCGGAGGGGCCGCCGCCGCCAAAGATATCGGCCGCGCCCTCAATGTGGCCGAGCGGTAGATAGGCGCCTGTGCCCGGGGCGATGGAAAAACTGAGACCGACGAGGTCCGCCGTCTGGTTGTCGAGCCCGGTGGTCTCGGTATCGGTGGCGACAAAGCCGGTCATCTCGATGGCGTCGATCCAGCGCTGCAAAGCGGTGGCATCGCGGATGATCTCGTAATCCTCGTGTCTGAAGGCAATGGCGCGGATGCGGGCATGCTCGGCCGCGGCATGGGCCACCGGGGCGGCATTGGACCGGCCCGAGGCCTCGTGCCGGGCGGCGCGGCTTTCTGCGCGGGCGGCATTGTCAAAGCCCACCGCGCCCGGCGCCGTCTTGGCGGCATGGGCCGGATCGGCCGGGAAATCATCGGGATTGGCATCGAGCAGGCCGGCCAGGCGCTTGGTGATGGTGGCGAACTCCATCGCCTTGAGAAAGGGGAAGAGGTTGCCCGGCTCCATGGGCTGGCGCAGCAGGGCGCCGAGATCGAGCTCGACCGGCACGTCCTGGCTCAGCGTCACGAGGCGCTTGGAGACCAGCGCCAGCTCGGCATTGGCCTTGAGCTTTTCGCGGCGGGCGTTCTGCTTGATCTCGTCGGCATGGGCGAGGAGGTTTTCCACCGAGCCATACTGATTGATCAGCTCGGCCGCCGTCTTGACGCCGATGCCGGGCACGCCGGGCACATTGTCGACGCTGTCGCCGCACAGCGCCTGCACCTCGATGACCTTGTCCGGCGTGACGCCGAACTTGGTGAAGACCTCATCCATACCGATCCAGCGCAGAGGCGGCTGGCCGGGGCGCGGAATGGTGTCGAGCATGCGGATACTGCCATCGGGCTCGATCAGCTGCATCATGTCCTTGTCGGAGGAGACAATGGTGGCCTTGCCGCCGGCCTTGCGCGCCATCACTGCATAGGTGGCGATGATATCATCGGCCTCCCAGCCCTCCATTTCGATGGAAGGAATGGAAAAGGCGCGGGTGGCGGCGCGGGTCAGCGGGAACTGCGGCACCAGCTCCACCGGTGCCGGTGGGCGTTGTGCCTTGTAGTCGGGATAGAAATCGTCGCGGAAGGTCTTGCCGGAATGATCGAAGATCACCGCCATATGGGTGGGCGCGTCGTCGCCCTTGAGATCTTCGGTGAGCTTGTAGAGCATGTTGCAGAAGCCCTGCACGCAGCCCACGGGCAGCCCGTCCGACTTGCGGTTGAGCTGGGGCAGGGCATGGAAGGCGCGGAAGATATAGGCCGAGCCGTCGACGAGCAGCAGATGCATGAGGGGCGATTCCAAGCGGATGATGGACGCCGACTTTAGGCCAGTTTGCCGCTGGCCAAAAGACCTCGCTGGCGGGAACCCGGGCACAAGCTGCCGCGTTGTGGGGGCAATGGTTGTCGTGAGGACGGCCTGCGCCGTGCATGATATCGTAATTGGGCCGTTATTGCGCGCTAAGCGCTGCCCAATACTTGTAGTGCCGCCAGAGGGTTTGCCGATGAACAGTCCCGCCAGCAGGGCCGCCACAATTCTGGTGGTCGATGACGATGCGCTGATCAACATGAACGCTGTCGACATGCTCGAACAGCTCGGCCATACGGCCATCGAGGCCTATTCCGGCGCCGAGGCGCTGAAAATTCTCGCCAGCGACCGGCCCATCGACCTGCTGATCACCGACTATGCCATGCCGGGCATGAACGGGGTGGAGCTGGCGACCCAGGCGCGCCAGCTGCGGCCAGGGCTCGCCGTGGTGCTGGCCACCGGCTATTCCGAGCTGCCCAGCGGCGAACAGATCGACCTGCCCCGCCTCAACAAGCCCTATCAGCAGGCCGACCTCGCCAACCACCTGATGCTCCTGCTCAACGAACAGGCGCCGGCCGCCAGCTAGCGCAGGCCGGCCTTGTCCAGCACGCCGGCGCGCTTGGCGTCGTAATAATAGCCGCTGGCATAAAAGCGCACCGAGCGATCGTAATTGCCGCCGGCCGTGACATAGGCGCCGGCCAGGTAGCGCACCGCATAGCGCAGATTGGTTTCCGCATCGAGCAGGCCTGACGGCGAACCGCGATAGCCCATGCCGCTGGCGGTGGCGTGGCTGATCTGCATCAGCCCGTAATAGGGCCCGTTGCGCGCCCCGGCATTGTAATTGCTCTCGCGCACGATCACCCGCCGCACCAGATCCTCGGGCACGGCATATTGGGTTGAATAGTGGGCAATCAGATTGTCCATCGAGCCCTCGGCATAGCCCAGGGCCGAGGCGGCCGCGGGCACTTCACTGGCCTTGGGCACATGGCCTGCCGGCGTGCTGGGCGCGGCAAAGGCGGCCAGCGCCGCGCTGGCTCCGCCGGGAGCCGGCTTGATGCCGGCCATCGAGCAGCCCGTAACCAGCAGGGCCAGCACCAGGCTCGCGCCGAGCCCCAGCGGAGCCCGATATCGTGTGGTGTGCGTTGTCATGGCCCAGCCTTACGCTATTTTCTCTGTTGGCGCGATAGGGCCAAATCGGGGCAGCTTGATGGCAAAGCCGGCGCCATGGCCTTTTGGCCCGGGGCCGACAGGCGGCAAGACGCGGCAAGAGGCGGGACAGGAGCGGGGGGCTGATACCGCGCGTTGCAAGAGAAACAAGCGGCGGGAACGGCTGCCAATGGCCGGCCTGCCGTGAGCGCCAGATCCGGGTTTTTCCGCCCGGCGAAACAAAACCTGCCAACCCCGTTGCGCGGATCACCGGCTTTGGCTAGTTTGCGCCCGTTCAGCCGGGGGCCCATCCCCCGCTTCACGGATGCACCCGTAGCTCAGCTGGATAGAGCGCTGCCCTCCGAAGGCAGAGGCCGGGGGTTCGAATCTCTCCGGGTGCACCAACAAAATCTATGACTTGGCGAGTTTTCGCTACCAACGCCGCACAGTCTCCGCACAGGAGAAGGTGTTATGGCGTTTAGCGTCGATTTATACCGCCAGGACCGTTGGCCTGAAAAATGTAGGAAACCCACTTCCGCATTTTCTGGATTCTGCATGTCGCCATAAGTTGCCGGTAAGTTACCGGGAACTTACCACATCGCTAACTTGCTGACAGCGCTATATAAATTCGCATGCCTGAAATCAGGCAAAATTGAGGCAGATTTTGACCTCGGAATTCGCAGCGCGTTTCTGAAAGTGTTGGCCGCGATGCCAGTAGACGGTCTCAAACATCTGCACGGTCATGCTGCCAATCAGGCCCTTTGTCTGGTTGGGGCTGAGGCCAAACAAGCTGAACTGCTGACCAGCCATCGCCGTGTTCAACTGCACCTTTTGCATCGTGACCACCATTTCTCGTCGCCCAGCGCGCGAGCGAATTCGAGCGCCTTGGGGATGAGCATGTCGGGTTGCCCATTGATCCCGGTGAGGTGGGTGGGCAGCTCGGCGACCTTGGAATTGTCGCCAGCTGCCTGGGCTATGTTGATCACTTCCAATAGCGTCTTGCGCTGCTGATCAAGTCCGACAATTTGGGCCAGGGATTCGCAGGCGACTTCCTGCTGGGCCCGCAGCGCTTCGTCGGCGTGCATCGAGTAGAACATCGTCCAGGCCGCTTCACGGATGGCGGCGGTCTCGGCTTCTGTGAGCACAGTGCCGTCGCGCGTGGCAATAGCCCGCGCTGCCGACAGTTCCTTGGCGATAGCTGCTTCACCTTTTTTCGCGGCGGGCGGTCGCTTCGGCGTTCAGCGCGTCGACACACAGCTGGATATCCTGATCGTTATTATGCTGCGCGGTCATCCCGCCCGACTGGATGGGTGAGCCGCCGCCCATCTTCTGGTTGGCCCAGTCCTGCAGATTGGCGACAGTCAGGCCGGACTTGAACATCGTGGGATTGGCGTTGACCGAACACTTCTGCACAATGTTCGCAGCCAACTCTTCGGGGTTAGCCAACAGCACCTTGCTCGCATCACCGGAGCCAACGAAGTGCGCCAGATAGGTCGCGCCTGCCGTGGGCACCAAGCCGGAGTTGATGATCGCCGCCTGGTTCTCCTGAGTGAGTTCGTCAATCGCAGCGGGGTCGGCACCGGCCTAAGCGATGCCATGCGGGACAAGATCCTGCAACAAATGGAAGCGCGCCGTATCGAGAAACCTGCGTTAGCTACGGCGGACCGGAACTCCCACTCTGCGAGCTCGGCGTTGAGCAGCTGGGACAAGGTCGGCACGGCGGTATCGAAGGCAGGTGGACCCTGTTCGAGCAGCTCGCTCACAGCCTGCGCCATGCCATGCATCTTGAGGCTGCGGAGCATCACCACGATGGGGGCACTGGCAGGGTCATGACGCATGGCGAACAAACTTTTCCGCGCACACGATTTCGAACTGACCTGCGCCAGGAACGACATCGAGCACCGGACCACCAAGGTCAAGCACCCTTGGACCAACGGCCAGGTCGAGCGAATGAACCGCACCATCAAGGACGCCAATGTCGAACGCTTTCTCCACGAGAGCCACGACCAGCTGCCACGACACCTCACCGGCTTCGTCGCGGCCTATAATTTTGCTCGTCGGCTCAGGACACTCAAGGGCCTCACATCCTACGAGTTCATCTGCAAGACCAGGGAGGCCTAGCCAGAACGCTTCACCCGAAATTCGCTCCAGCAAAGTCCGGGACTAAACATCTAGACAACCTCGATCGTGCAAACGGCTTTGACATCTTCGCGGCTGCGGAACGCGCGCAAGGCCGGGAAGCGTGGGACGGGTATTTTGAGGTCAACCAGATGCTTACACAGCGCATCGAGGACGTCGTTCAGCTCCGGTAATCCGGCGTCACCGAGCTTTAAGTATGGCTGGGCGGTTAGTCAGATTCTCAATATCGGTAATCTGGACATGGATTTCTAGCTGCACCTCTGCCAGCTCCACTTCGGCGGAATGATCGAGTTGGACGTGGAGTACCTGGCCGCCGATCAACTCCTCGATCGTGAGCGCTCTTCTAAATGGAACGGTTGTCCTCGCTGGCCTCATTGACCCAGCTTAGCTCGTCCGGCCGGCGAAATGGAATAGGTAGGACCGTCGTCGAAGTCCGCCCGTATCAATAGGCCAGGGTTAGGCCAGGGTTCGGCCGCGCCAATCGCTGCAGCTAGGATGTGCACGTCAATTTCAGAAAGGCGAGGCATGATTTCCGCAGAGGGAGTTAGGGGTGTTCAGTGGAGCTTGCGGGCGGTTCGATATTATCCAGATCGGCGCTAAGCCTTGAAATACGCTGCAGGTGCTTATCGAACACCTCCTGCTTGTCATGGAGGATCGCGACCACCGGAGCATGTGGATCGTACGCCTCCAGAGTCGAAACCGCCGCCTTGATCCACTCATGCGATTTGGTCGCGTCCAGGAGCACCTGTGTAGCTTTGCGTAGATTCGTCTTTAGAAGTGCCTCCTGAGCGTGCAATGCGGCCAGCCGGATGTCGAACTCGGCAACCCGCTCCTGTAACTGGGCGGCATAAAGTTCAGCATCAGCTTTGGCCCTCTCCATGGCTTCGTCGGATGCACGGTGGCGACGAGCATATTCCTGATGGCTCTCGTGGCTCCGGCCAGTGACACGCTTCGGAACACCACGGGTCAACCCAAGGGGTGCCATCTTTTCGGCAAACCAATCCTGCAGGCCAATCATGTTGTCCCGTGCCGCACTGATGGTTTCGCCGCCGAATACCTTCCGATAGGAAACCGCGTGCTTCGACGTGCGTTTGGTGACCTTCGTATAGATGGGAACCACGCAGATGGACATGTGCGGACTACCTTCATCAAGATCTAACCTTGCCGCCGCCACCATGCGGGGATAGCGCTCGTGGAATGCGGCAAGCACCGCTTCTGCCCACGGGATCACCCGCTCCATGTTAAAATGTCCGGTGTCGTCGAGCGGGCTGAAGTACTCCGGTGATGCTGCCACAAGAAAGTCCGCTGCCAGTGGCGCGTTCTTTCGTGGGGTTACGCCGAAACGGTCGAAAGTGGCCTGGACGGCCTCGGCCCAATCGACTGGGCCCGTTACCCGTCCCGCAGCCCAATGCATATTGAACGCTGACCGTTCAGGGTCAAAATGGGTGCTGCTATCGGCACGCCGGCCATGCCGAGTGGCGCCGTCGAGATCAGCATTAGACTTCACGCGCTCGACACGCAGGATCGCATAGTGCACTGCAGACATGGTGTTCCCCATCGTTCGCAGGACATTCGGAAAATTCTCGGCAAGGGTCCAAGTCTTTCGCTTACTAAAGCGGAAACGGAAACGAACTTCCGTACTTTCCGAAAACTGCAACTCATTGTAAGTTGCCGGCAACTTACCGGCAACTCATGCGCCAATTAAACTGCTGGTATTGAAGGTTTTTTCGAACGATCAGATCGTGGCTTTTCCAGGGCAGGAAAACGGAGCGGCGCGACTCCCTTAGCTGTCCTTCTGGGAAACGAAGTGGGGTGGCCATAAGGAGATCAGCCGCACAGAAACCGCAGAGCTACCTATCGATGGAGTTCGGGCAATGGAGGCCGCCAGCGCACTCGGGAATGGGTTCTGCCGCTATCGTTGTGCAAGGTGCCTCGGGCTTTGCCGAGGCCGAATTCGTTCAGGAGCTCCAAAGCCGGAAGTGACCCAGATCCTGGTGTCGATGGGGCCTGATCTTTCCCCGGGTGCACCAATCTCGCGCAATGTCCTGAACTACGGGCCGCACCTTCGATCCGCCGATATCCTAGTCAATCGTGGGCAGGGGCAGTTTTGTCACGGTTTGCCGGGCCAGTTGCAGGAAGTCGCGAACCGCCGGGCGGTCGAGCGAGCGGGCGGGGTAGATCACGCCGGAATCGTCTGCCTGCCCGGGATCCTCGATATCGAGCGCCTCGATGCCGAAGCTGCGGAACAGCATCTGGAAGCCGCTCGAGGCGGACATCAGAAACGGCGAGTGGCGCAGCAAGAGCAGCGCATTCATCATTGTGTCGACGCGCACGGCAAAATCGCGCGACAGGCGGCCCAGGCTGCCCGGTCCGGCATCGTCCTCATAGCCCGGGCTGATCCAGCGGCGGGCGAGCAGTTCCTCGATGCCCACCAGTTCGCGCTGCCGCAGGGGATGGTCCTGGTCGCAATAGATGAAGGTGGCCTGGCGCACCAGTGGCTGGAATTCTACCTGCACGACGGGACCATAGCGGGCCGAAAAGGTCCCGAATACCAGGTCGTAGACGCCGTTGCGCAGGCCTTCCAGCCGCGTCCCCTCATCGGCAATTTCGACCTGTACCACCACCTGCGGATGCGTCATGGCAAAGTCCCGCACCACATCGGGCAGGATGGCGAGGCCCCATAGATCGCCGGCGGCAATGCGGATGGCCGCCTTGGCGCGGCCCTGCAGCTGCTCGATCTCCTCGCGGGCTTCGTCCAGCGCCGGCAGGATGCGCACGGCCCGGCTATAGAGGGCTGACCCATAGGGGCTGAGAGCCACGCCGGCGCCATTGCGCACAAAGAGCGGCGCCCCATAGCTGTCCTCCAGCTTCTGGATGGCGCGCGACAGCGCCGGCTGCGAGATATTGAGATGCTTGGCCGCGGCGGAGATCGATCGTCGACTGGCCACTTCCACAAATTGCCTCAGTTCCCGCACGCCAATCTCCCATGCAAAACACGCATAACGTATAATACCTTTGCATTTGACGTCCAGTCCGGCCCGGTGTCTGAATGCCCGTCAGAGTGCTGAGCTGCGGTGGTTCTGCGCTGACGCACGGCGCTTTAGTCATGCGGTGGCTGTCCAGAACGAATGCCCCAAGTGCTGAATTGCGCATATCGCAGACAGGTCTCGAACAATAAACGGCCGCAAACGGCCACAGCAGTTCTGTTTGGGCTTCCGGGCCTATGAGGAGGAATGAAATGAAGCATGCACTTTGGCGCCACGCGGCGCTGATGGCGACCGGTCTTGTCGCCTTGACGGCGCCCGTCCTGGCGCAGGACCATGTCAACCTGATTTTCCGCCAGTTCGATCCGCCGACGGAAACCGCTGGCCTGCAGGCCGCGATCGATGCCTGGAACACGTCCCACCCCGATATCCAGGTGCGCATGGAAACCATGGCGGGCGGCGACACGCTGGCCCAGCTGGCGCGCGAAATTCCCGCCGGCGCTGGGCCCGACATCCAGCACATGGCCTTTGTCTGGACCCGCGACCTGGCGAAATCCAACCTGCTGCTCGATCTGGGTCCGCTGATCGAGGCTGAGGCGCCTGGCGCCGGCACCGACGATTTCCTCGCCCTCGAACTGGCAACCCTCGACGGCAAGATCTATGGCATGCCCTGGTCGGCCGACACCTTCGCCATGGCCTATCGTCCCGACCTGCTCGAGGCTGCAGGGGTGACGCTGCCCGATACCTGGGACGAACTGGCGACGGCCGCGCAGGCGCTGAGCAATGGCGATGGCCAGTACGGCCTGTGCTTCCCGGCCGGCAGCGCGCCCGATAGCGGCATGTGGACCCTGGTCAACTACTACCTGTGGTCCAATGGCTCGACCCTGATTGACGAGACCGCCCCCGGCACCTGGGAGATTGTCGCCAGCGCCGAGGACATCGCTGCCGCCATGACCTATTTCAACGGCTTCTTTACCGCCGGCACGGCGCCGGAAAGCCTCATCACCGTCAACAGCTGGGGCGATCCGGAACTGATCGGCGGGCTTGGCCGGGGCGACTGCGCCATTACCTTCTTCCCGCCGCAGACCTTCCGGGCGGCGCAGGGGCAGTCCGAACTGCCGCTCGAGACCGGCATGATCCCGGCGGGCAGCGAGATGCGCATTTCCCATCTTGGCGGCCGCGCCCTGGGCATCAATCCCAATAGCAAGCATCCCGAGCAGGCCTGGGCCTTTATGCGCTACCTGCTGAGCCCGGAAACCTTCAAGACCTACAACCAGTATCCGGCGCAGGAATCGGTGCTCGATGCCCTCGACTTCCCCGAGAACGAGCAGGGCTATGTCGACATGCTGCCGCAGGCCCGGACCTTCGAGCGCTACATATCCTCGCCTATCGCCGTCTCGAGCATGACGGGTCTCATCAATCGCGAATTCGGCGCCGTCTTTTCGGGCCAGCGTTCGCCCGAAGAGGCCAGCCAGATCGTGCTGGACGAGTTGGCAGCCCTGCTCGAGCGCGGCAAGTCCTGAGCCAATAGAGGAACCGTGCTTCCATGACCGTCCTTCCCACCAGCGCGCCGGCTGAAGAGCCGGCGCAGATCCTGGGCAAGAAGCTGGAGCCCTATCTGCTGGTGCTGCCGGCCATGCTCATCCTGGCCTTCTTCTTTGCCGGCCCGGCCGTTTACAATATCGCCCTGGCCTTCCAGGAACTGAGCCTGTTCGACCTGGGGCGCGAAGGCAAATGGGTCGGCTTTGCCAACTTTGCCGAGGTCCTGACCGATCCCTCGACCGGCCAGTCGCTGATCAACACCACGCTCTGGCTGACCATCATCACGGTCGTGCTGCGCCTGGCGCTGGGGCTCGGTCTGGCCCTGCTGCTCAATGCCACCGTGTTCTCGCGCTGGAAACTGGGCTGGCTCGTCCGCTCGCTGATCCTGGTGCCCTGGGTGACGCCGCCCGTGGTGGCCGTCGCCGCCTGGAAATGGCTGCTCGATGCACGCTATGGCGTGGTCAACCAGGCACTGATGGGCCTTGGCCTGATCGACCAAGGCATTCCCTTCCTCGCCCGCACCTCCACTGTCTGGGGCGCCATCGAAACCATGCTCATCTGGCGCGAACTGCCCTTCGTCGTGATCACCATCCTGGCGGCGCTACAGTCTATCCCGAGCGAATTGCGCGAGGCCGCCCGCATCGATGGCGCCAATGAGTTCCAGATCCAGACCCGCATCGTCCTGCCGCTTCTCAAGCCCGTGCTGGCGGTGATCACGCTGCTGACCACGATCTGGACCTTCAACAACTTCGTCTATGTCTGGCTGGCGACCCGTGGCGGGCCTGGCGACTATACCCAGGTGCTGGCCACGCAGATGTATACGACCTCCTTCGTCGACTATCGCATGGGGGCCGGCGCCGCCGTTGGTGTCGTCATGAGCCTGATCATGTTCGCCTTCGCCCTCGTCTATTTCTTCGTGATCTTTCGGGAAAAGTGAGGCGCACCATGTCCAGGGACTCCGTCAACAGCCATCCCATCCGCGATCTGGTCACCGTCGTGCTCGGCGTCGGGCTGCTGCTGATCCTCGCCTTTCCCTTCATCTGGGTGGTGCTGATTTCCTTCCGCCCGGAAGCCGACATCTTCACCCGCACCTTCCAGCTGGTCACCACCTTCACGCTCGAGAACTACGCCATCCTGCTCGAGGATTCGCCTTTCCCGACCTATCTGCGCAACAGCCTCGTAGTCTGCACCATCGCCACGGTGGTCGCTGTCACCATCGCCATGATCACGGCCTATGGCTTTTCGCGCAACCGGCGGTTTGTCGGCCGCCAGACCCTGCTCATCATGGTGATCGCGACACAGCTGTTTCCCTTCGTCATCCTGATCACGCCGCTCTATGCGACCTTCTTCTCGCTCGGCATGATCAACAATCCGCTGGCGCTGATCATCTCCTATATCGCGGTCAACCTGCCCTTCTGCATCTACATGCTGCTCGGCTATCTCGACACGATCCCGCGCGACCTCGATGATGCCGCCCGCATTGACGGCGCCACCACGCTGCAGATCATCTTCCGGGTGATCCTGCCGGTGGCCTGGCCGGGTATCGTGACCGTCTCCGTCTATGCCTTCGTGTCGGCCTGGGACGAGTTCCTGTTCGCGCTGACGCTGATGACCTCGGATGAGAACAAGACCGTCCCGGTCGGTCTGGCCGGTTTTTTCGGCGAGTACACGACGCAGTGGAACCTGGTGATGGCGGCCTCGGTCATTTCGACCCTGCCCACGCTCATTATCTTCATGTTCCTGCAGCGCAAGCTGGTTTCCGATCTCTCGGCGGGTGCCGTCAAAACCTAGTGATGGCGGGGCCAACGCCCTGCCGTCTTGACCCTGATATTCGCACTGGCATCTTATTCATGAACATCATTCTCGTGCTCATCGACAGCGTCAACCGCAATGCCCTCTCGCCCTATGGCGGCACGGAATTTGCGACCCCCAACCTGCAGGCCTTCGTTGATCGCGGCGCCTGGCGCTTCGACAATCACTTCACCGGCAGCCTGCCCTGCATGCCCGCCCGAAGGGAAATTTTCTCCGGCACGATGAACCTGCAATGGCGCCCCTGGGGGCCGCTGGAGCCGTTTGATCTGCGCCTGCCCAAGCTGCTCGAACAGACCGGCTACTCGACCGCCATGGTGACCGATCACTACCATTACTGGGAAGAGTCCGCGAACGGCTATATCCAGGGTTTCCAGAGCGCCGAACTGGTGCGCGGCCATGAGCTCGACTTCTGGAAGCCGCTGCTGCCGCAGGCCGACCTGCCCCAGTGGGTACACAATATTGAAAAGTGGCGCCCCGGTTATGGCCATCGCTACTATTCCAACATCGCCCAGTTCAGGGACGAGACCGACTACTTTTCGGCCAAGGTGATGAACGGCGCCTGCGACTGGCTCAAGGCGCCCAAGCAGGACAATCCCTTCTTCCTGCAGGTCGAGTGCTTTGACGTGCACGAGCCCTTCGACGTGCCCGAACCCTATGCCTCGATGTATGGCAAGGGCGGCGATCGCGACAAGTATACGCTCTGGCCGCCCTATCAGGATGCGGCGCGCCAGGACGAATTCCTGTCGGGCAGCTCCAAGGAGGAACTCGCCTATATCCGCTCCCAGTATGGCGGCAAGATCACCATGACCGACCACTGGTTCGGCACCTTCATGCAGACCCTCGATGACCTGGCGCTCTGGGACGACACCATGGTCATCGTCACCACCGATCACGGCCATGATCTGGGCGAACGGCATGGCTTCGGCAAGCAGTTCCCGCATTTCGACAGCCATGCCAATATTCCGCTGCTGGTCTGGGACCCGCGCCACAAGGCCGATGGCCGCGCGGTAACCGAACTGACCAGCACGCTCGATATCTTCGGCACCGTGCTGGACGCCGCCGGCATCGCGCTGCCCCCCGGCACGCATTCGGGCTCGGTGCTGCCGTTGATGGCCAGTCCCGACAGCAAGGGGCGCGACGCCGTGCTGTATGGCATCTTCGGCAATGGCCTCTGCTGTACCGATGGCAGCTGGACGCTGATCCAGCCACCCGACCGCAGCAAGCCGGTCTATGCCTATTCCTCCATGGTGCCGACCACCATTGTCGCCCCCGACAAGCCGGTTGAGCAGGGTTACTTCATGCCCGGTGTCGACCTGCCGCAATGGAAGATCCCCTTCACCGTCGACAGCCCGGCCGACCGGCGCCCGCTCGACAGCGAGCCGCTGCTGTTCAACCGGGCCGTCGATCCCGGCCAGACCGACAATCTTGTGGTCAGCGCGCCCGAGCAGGCCCATCGCATGCGTTGCCTGATGCGCGACACGCTCGCCCACTATGGCGCGCCGGTGGAGCTGTTCGATCGTCTTGGCCTGGCGGCCCTATCCTGAGGAGACACACATGGCGTCGATCGAACTGAAAAATCTGCGAAAGTCCTTTGGCGCCGTCGAGGTCATCAAGGGCATCGACCTCGAGATCAAAAAGGGCGAGTTCATGGTCTTTGTCGGCCCCTCCGGTTGCGGCAAGTCCACGCTGCTGCGCCTGATCTCGGGGCTGGAGGATATTACCTCCGGCGACATGATCTTTGACGGCAGACGCGTCAATGCCCTGGCGCCCGCCAAACGGGGCATCGCCATGGTGTTCCAGTCCTATGCGCTTTATCCGCATATGAGCGTGTTCGACAACATGGCCTTCGGCCTGACGCTGGAACGGGGACACGACAAGCAGGACATCAGGCGGCGCGTGGAAAAGGCGGCCGACATGCTGCAGCTGCGGCCCTATCTCGACCGCCTGCCCAAGCAACTCTCCGGTGGCCAGCGCCAGCGCGTCGCCATCGGCCGGGCCATTACCCGCGATCCCAAGGTCTTCCTGTTTGACGAGCCACTGTCCAATCTCGATGCCGCGCTGCGCGTCGCCACCCGCATCGAGATTGCCCGGCTGCACGAGGAGATGGACGCCGTCACCATGGTCTATGTGACCCATGACCAGGTCGAGGCCATGACGCTGGCCGACCGCATCTGCGTGCTGCGCGATGGCCTTGTCGAACAGGTCGGCACGCCCATGGAGCTCTATGAAACGCCCGCGAGCCTTTTTGTCGCCGGCTTCATCGGCTCGCCCAAGATGAATTTCCTGACCGCGGAGCGGGCAGAGGCACACGGCTGCACGACGCTGGGCATTCGCGGCGAGCACCTGACGGTGACCCCCGACGGCATCTGGGAAGGCAAGGTCATCCACACCGAAAATCTCGGCGCCGATTCCTATGTCTATCTGGATATGGGCGAGGCCGAGCCGATCGTGGTGCGCATGGATGGCGCATCGGCCAGCAGGAGCGGCGCCATGCTCCGGGTGTCGCCACAGCCCGATCGTCTCTACCGTTTTGACGCGGCCGGCAAGCCGATCCACTGACCGCACACCAAAACCGCTGACACGCCCAAGAGAAAGGGGCCATCCATGACCTGCAATTGCTGCGCCCCCAGCCGGCAGGCGGCCCCAACCGCGCCGGCAGAACAGAGCAGCGGCGGCGTGCGCGGCGCACCGCAGGACGCCATCGCCCTGCGCGGTGGCAAGAGCCATGTCGGCACCAATGCGCCTGTGCTGCCGCTGGACGGGGAGGGCCCCGAGCGCGCCGTCACACTGGCCGATTTTGCGCTCGAAGCCACCACCGTGACCAATGCGCGCTTTGCCCAATTCGTCGCTGCCACCGGCTATGTCACCGAGGCCGAGCGCTTTGGCTGGTCAGCGGTCTTCTTCAACACACCCGACCGCCTGCGCAGCGCGCAGCTGGCGGGTTCGGCCCTGCCGTGGTGGCACCGGGTCGAAGGCGCCTGCTGGAACCAGCCCGAGGGCCCGGGTTCCGCCATTGCCGATCGCCTGGATCACCCCGTCGTGCAGGTGTCCTGGGCCGATGCAAATGCCTTTTCCGACTGGGTCGGCGGTCGCCTGCCCAGCGAGGCCGAATGGGAGCATGCCGCGCGCGGCGGCAGCCAGCGCCAGCGTTTCCCCTGGGGCGATGCCGAACCCACCGATGCGGCCATTTTCTGCAATATCTGGCAGGGCCAGTTCCCCCAGCACAACCTGGAGACCGACGGCTTCCTGCGCACCGCGCCGGCCCGCAGTTTCGCGCCCAATGCCCTGGGCTTTTACAACATGGCCGGCAATGTCTGGGAATGGACGCGCGACCCCTATCGCATCCGCTCCAATGCCCGGACGGCGAAAGCCCGCAATGAACAGGCGCTAGCCCATGCCGACAAGGTGCTCAAGGGCGGTTCCTTCCTGTGCCATGTCAGCTATTGCTACCGCTATCGCATCGCTGCCCGCATGGCCCTCAGTCCCGACAGCGCCACCAGCAATACCTGCTTCCGCATCGCTTATGATGGCGGCACCCGGTAACCCCGAACTCCGACCGGCCCCTGGCTGCCTGTGATCATCCCATGACCGACAAGACCATCCACCTCGTCTTCAAGACCCATCTCGATATAGGCTTCACCGACCACGCCGCCCGCGTGCGGCGGCAATATCATGACCAGTTCATTCCCCAGGCCATCGCCACAGGCGAGCACTTCTTCAACGAGAATCCCGACGAGCCGGCCTTTGTCTGGACTACCGGCGCCTGGCTGATCTGGGACCATCTCAATGCGGCCGACAGCGCCGGGGTCAGGCGGCTGGAGCGCGCCATCGAACGCGGCCTCATCGTCTGGCACGGCCTGCCGTTCACTACCCATACCGAGCTCATGACGCCGGCGCTGTTTCGCGCTGGCCTGTCCTACGCCCAGGAGCTTGACCAGCGCTTCGGGCGGCAGACCATCGCCGCCAAGATGACGGATGTCCCCGGCCACAGCCTGGGCATGGTGCCGCTCATGGCCGAGGCCGGGCTCAAATTCCTCCACCTGGGCGTGAACACGGCCAGCCCGGTGCCCGACGTGCCGCCGGTCTTTCGCTGGCAGGCGCCCGGCGGGGAGGAGATCGTCGTCATATATCAGGGCTCCTATGGCGCCACCGACTTTCCCGCCGGCGGCGATATCGGGCTCAGCTTTGCCCATACCAATGACAATATCGGCCCGCAAAGCGTCGGCCAGACCATCGAGGCGCGGCGCCATCTGGCCCATGAACATCCCGACGCCACCATCCGGGCCTCGACCTTGGATGCCTTTGGCGCTGCGATGTGGGCCCGCCGGGAAAGCTTTCCCGTCGTGGACCGCGAGATCGGCGACAGCTGGATCCATGGCGCCGCCAGCGATCCGCACAAGCTGGCCCGATTCCGCGCCCTGTCGCGACTCTATGACCGCTTCGTGCCCGACCTGACGCCGCAACGCCGCGCCTTTGGCCGGGGCCTGACCATGGTCGCCGAGCATACCTGGGGCGTCGACATCAAGACCTATCTGCGCGACGACACGGCCTGGGATCGCGACGATTTCGAGCGCGTCCGCGCCACCGATTATCGCTTCGCCTATGCCGAAGCGAGCTGGGCGGAACAGCGCGCCTATCTCGATGCGGCAGTCGAGGAACTCGACCCGGACGACAGGGCGGCCGCAGCGGCGGTGCTGGCCGAGACGGCCGTACCGGCCCGCGCCGAGGGCACTGCCGGTGCAACAATCAGCAGTAATGGCTGGTCTGCCGCGATCAACGCCGACACCGGCGACATCGCGAGCCTGACCGCCCCGGACGGCCGGACGCTGCTGGGTCACGACGGCAGTCTCTTGGGCTATCGGCATGAAAGCTATGATTGGGCCACACTGCAGACCCATCTCGATTCCTATCTGCAGCACCGCATCGAATGGGCCATTCTCGACCACGACAAGCCCGGCCTGGCGGATGCCAAAACGGCGCAATCAGCGGTGTTTGCGCCAGCGGCCAACGGCGTCGGCAGGGACGAGACCGCCGCTTTCGGCACCATGCCGGAGCAGGCGCACCAGTTGCTGGGGGCGCCGCCCGCCCATGAACTAATCCTGCGCGGTATCGACGCCAGCACGGTCGAAATCACCCTGGTCCTGCATGACAAGCCGGCCAACCGGATGCCGGAAGCCGGCTTCCTGCAGTTGACACCCGATCATGCCCAATACTGGGCCATCGAGAAGCTGGGGCTCTGGCACGCGCCGGGCGATATCGTCCGCCACGGCGGTGGCCAGTTGCAGGCCGGCACCACCCTGCGGTTTGCCACGCCGCAGGCGCGGGTCACCATGGACCTGCTCGACGCGGCGCTCATGGCGCCAGCCGGCGCTCCCTTCATGCCGTTCCAGCCGGAGCCACCCGATCTCTCGCAGGGTGTGCGCATTAACCTCTACAACAACAAATGGGGCACCAACTTCCCGATGTGGTGGCAGGGCTCCATCGCCTATCGCTTTGTCCTGCACCTGGTGTTCTGACCCAGCGCTGACGCGCCGCTCCCGCGCCGCTCCCGCGCCGATCTCTTGCCCCATTCCTGCGCTAAAGCCGGGCCGGGGCGCCGGCAAGACCGTGGCAGCCCGCTTTTCAGCTGAAGGAATTTCCATGCGTTTGTTCGTGACCAGTCTTTGCCTCCTCGTGGCAACCACCGCGGCCCAGGCCTCCTCCGATGATGCCTGGGCGGCCTTCAACAGCACGGTGACCGAGGCCTGTGCCGCGGCCAGCGGGCTTGATGACCCAAAGGTCTCGGCGCTGGTGGGCTTTGATGACAGCCTCAACAAGGTCGCTGCCCTGGTCAGCGGCATCTATTCGCAGCCCCATATGAACGGCGCCAGCGGCACCATGCTGTGCATTTTCGACAAGCAGACCGAGCAGACCTGGATCGATGAAGCGGCCGGCTGGACGGCGCCCGATACGGAGTAGCCGAGGGGCCCGCGCCTTTGCCGAATGCGGGCGGTTCATCGCCGCAACCCTTCCAACCCGTGACGAGTATCGAGCACATGCGCAGCATCATCGCCGCCCTCCTGCTGGCCTGCATCAGCTTCTTCCCGGCCGCCAGCCTGGCGCAGAGCCAGGAACCGAGCGCCTGGCAGGTCGAAAAGTGCGAGATCTACCGGCAGAGCTGGGACAAGGCGCTCGACTTTTTCGGCACCGACAATCTCAACTACGACTTCATCGCGCAGAACGAGAACTTCATCGCCAGCGCCTGCACCGCGCCGCCCGGCGTTTGCGCCCAGTCGAGCCAGGAGCTTGAGATCGCCAATGCCCTGACCATCGCCATGATGAATGCCGGTGCCGCCAGCACTTTCCTGCCGTTTCGATGCCGTGCAGACGGGCCGTCACCGGGCCCCGCCGCCAGCGGCGCCGCGCCCGACGCCGTGCTCTGCCACGCCCAGCTTGAACTGCTGCTGAATGGCAACAAGCTGACGGAAGAGGAAGCCGCGGTCTATGCGGCGCAATGCGCCTGCCTCGAGCAGCGTCAGCAGGCAGGGGCGCAGACGGACTGCGCCCAATAGGCGCCGGCCACGGCCCGCCAGATCGTCGCGCATTGCGACGTCCCGCAAGTCATCCCCGAGGGCGCCGCCAATCCCGACAGCATGCCCCGCCGCCTGGCTTCGAGGTGGGGTGACGTCTAGGCCAGCTGGCTCAGCAGCCAGCTGCGGAAGATCTTGACCCGCGGCAGTTCGCTCTTGGCGGCGGAGGTCACCAGATAATAGGCGCCGGGCCCGGCAATGCGGTCGTTGAACGGGGTCACCAGATTACCCGCCCTGATGTCGTCCTCGACGAGGAAACTGGGCAGAAGCGCCACGCCCAGGCCGGCAATGGCCGCCTGGATGATCATGAAGAAATGCTCCAGCGAGGGGCCCCATTGCTGGTCCTCGCGATGGGCGCCGACGGAGCGGAACCAGTGCTCCCAGCTATTGGGTCGCGTCGAATGGCGGATCAGCCGGTGATAGCGCAGCGAGTCATAATCGGTGATCGGATGCTCGCCTTCCATCAGGCTGGGGCAGCAGACCACGATGATCTCCTCGCCCATCAGCGGATCGACAATGGCGTCCGGCCAGTTGCCATGGCCGAAGCGGATGGCGACATCGATGCGCTCCTTGGTGAAATCGAGCTCGCCATCGCTCGAAATGATGTTGAGCGCGATTTCCGGATGCGCTTGCTGGAAAGAGGGCAGGCGGGGCAGCAGCCAGCGCGTGCCAAAGGTGGGCAGCATGCCGATCGACAGCGTGCCCTTGCCCTCCTTGGATGAGATCAACTCAACCGTTCCCGCCTCGATCAGATCGAGCGATTCGCGCACCAGGGCATTGTAGAAGCGCCCCTGGTCGGTCAGCTCGATACGCCGGCTCTGCCGGGTAAACAGCGGCACCTGCAGGTATTCTTCAAGGCTGCGCACCAGCCGGCTGGCCGCGCTCTGCGTCACGTTCAGCTCCTCGGCGGCCCGGGTAAAGCTGTTATAGCGCGCCACGGCCTCGAAAGTGCGGATGGCGTTGAGCGATGGAAGCAGGCGTCCGCGCATACGAGCATTCTTTCAAGTCATGGAAGCGCAATCTTTATGCGGCTTGCGAGCGTTCGCCAAGAGGATAGCTTTTTGGCCAGCAACCGCGCCCCGTCGCGGTCCGTTTCCCGTTGGCTTCGCAAAAGGGCCCCCCGCATGATCCCGTTCCATATGGCATTCGCAATCGACGACAAGGAAGCGGCCCGTCATTTTTACGGTGAAGTCATCGGCTGCAAGGTGGGTCGCGAGGCCGAAAACTGGATCGATTTCGATTTCTTCGGTCATCAGATTTCCGCCCATCTCAACACTGACCCCAAGTCGACCGCCACCTCCAAGGTTGGCAATGACATGGTGCCGCTGCACCACTTCGGCGCCGTGCTGCCCTGGGACACCTGGAACGCCCTGATCGAGCGGCTGCGGGCCGCCAAGTGGCCGTTTGTCATGGAGCCCAAGATCCGCTTTGCCGGCGAGCCGGGCGAGCAGGGCACCTTTTTCCTCAAGGATCCGGCCGGCAACGCGATGGAGTTCAAATCCTTCAAGACCCCGGACGGCCTGTTCGAGCACTGATCCCTTCCCCGTTGCCATTGTCGAGGCTGTTATGAATTCGTTTGAAATCGGCAAGCAACTGACTGCCGTCACCCTGGGCATTGACGCCATGGCGCGCCGCCAGCCGGCCGAGGGCAGCCTGCTCGGCGGCGAGGGCCTCGTGCCCATTTTTCTGGGCGCTGGCATGGTCGAACCAGCCCGCTATGCCGATGCCGAAGCGATCAAGGCCGATCTGGCCCGCCTCGCGACCGCGACCGACGCGCTGCCAGCCGGGCCACGCCGGGTATTCCTTGAAGGCATGCTCAAATCGCTGCGCGTCGCCGTCAAGATGCTCAGCGGCGCCAGCCCCTCCTTTGAGGAGAAGGTCACCGACCTCGTCGGTGCCCCGGCCGGCCGCGAAGATGCGGCGCTGATCGAGGATGCCCGGGCCCGGGTCGATGCGCTGCTGGCCAAGTCCGGCTTCGTCAATGGCTCGCTGGGCGAACGCGTCACCGCCTGGGAAGAGGCGCGTGCCGTGCCGACCGAGAGAATCGAAACGGTGTTCCGCGAGCTGATGGCCGATGCCAAGGCGCGCACCGACAAGCTGATCTTTGATACCGGCGACTACGACATGGTGCTCAATCCGGTGCGCGGCATGTTCTACACCGCCCGCTGCTCCTTCGAGCAGGGCAAGATGGATCTCAATTATGATCTGAGCTTTACCCGCGCCGCGCTCAAGCATCTGGTCTGCCACGAGGTCTATCCCGGCCACTCCACACAATTGCTCTCCACCAAGCAGGCAGTCGATGACGGCCGCGCGCCGGCCGATGCCCTGTTGATCACCACGGACGCCATTACCGGCTGCGTGCAGGAGGGCATTGGCGACCAGGGCGCCCATCTGATCGATTTCATCGAGGACGATGACGATCAGATCCATGTCGAACTGCGCCGGGTGCGCTCGGCGGCCCAGACCAGCGCGGCCTGGATGCTGATGGTCGAGGGCGTGCCGCGCGAAGACGTGGCCAATTATCTGCGCGACACCGCCATGGGCCAGGAGGCCTGGGTGCAGGGTCGCCTGCGCATGGCCGCCCATCCCTTCCGCGGGCCGTTCATCTCCTCCTACTGGGCCGGCAATGAAAGCGTCCGCCGCGTGCGCGAGCGCGTCACCAAGGACCAGTGGCCCAGCTTCCTCGATGCGCTCTACAGCAATGCCAACAGCCCGCAGAGCCTTGAAATGTTTCCGCAAACCGTCAGTGAGAAGGCCCCCGCATGAAGTTCACCATCATCGGGTCGGGCGCCATTGGCGGCCTGGCCGGCGCCTATATGACCAAGGCCGGCCATGACGTGACCCTGGTCGATCGCTGGGCCGAACATGTCGACGCGCTCAACGCAAACGGCATGACCATCGATGGCGTGCGCGGCGACCTCAATGTCAAGGTCAAGGCAGCAATGCCGGACCAGCTTGCGGGTGATCTCGGCGTCGTGCTGATCGCCACCAAGAGCCAGCACACAATCGAAGCGCTCAAGCAGATCATTCCGCTGCTGACGGCAGACAGCGTCGTCGTGTCCTATCAGAACGGCTTCAACGAGCCCGATATGGTCAAGACCCTCAACGAAGCCGGCCTGCCGGGCGACCGCATCATCATGGGCTCGATCCCCAATTATGGCGGCGCCCTGGTCGATCCGGGCTATATCGAATTCGTGCATGAAGGCCCGATCCAGCTCGGCGAACTCAGCGGCGAGATGACGCCGCGGCTCAAGGAGATCGGCGACGCCCTCTCGGCGCTGACCGAAGTGCAGTATTCCGATCGCATCTGGGGCCAGATCTGGGCCAAGGAAGTCTATTCCGCCCAGGTGGTGTTCTCGGCTCTGGCCGATGCCAAGATCCGCGACACGCTGGGCGTAGAGAAATATGCGCGCACCGCCGGCGCCGTGGTCAAGGAAGCCCTCGAGATCGCCGACGCCAATGGCATCGACATCCAGGCTTTCGACTTTTTCGATCCGGCCAATTATCGCGTCAAGACGGCCGACGACACCAAGAAACTGCTGGCCAATATCGACCACGCCATCTGGCTGCTCAAGAAGGACCAGGACAACAAGCCGACCCACAACTTCAAGAAGAAGGGCTCCGGCATCTGGTGGGACATCGTCTACCGCAAGCGGGCCTCCGAGACGCGCGCCTTTGCCGGCAAGCTGATCGAATTCGGCAAGCAGGCGGGGGCCGATACGCGGCTCAACGAGAAGATGGTCTCCATGATCTACGAGATCGAGGACGGCAAGCGCGCGCTCGGCTTCCACAATTTTGATGAACTGGCAGCCTATGCCGCCGAAATCGGAAAGACCCTGCCATGAGTGCTTCGACCACCCAGAGCAAACTCGGCGTCGGCCTGATCGGCGCCCATACCTGGGCCGACAAGGCCCATCTCCCCGGCTACAAGGCCCATGAACGCGTCGAGCTGATGGCGATCTGCGACCTCGATCCCGACCGCGCCAAGGCCATGGGCGAGAAATACGGGGTCAAAAAGGTCTATACCGACCCCGAAAAGCTGATCGCCGACCCCGACGTGCAGATGGTCGATGTCTGCACGCCCACCCATACCCACCTGCCGCTGAGCCTGCTGGCCATCGCGGCGGGCAAGCATGTGCTGAGCGAAAAGCCGCTCCATACTGAAGCCGCGCCGGCCTTCGATGCCGCCGCCCGGGCCGATGCCATGGGCGTGCGCACCAAGCTGGGCTTCACCTTCCGCTATTCGCCGGCCATTCGCCAGATCAAGAAATGGATCGATGACGGCACGCTGGGCGAGGTGTTCCATATCCATGGCTTCGAGCAGAACAGCCAGTGGCTCGATCCGCAGGAGCCCTTGCGCCAGATCACGCCGGGCGTCGATCGCAACAGCCTGATCCCCGCCTCCATTGTTGGCTATGGCAGCCACCTGATCGACCTGATGCGCTGGCTGGGCGGTGACTTCGGCTCGGTTGCCTCGACCATGAAGAACTTCATCCCCGAGCGCATCGTGCGCGGCGAAGTCGGCCTGCAAAAGATCAAGGTCGAAGACGGGGCCGTGGCCCTGGTCGAGTATCAGAGCGGCGCGCAGGGGCTCCTGCAGACGTCCTATGTCGCGGTCGGCAATTATCCCGGCGTCGAAATCCGCGTCTATGGCTCCAAGGGAGCTGCGGTCGCACGGCTGATCTCGGAATTCGGCACGGCGGAAACGCTCAAGATCGCCAAGGCCGAGGCCGTCGAGTTCATTCCCTATGAGGTCGGGGCCGATGCCCTGCCACCCGGCACCACGCTCAACACCCCCTGGCCCGAGCTCTATTACCGCAACCTGGTGCGCCATTTCGTTGACGAAATCCTCGAGGACCGGCCGCAGGAATGCACCTTCTACGACGGCGCCAAGAGCCAGGAAATCGTCGATGCGATCATCCAGGCGCATTTCGAACGGCGCTGGGTCGACCTGCCGGGCATCCGCGCATGACGGTCTATGATTCTGGAATTGTTGAGGAATTTCTGAGTCACTACTGGCGCTTCCATCCGGTCGACGCCACCTTCATGGGTTCCAAGCAGTTTGACGCCATGCTGCCACCGGCCGGCGCCGATACGCTGGCGCAAGAGCTGGCCGGCATTTCCCGGCTGCAGGCGCGGCTGGTCGATAGCGACGAGCCGGCCAGCTTGGGTGATCGGCTCGATCGCCGCCTGATGCTGGCCGAACTGGGCATGCAGAAGACGGCAGCGCAGACGCGGCCGCGCCTGCACAACCCCGCCTGGTATTCGGGCGAGGCGGCGTTTTCGATCATTTCGCTGCTGCTGCCGCAATCCATGCCGGTGCGGCATGACGGGCTGATCGCGCGGCTCGATGGCATGGCAGCGTTTTTGGGCGACGCCGTCGCGCGTCTGAACGACGTGGCTGTGCCCAAGGGCTGGGCGACGCGCGCGCAGAAGGAAGCTGTGGCCATGGCCGGCTTCCTGCGCACCGATATCGGCCTGCATGAGGAATTCGTCGATGACTGGGCCGGGCCTGCCCGCCGGGCGGCCAATGCCTTTGACACCTTTGCCGCCGCGCTCGACGATCTGCCCGATGCGGATCCGGCCTGTGGCGAGGCCTATCTGACGCAATTGATGGCCCAGATCCATGGCCTGCCCATGAGCCCGCGCGAAGCGGTGGCCCAGGCCGAGGCCGCCTATGCCCGCATGGGCGACGAGCTGGTGGCGATGGCCGAGGCGATCGATCCGGACAAGAGCTGGACCCAGATCATCGCCGAGCTTGCCGACACCCACCCCGCCGATCCGGAAGCCGCCTTCGACTCCTATCTCGACTGGGATGTGCAGGCGGTGGCCCAGGGCGCAGCGCTGGTCACCCCGGCACAGGAATATGACCTGGACTATCGCTGGATGGCCCCCTGCTTTCGCAAGATCAGCCAGCCGCTCTACTTCCTGTTCTACCGCTCGCCGCCGGCGCTCAATGCCGGGGCCGGCAGCGTCTACTGGGTCACGCCGCCCGGCGACGATGACGCCGCCTTTCTGCGCGCCAACAATACCGCCACGGTCAAGACCATCCATTCGGTGCATCACGGCAGCATCGGCCACCACACGCAGAATACCCGCGCCCGGGCGGCCCAGTCGCGGCTGGCCCGGCTGGCCGGCACCGACTGCGCCCTGGGCCTGGCCTTTTTGGGCGCCGGCACGCTGATCGAAGGCTGGGCCTGCTATGTCGAGGATCTGCTGATGGAAGCGCCCGGGTTCTACACCCCGGCCGAGATCCTGCTGCTCAAGCAATATGAGCGGCGCAATGCGGCCAGCGTACTGGTGGATATCAAACTGCATCTGGGCGACTGGAGCTTGGAGCAGGCGATGGATTTCTATCGCGAGGCCGGTTTTGCCCCGGCGCGCGTCGAGGGCGAAGTGGTGCGCAATTCCATGCTGCCGGGCTCGCGGCTGATGTATTGGCTCGGCGTCGAGGGCATCAAGGCGCTGCGTCAACGCTGGAAGGGCGATACGCGCAGCTTCCACGATGCCCTGCTCAGCTATGGCCACGTGTCGCTGGCCTGGATCGGCGATGAGATGGCGCGCGCGGGGCAGTTGACCTGATGGCGGCCCTTTCCGCGCCGCTGCTCGACATCCGCGATCTGGTCACCGAGTTCCGCACCGAAAGCGGTGTGGTCCGTGCCGTAAAGGGTGTGGACCTCACCGTCGAGGCCGGCCAGACCGTCGCCGTGGTGGGCGAGAGCGGCTCAGGCAAATCGGTCACCAGCCTTTCGGTCATGCGGCTGATCCCCAAGGCCATTGGCGGCATAACCGGCGGGGCGGTGCTATTCCGCGGCCGCGACGGCCAGGTGCGCGATCTGGTGCATGAGCCCGAAACGGCCATGCGCAAGGTGCGCGGCAATGAAATTGCCATGATCTTCCAGGAGCCGATGACTAGCCTCAACCCGACCCAGAAGGTCGGGGCGCAGATCGCCGAAGTGGCGCTGCTGCATCAGGGCTTGTCGCACAAGCAGGCCTGGCAGCGCGCGGTGGACATGCTGGCTCTGGTGGAAATCCCCGAGCCGGCGCGTCGCGCCGAGATCTATCCGCACCAGATGAGCGGCGGCATGCGCCAGCGCGTCATGATCGCCATGGCGCTGGCCTGCAATCCGGCGCTGCTGATCGCCGACGAGCCGACCACCGCGCTCGACGTCACCGTGCAACTGCAGATCCTTGAGCTGATGCGCAAGCTGCAGCGCGAAATCGGCATGGGGATATTGTTCATCACCCATAATCTGGGCGTTGTCGCCGAGATCGCCGACAAGGTCGCCGTGATGTATGGCGGCCGCATCGTCGAGACGGCGACGGTTGAAGACCTGTTCGACCGCCCCAGCCACCCCTATACGCGCGGCCTGCTCGCCAGCATGCCCAAGGTCGATCGCGCGGCCCGCGCCGCCGGGACTGTGGCAAGGCTGCAGGCCATTCCGGGCAGCGTGGTGGATCCGCGCCACCCGCCAGCAGGTTGCGACTTCAACCCGCGCTGCGCCTGGGCCATCGACGCCTGCCGCGCCGCCGTGCCGCCCATGATCGATATCGGCGCGGGCCATGGCACCCGCTGCATCCGCTGGAGTGAACTCGATGGCTGAGCCGCTCCTCAATGTCACCGACCTCAAGGTGCATTTCCCGATCGGCAAGACGCTGTTCAAGCCGGGTGTCACCATCAAGGCCGTCGATGGCGTCTCCTTCGAGGTAGGCCGTGGCGAAGTGCTGGGCCTGGTCGGGGAGTCCGGCTCTGGCAAGACCACGCTGGGTCGCGCCGTGCTGCGGCTGGTCCAGCCAACCCATGGCTCGGTGCAGTTTGACGGCACCGAACTTGTCGGCCTGGCCGCGCCGCAGCTCAAGGCGCTGCGCAGCCAGATGCAAATCATCTTCCAGGACCCCTATGCCAGCCTCAACCCGCGCATGAGCGTCGGCCAGATCGTCGGCGAGGCCCTGCTGCTGCACCATATCGGCAACCGTGCGGACCGCGCCGATCGTGTCGGCGACCTGCTGGAAAAGGTCGGGCTGCCGCGCTCGGCCGCTGCGCGCTTCCCGCATGAGTTTTCCGGGGGGCAAAGACAGCGCATCGGTATCGCTCGCGCGCTGGCCGTCAATCCGCAATTCGTCGTTGCCGACGAACCGGTTTCCGCGCTCGACGTGTCGATCCAGGCCCAGATCATCAACCTGCTGCAGGATCTGCGGCAGGAACTGGGTCTGTCGCTGCTGTTCATCGGCCATGATCTCTCGGTCATCGAATTTCTCTGCGACCGCGTCGTGGTAATGTATCTGGGCAAGATCATGGAGACCGCGACAGCAGCCGATCTCTATGCCAATCCGCGCCATCCCTATACCCGCGCTTTGCTCGACGCGGCGCCGGTGCCCGATCCGCGGGCGCGCCGGCAGCGCATCACGCTCAAGGGCGATCTGCCCAGCCCGATCAACCCGCCCTCGGGCTGCGTCTTCCGCACCCGTTGCCCCTTCGCCATCGCGGCCTGCGCCGAGGTGATCCCGCCGCTCGAAACGGTCGGAAATCGCCATCAGGTGGCCTGCATCCGTGCAGCGGAGCTTAACTTGAGCGAATAGATCAGCAACTACTTCCGGCCTGCGAAAACCTATCTGTAGCCGTCCATCAGGCCCGCAATTGCTGAGAAAATCAGCAGTTGCGGGCATTTTTTAGGCAATTGTCGAATTTGCCCTTCACATGAGTTGAGTGCCGGGCAAAGCGGATTTTTTCGGGCATTGCACGACGCCGCGCCGACACACCATGCTGGCTGTCATGAAACGTATATTTATCGCCGCACGCGGCAATCCAGAAGGCATGGCAGAGCTGTTCCGCAAGGAACTGCCGAGTCACGAGGTGTTCACCCAGCAGCCCCAGCCGGGCGATGCGCCGGTGCCCTATATCGTCGTGGGCCGGCCGACGCCGGGCGTGATCGCTTCCGTGCCCGGGCTCGAACTGGTGCTCAGCCTCAATGCCGGTATCGAACACCTGCTGGCCAGCGGCGAAGTGCCGGACCACCTGCCCATCGTGCGGCTCGTCGATGATGGCCTGGCCGATGGCATGTCGGACTGGGTGCTGGCCCATGCCCTGTCCTGGCACCGCAATCTGGGACTTTACGCCCAGCTGCAGGCCAAGCGCGAATGGGCACCACAGGCCGAAAAGCTGGCGCGTGAACGCGTGGTGACCGTGCTCGGCGCCGGCGCGCTGGGGGCGCAGGTCGCCAGCCACTTCGTCCGCTTCGGCTTCCAGACCCGCGTCTGGAGCCGTTCCGGCCGCGCGGTCGACGGCGCGACCAGCTTTGCCGGTCGACCCAATCTGCAGCAGGCCGCCAGCGGCGCCGATATCCTGGTCAACCTGCTGCCGCTGACCAGTGAAACCGCCAATGTGGTTGATGCCGCGCTGCTCGGGGCGCTGGCGCCCGGCGCCTTCTTCATCAATGGCGCCCGTGGCGGCCACGTGGTGGACGCCGATCTCATCAAGGCGCTCGACAGCGGCCAGCTCAGCGGGGCAGCGCTCGATGTGTTCCGCACCGAGCCGCTGCCCAGCGACGATCCGCTATGGAGCCATCCCAAGGTTTTGCTCTCTCCCCATGTCGCGGCGCCCACCCATGCGCATACCGCCGTGGCGGAGATGGCGGAAAATATCCGGCGCTTCGAGCGCGGCGAAAAGCTGCCGCATCTCGTCGACCGGACACTCGGCTACTGAACGAACGGCCGGCACCACCGGCCCGAGGCAACCGCCCGCAGGGGCATCTGGCAGAAGGACGTGACAATGACATTCAAACTGACCCGCCGCGCAGCGCTTCAGGGCATGCTTGCCGGTACCGCCGCGTTGACCACCATGCGCGCCTTCCCCGCTTGGGCCCAGGCCCCGGGCGGCACGCTGATCGTCGGTCTCACCTATGAGATCGACACTATGAACCCCTATTCGACCGGCTTCCTGGGCGATGCGCAGGCAGCCGTGATCGAGGGCCTGATTGCCCCCGACAAGGATGCCAAATACGTGCCCGTGCTGGCCACCGAAGTGCCCAGCATCGAGAATGGCGGCATCGTCGTCGCCGAAGACGGCAAGACCATGCAGATCACCTATAAGCTGCGCGAAGGCGTCAAGTGGCATGACGGCGAGCCCTTCACCGCGGCCGACGTGAAATACACCTGGGAAGCCGTCAAGGACCCCGCCTTCATCGCCGAGTCCAAGGATGGCTCTGCCGAAGTCGAGAGCATCGACATCCCCGACGACTACACCGTCGTGGTCAATTACAGCACCATCCTGCCGACCTTTGCCGCGACCTTGTTCACCTTCGGCATCATGCCCAAGCACCTGCTCGAAGGCACCGATCTCAATACCTCGACCTATAACGAAACCCCCGTCGGCACCGGCCCGTTCAAGGTCAACGAATTCGTGCGCGGCCAGTATGTCGAGACCGTGCGCAACGACAATTACTGGAAGACTGCCGAGAACGGCGACAAGCTGCCCTACCTCGACTCCATCATCTTCAAGATGATCCCCGATACCAATACCCTGATCACCCAGCTCAAGTCGGGCGAAGTGACCATGGTCGTCTCCACCCCCTACAGCCAGGCCAGCCAGGTTCAGGGCATCGAGGGCATCGAGATCATCCAGGGGCCGCAGCTGAGCTGGCAGCATCTCGACTTCAACTTCAAGCGGCCCTCGCTGGCGGACCTCAATGTGCGCAAGGCCATTGCCATGGGCATCGACCGCGAAGTCATCATCAAGGCCCAGGGCGGCTTCCCCAAGGCGATCAAGTCGCCCGTGGTGCCGGTATTCGACTTCTACGACGATACCACGCCCGTGCTGGCCTATGACGTCGCTGCGGCCAATGCGCTGCTCGACGAAGCCGGCTATGTCGCCGGCGGTGACGGCATCCGCGAAAAGGATGGCGAGCGCCTCTCCTATGCCTTCATGGTGCAGGCCGGTCGCGCCGATGACGAACTCGCCCAGCAGGTGATCATCGCCCAGCTCAAGGCCATCGGTATCGAAGCCACGGCCAACAACCAGACCGGCGTCGCCTATCGTGAAGCCCGCTATGGCGGTGGCTACGACCTGATTTATGGTCGCTGGATCACCTCGGCCAACCCCGTCTATCACGACTTCTGGGGCACCGGCGGCGCCAATAACGGCCAGTCCTATTCCAACCCCGAGCTCGACGCGGCCATGGCCGCATTCGAGAGCACGCTGGATCCGGCTGAGCGCAAGATCGCCGCATCCAAGTTCCAGGCCATCCTGGCCGAGGACCTGCCGACCATCTCGCTGGTCAACAATGTGGCCCTGATCGCCAAGACGACCAAGCTCAAGGATTTCGTGCCCAACCCGACCAACATGACCAATTTCGTCGATACCGCAGCCTGGTACATGGAATAGTCTGGTTCACACGCCTGCCCTCGGCCGCGTCTCGGCCGGGGGCATCTTCTTTTATGCCCACGCGGAGGCGGCATGAGTTTCGGTTACGTCCTGCGCCGTCTGTTGAGCGCCATTCCCCTGCTGCTGGGCATTTCGGTCATCCTGTTTGCCATCATCCACCTGGCGCCGGGTGGCCCCCTCGACATGTATACCGAGAACCCCGCCGTCAGTAAGGAAGCCCTGGCCCAGATCGCGGCGGCCTATGGCCTCGATCAGCCCGTGCCGGTGCAGTATTTCCTCTGGCTCAAATCCATGCTGCTCGGCGACTGGGGCTATTCCATCCGCACCGGCAGGCCGGTGCTGGCCGAGATCGTGCTGCGCCTTGGCCCGACTTTGGAACTGGGCGGTCTCGCCTTGATCCTGTCGCTGGCTATCGCCATTCCCCTGGGCATTGTCAGCGCCGCGCGCCGCGGCTCCAAGCTGGACAGCGCCCTGACGCTGGCCTCCTTTGCCGGCATTTCCATTCCCGTCTTCTGGCTGGCGCTGCTGCTGCAGCTGCTGTTTTCCGTACAGCTCGGCTGGCTGCCCTCGGCCGGCTACAAGTCCATCGGCGGCGGCGATTTTTTTGACCGGCTGAGCCATATCGTCATGCCGGCCGCCGTGCTGTCGCTGGCTACCGTCGCCAGCTGGAGCCGCTTCATCCGCTCCGGCATGATCGACGTGCTCAACCAGGACTATATCCGCACCGCCTATGCCAAGGGTCGCTCCGAGCGCGGCGTGGTGTTCATGCATGCCTTGCGCAATGCCATGATCCCGGCCGTTACCGTCATCGCCGTCGATTTTGCCACCGTCATTTCCGGCGCGGTGATCACCGAAACCGTCTTCGCCTGGCCCGGTATCGGCCGGCTGTTCATGGAAAGCATGGATGGCCGCGACTATCCCATGCTGATGGGCCTGATGATGATGGGCTCGCTCGGCATCGTCCTCGCCAATATCATTGCCGACCTGGCCTATGCCTCGCTCGACCCAAGGATCCGCTATGGCTGACACCACCATGCCGCTGGCCAAGCTCCAGCCGCCGCAAAGCTATGGCCGCCGCGTGCTCAAGCGCTTCCTCAAGCACCGGCCGGCGGTGGCGGGTCTCGCCTTCCTGCTGCTGCTGGCCCTGGTCATCATCCTGGGCCCGATGTTTTCGCCCTATAGCTATGACGGCCAGGATTTCAACCTGATCGGCTCCCCCGGCCCGATGAATGCGCAGCACTGGCTGGGCACCGACGAGCTGGGACGCGACGCCCTGACACGTTTGATCTATGGCGGCCGGGTCTCGCTGGCCGTCGGCCTGGCCGGCGCGATTATCGCCACCCTGGCCGGGACGCTGGTCGGCGCCGTATCGGGCTTTTATGGCGGCTGGACCGATGCCATCCTGATGCGGCTGACCGACGTCATGCTGTCGATCCCGACGCTGCCGCTGGTCCTGCTGCTGTCGGGCCTGTTCCGCCCCAGCCCGCCGCTATTGGTGGCCATTGTCGGCATGCTGATCTGGATGGGCACGGCGCGCCTGGTGCGCAGCCAGTTCCTCGCCTTGCGCGAGCGCGAATTCGTCGAGGCCGCGCGGGCATTGGGGGCAGGGGGCGCTCGCCTGATGTTCCGCCATATCCTGCCCAATGCCATCGGTCCGATCACCGTCTCCGCCACGCTCGCGGTCGGCAGCGCCATCATGCTGGAATCGGCACTGAGCTTTCTCGGCTTCGGCATCCAGCCGCCGGTGCCCACCTGGGGCAACCTGCTCAACAGCGCCAGTTCCTGGCTGAGCGTCGCGCCCTGGCTGGCCATCCCGCCAGGCCTGCTCATCCTGTGCACGGTCCTCGCCGTCAACTTCCTCGGCGACGGCCTGCGCGACGCCATGGAGCCCAAGGAATAGGCAGGCCAATCGTCGCAGCCTGCCAAGGTCGGGGCCGCGTGCATTTCGGGATCTGGCAGTGCCGTCTCAGGCGCCGGTGATGCAGAGCGGGCTGCCGGGGGCGGTCAGCAAGAGGCCGGCAATGCCGCCGATCACCAGCGCCGCGCCGGCGAGGCGACGACCCGGCCGCCGGCGCCGGCTGGATCCATAAAGGGCCAGGGTTGTAGCGACCACGGCGGGGATGGTGCCGACCCCAAATGACACCATCAACAGCCCGCCCAGGCCCGGATCGCCGGTCAGCACTGAATTGAACAGCGCGGCATAGACCATCACGCAGGGCGTGGCGCCCCAGACAAAGCCGGCGACCAGCGCCATCTCGGGCATGTTCAGCAGGGGCGACCCGCGCCAGCGGCCGACGGTGCCGGCCAGCGGCGCCAGCATCCGGTCAGCCAGCGCCAGGCTCGGCACGAGGCCGGCGGTGGCCAGCCCGGTCCAGATGATGACCAGCGCCGCGACCCATTGCAGCACGGCATGGGCACCGGAAAAGTTGATCGTGCCGTAGAGACCAACCCCGAAGAGGCCGAAGGCCAGTCCGCCCAGGCCATAGGCGGCAATGCGGCCGGCCTGCAGCAGCGCCAGCCGAAGGACCAGGGCGGCGCGATTGTCCGGCGTGGGGCCCAGCAGCATGAGCGAGCAGCCGATCGGGCCGCACATGCCCGCGCAATGCAGGCTTGAGGCGAGGCCTAGGGTCAGGCCCCAGATGATGGCACTAAGCATCATCAGCCAGTCACCCTGTCTGTCGGCATGGTGCTGAGCGCCGATTGCGCTGCTCTGTCCTCGACGCACATGGCCGCCGCCCCCTGGCTTTCGGCACAGTGCCCACCACAGCCACAGATTTAGGAGGAAGGGTGGCGAAGGCATTGATCTGGATCAATGTTGCAGATCGAGCTTGTCACTACCAAGGGCGGGAGCGTGGCAAATCTTGTCACCGTCGCAACACTGGGGGCACCTGTGAGATATTCGGGTTGGGCAATTGGGCTGGGAGCGGGCACCTTGGGGGCCATCGTTTTCTCAGGCCTGGCTGTCGATGATGCATTTCGCATCCATATGGGCATTCTGACCTTCATTCTGGGCCTGGGGACAATCATCGCCATCCGGCTGCCACAGCCCGTGGCAGGCGCCGAAGACCTGTCGGGCTATATGGATGGCCCCATTCGCATCGGCTCGATCCTCACCGTGTTCTGGGGCGTCATCGGCTTTACCGTCGGCCTCGTGGCGGCGCTGCAGCTGGCCTATCCCGAACTCAATTTCGGCCCCTGGCTGAATTTCGGCCGCATCCGCCCCCTGCATACATCCGCCGTGATCTTCGCCTTTGGCGGCACTGCTTTGATGACGACCAGCTTTTACGTGGTGCAGCGCACGACGCGCGCACGCCTGTTCGGCGGCGATCTCGCCTGGTTCGTGTTCTGGGGCTATCAGCTGTTCATCGCCATGGCGGCCACGGGCTATCTGCTGGGCATTACCCAGAGCCGGGAATATGCCGAGCCCGAATGGTATGTCGACATCTGGCTGACAATCGTCTGGGTGGCCTATCTCATCTTGTTCATGGGCACCCTGCTCAAACGCCGGGAGCCCCATATCTATGTGGCCAACTGGTTCTACCTGGCCTTCATCGTCACGGTCGCCCTGCTGCATGTGGTCAACAACCTGGCCGTGCCGGTGTCTCCCTTCGGCGCGCGCAGCTATTCGCTGTTTTCCGGCGTCCAGGATGCCATGACGCAATGGTGGTATGGCCACAATGCCGTGGGTTTCTTCCTGACGGCGGGTTTCCTGGGCATGATGTATTACTTCCTGCCCAAGCAGGCCGAGCGGCCGGTCTATTCCTACCGGCTGTCGATCATCCACTTCTGGGCGCTGATCTTTCTCTATATCTGGGCCGGCCCGCATCACCTCTATTACACCGCGCTGCCTGACTGGGCGCAGACCCTGGGCATGGTGTTTTCCATCATGCTGTGGATGCCCAGCTGGGGCGGCATGATCAACGGCCTGATGACGCTGCGTGGCGCCTGGGACAAGATGCGCACCGATCCCATCATCCGCATGATGGTGCTGGCCGTCGCCTTCTATGGCATGTCGACCTTCGAAGGGCCGGTCATGTCCATCAAGTCGGTCAACGCCCTCAGCCACTATACCGACTGGACCATCGGCCATGTGCATTCCGGTGCCCTGGGCTGGGTCGGCATGATCTCGTTCGGCGCCATCTACTTCATGGTGCCGCGCCTGTGGAACCGTGAGCGCCTGTACTCGCTGCGCATGGTCAACTGGCACTTCTGGCTCGCCACACTGGGCATCGTTGTCTATGCGGCGGTGATGTGGGTGTCGGGCGTCATGCAGGGCCTGATGTGGCGCGAATACGACAGCCAGGGCTTCCTGGTCTACTCCTTCGCCGAAAGCGTCGCGGCGCTGCATCCCTACTACGTGATGCGGGCTGCCGGCGGGCTGCTCTATCTGGCCGGCGGCATCGTGATGGCCGTCAATATCGGCATGACGATCGCCGGCAAGGTCCGGACCGAAAAACCCATGCCCGTCCCCGCCCAGCTGCAACCGGCCCAGTAGGAGTATTCCATGTCAATTCTCGACAAGCATGGCGTTATTGAACGCAACGCCTCGTTCCTGCTGGTGGGGTCACTGGTGGTGGTCTGCATCGGCGGCCTGGTTGAAGTCACGCCCCTGTTCTTCTTCCAGAACACGATCGAAAAGGTCGAGGGGATGCGCCCCTACGCCCCCCTCGAGCTGGCCGGACGCGACATCTATATCCGCGAAGGCTGCTATGTCTGCCACAGCCAGATGATCCGGCCGTTCCGTGACGAGGTCGAACGCTATGGCAATTACTCGCTGGCCGCGGAGTCCATGTATGACCATCCGTTCCAGTGGGGTTCCAAGCGCACCGGCCCCGACCTGGCCCGCGTGGGCGGCCGCTACTCCAATGAGTGGCAGGTGCAGCACCTGACCGACCCGCGCTCGGTTGTGCCCGAATCCATCATGCCGAGCTACGCCTTCCTGGCCAAGGCAACCCTGGACTACGACACCATCGGCGGCATGCTGCAGGCCAATGCCCGCGTGGGCGTGCCCTATACCGAGGAAATGATCGACAATGCCGCCGCCGACCTGGTGGCGCAGGCAACGCCGGATTCCGACAGCGCCGCCATCGCCGAACGCTACCCCAAGGCCGTGATGGGGGATTTTGACGGGTCGCCGATGCGCATCACCGAGATGGATGCGCTGATCGCCTATCTGCAGATGCTGGGGACGCTTGTCGATTTCGACAGCTACGACACCCAGGCCAACTTCCGCTAGGGGCCCCGAGATGGATTACAACAGCCTACGCCACTTCGCCGACTCCTGGGGATTGCTCTACCTGCTCGTCCTGTTCCTGGGCGTGCTGGTCTTCGTGTTCCGCCCGGGCGCCAAACAGCAAGCGATCGACGCCGCCCAGATTCCGTTGCGGGATTCCGACGAGAGAGTTGACCCCAAATGAGCACCCCGAAAAAGCCCGAAGCGGGCAAGCCCGACAACCATGTCGACGAGTTCAGCGGCATCAGCACCACCGGCCACGAATGGGACGGCATCAAGGAGCTCAACAATCCGCTGCCGCGCTGGTGGCTCTGGACCTTCTATGCCTGCATTGCCTTTGCCCTGGTCTATTCGGTGGCCTATCCGGCCTGGCCGATCGGTTCGTCGGCGACCCCCGGCCTGTTGGGCTATTCGAGCCGCGCCGAATTCGCCGCGACCATGGACTCCGTGCAGACCGGCAATCAGGCAATGCTGGCGCGGATTGCCGACACGGCGGTCGCCGACATCAATGCGGACCCCGAACTGGCCCGCTTTGTCACGGCGGCAGGTGCCTCGGCGTTCAAGGTCAATTGCTCCCAATGCCACGGCACCGGCGCGGCAGGTGGGCCGGGTTATCCCAACCTGAACGACGATTCCTGGATCTGGGGCGGCACGATCGACGAGATCTACACCACCATCGCCCATGGCGTGCGGTCGCCGACCGATCCGGACACCCGCCACAATCTGATGCCCAGCTTTGGTGCCGATGAACTGCTCGACCGCGAGGCGATCAAATCGGTGGCACTGTTCGTCGCCAGCCTGTCGGGCCTCGAAGGCGGCGTCAGCACAACCGAGGGCGCGGCAACCTTCGCGGAAAACTGCGCGGCGTGCCATGGCGAGAATGCCAAGGGCATTGCCGAACTGGGCGGACCCGATCTGACCGACGCCATCTGGCTCTATGACGGCTCGCTCGCCAGTATCGAGGCGCAGATCGTCAAGCCCCGCCAGGGCGCCATGCCGTCATGGTCGGAAAAGCTCGACGATGTGACCATCAAGGAACTGGCCGTCTATGTGCATGGCCTGGGCGGCGGCAGCTAACCGGCCGACACCCCATTCATCCCTGTCGGGACACAAAAAGAGGGGGCGCTTTGGCGCCCCTTTGCCATGCGCACCGGGACGCTCTGCGTCTTGGTTGACGCAGATCAATGTCGGGACCGGTGGACGTGCCAAAAGGTGTCGAGGAAGGCACCCATCCCATGACCGCACCTGACGCCGGCTCGCTCGGCACCCTGGACCAGCATGATGTCGAGGCCGTCAACTCGGCCAAGAGCCGGCAGCCGCTCTATGCGGCGCGGCGCAAGATCTTCCCCAAGCGGGCCGAGGGCGGCTTCCGCCGCTTTAAATGGCTGGTCATGGCCATTACCCTGGCCATCTATTACGTCACCCCCTGGATCCGCTGGGATCGTGGCCCCTATGCCCCCGATCAGGCCGTGCTGCTCGATCTGGCCAACCGGCGCTTCTACTTCTTCTTCATCGAGATATGGCCGCAGGAATTCTATTACGTTGCCGGCCTGCTGGTCATGGCCGGGGTCGGGCTGTTCCTGATCACCTCCACCGTAGGCCGCGCCTGGTGTGGCTATGCCTGCCCGCAGACGGTGTGGGTCGACCTGTTCCTCGTGGTCGAGCGGGCCATCGAGGGCGACCGCAATGCCCGCATGAAGCTCGATGCCGCGCCCTGGGGGCCGGCCAAGCTGGTCAAGCGGGTCAGCAAGCACGCGCTGTGGCTGCTGATCGGCATTGCCACCGGTGGCGCCTGGATCTTCTACTTTGCCGACGCTCCCACGCTCCTCAACGATGTCGTGCACCTGCAGGCGCCCATGGTGGCATACATCACCATCGCGCTATTGATGGCCACGACCTATACCTTCGGCGGGCTGATGCGCGAGCAGGTCTGCACCTATATGTGCCCCTGGCCCCGCATCCAGGCGGCCATGCTGGACGAGCACTCCCTGACCGTCACCTATAACGACTGGCGCGGCGAGCCGCGTGGCCGCCATGCCAAGAAGGCCCTGGTGGCCGGCGTGCCGCAGGGCGACTGCGTGGACTGCAATGCCTGCGTCGTGGTGTGCCCGATGGGCATCGACATTCGCGATGGCCAGCAGCTGGAATGCATCACCTGCGCCCTGTGCATCGACGCCTGCGACAATGTCATGGACAAGCTGGGGCGCGAGCGCGGCCTCATCTCCTATGCCACCCTGGCCGACTACAATGCCAATATGAACCTGGCGGCGCCGCTGGGGCAGATCGAGCCGGCGCGCGTGCGCGATCCGGCCACCGGTGGCCTGGTCGACAAGGTCAGACACACCAACTGGCGCTCGATCCTGCGCCCGCGCACGCTGATCTATTTCCTGGTCTGGGCCGGCATTGGCCTCGCCATGCTGACGGTGCTCTCGCTGCGGGCGCCCATCGGCATCAGCGTGCTGCACGACCGCAACCCCTTATTCGTGCTGCTGTCGGACGGATCGATCCAGAACGGCTATGACGTCAAGATTCTCAACATGACCACCCAGCCGCAGGACATGGTGTTTTCCATTGCCGGACTGCCGGGGGCGACGCTGACCGTGCCGGGAGCAGCCGAAGCGCCGACCACGCAGCTGCAGCTGGCGGTCGAACCCGATCTGGTGCTGCCGCTGCGCGTCTATGTGCGGGCTCCGGACGGTGAACAGATCGGCCAGACCGACTTCACCATGAGCATTGCCAATGCCGATGGCAGCAATCGCGTCAGCGCCGCGGTGCGCTTTGAAACCCCACAGGATTGAGCCATGGCCTCCACCACGTCCAAGCCCTTTACCGGCCGCCACATGCTGCTGATCAGCATTGCCTTTTTCGCCGTGGTCATTGCCGCCAACCTGACCATGGCAATTTCCTCGGCCCGGACCTGGACCGGCCTGGTGGTCACCAATAGCTATGTGGCCAGCCAGAACTTCCAGACGGTGCAGGACACCATTGCCCGCCAGGTGGCGGCCGGCTGGACCTTGCAGGTCAGCTACGCCGATGGCCTGGTCCGCTTCGCCGCCCTCGATGGCGACGGCGCTCCTCTGGCCCTGACCGGCGTCAGCGCCTTCCTGCGCCGGCCCGTGGGCGGGCATGACGACACCACCATTGCCCTGCATCTGCAGGACAACCAGTACGTCGCCGCCATCGATCTGCCGGCCGGTGTCTGGGATGTCACCGTCAGCACCGACTCCACGCCGCTGGGGACCATCAGCTACGAACACCGGGTCATGGCCAGGTGAGCGACGCTGCCCTCATCCTGGATGAGGCCGAAGGCGATCTGGGCGCCTTCGTCGCGCACGGCGCCGACGGGCTGAACGAAATCTGCTTTGCCGTTCCGGACGCCTATTGTGCCGCCTGCATCGACAGTATCGAGACCGCGCTACGCCAGGCGCCCGGTGTCGTGGCCGCGCGGGTGAACCTGTCGCAGCGCCGGGTACTGATCCGCTATGATGCAGCCGCCGACCTCGCCGCGCTCCCCGACCGCATCACCCGGAGCGGCTATCGCAATTTCCCGGTCGATGCGGACGTCGACCCCCGCCATGATGCCGCGTTGGCCGAACTGATGCGCGCCATGGCCGTATCCGGCTTTGCAGCAGGCAATATCATGCTGTTCTCCGTTTCGGTCTGGGCGGGCGCCGATGAGTCCACGCGCGCACTGTTTCACTGGCTGTCCGCCCTGCTGGCGCTGCCGGCGATCGCCTATGCCAGTCGCCCGTTTATCCGCTCCGCCTGGGCAGAGCTGCGCGTCGGACGCACCAATATGGATGTGCCCATCAGCATCGGCGTAACGCTGACTACGGCGCTCAGCCTGTTCGAAACCATCGTCGGCGGCGAGCATGCCTATTTTGATGCCTCGACCATGCTGCTGTTCTTCCTGCTGGCCGGGCGGACGCTCGATCATCTCATACGCAAGCAGGCCCGTAGCGCCGTCGACAATCTCGCCCAGCTGTCGCCGCGCGGCGCCTATCGGATACTCCCCGACGGCACGCTGGCATTTCTGCGCCTGGCCGAGATCGTCCCGGGCATGCGGTTCATGCTGCGCGCCGGCGACCGCGTGCCGGTGGATGCGACGGTGGTGTCGGGCAGCGGCCAGATCGACATGGCCATGGTCAACGGCGAGTCCATACCGCTGTCCGCCCAGCCCGGCGTGGCGCTGCCGGCGGGCGCCATCAACCTGCTGGGCAGCATCGAGATCCGCGCCGATCGCCCCTCCAGCGACTCCTTTCTGGCGCGCATGGCCGCCTATATCGCGGCCGCCGAGGATACCCGCACCCGCTATCGCCGCATTGCCGACCGCGCGGCACAGCTCTATGCCCCGGTTGTGCACCTGACGGCGGCCGCCACCTTTGCCCTCTGGTTGTTGCTCGGGGCAGGCTGGCATACGGCGCTGCTCAATGCCGTGGCAGTGCTGATCATCACCTGCCCCTGTGCGCTGGCCCTGGCCGTGCCGATCGTGCATGTGGTGGCCGCCGGCCGGCTGTTTGCCAATGGCATCGTCATGCGCGACGGCTCGGCGCTCGAACGCATGGCCGCCGTCCGCGTGGCCGCCTTTGACAAGACCGGCACCTTGACCCGGGGGCAGCCACGGCTGGTGGAGCAGACCCCGCCCGATCCGGCACTGCTCGCCATGGCCGGCCGACTGGCGGCGCACAGCAATCACCCGCTGTCGCGCGCCATTGCTGAAACCGCCGGGACCGACGGCACGCAGCCGCTAGCAGTGACCGAATTTGCCGGGCAGGGCGTCGCCGCCCAGATCGATGACACGCGCTGGCGGCTCGGCAATGCCGCCTTCTGCGGGGCCAGCGACACTGGGCCAGATGCGTCCAGCCATGTCTGGCTGGCGCGCGGCGGACGACCGGTATGCGTCTTCGCCTTCGAGGACACGCTGCGGGCCGATGCGGCGTCCACCGTGGCGGCCTTGAGCGCGCTTGGGGTGGGCGTCCACATCCTGTCGGGGGATCGCGTCAGCGCCGTGCGCGGCATTGCCGCCACCGTCGGGGCGGCGTCATGGTCTGCAGCCCTGGCGCCCGAGCAGAAGCAGGCGGCCATCGCCGCGCTGCGTCAGGCGCATGGCGCTGTGCTGATGGTTGGCGATGGCATCAATGACGCCCCGGCGCTGCGCGCAGCAGATGTCTCCATCGCGCCGGCCAGCGCCGCTGATATCGGCCGTGCAGCCGCCGATTTCGTGCTGACCAATGACCGGTTGAGCGGCGTTGCCTTCGTGCTCTCGATCGCCCGGCGAGCAGATCGCCTCGTGCGGCAAAATCTGGGCCTGGCGGTGGCCTATAATGCCATCGTCCTGCCCCTGGCCATTGCCGGCCAGGTCACCCCGCTGGTCGCGGCCATCGCCATGTCGAGCTCGTCCATCATCGTGGTTCTCAACGCCCTTCGTCTGCGCCTGGGCGCCGGCCCTTCCGAGCGGACTACACAGATCGAGGTAGCCCCATGAGTGGCCTGCTTATCCTGATTCCCTGCGCCCTATGCCTGGGCGCCTTGGCGCTGCTGGCGTTTTTCTGGGCCCTGCGCAGCGGACAATATGACGACCTGGAGGGGGATGCCCAGCGTGTGCTGCTCAACGACGACCCCCTGCCCAAGGACTGATCGGGCCGCAGGCCGATCCGACCCAGGCGCACATCTTCGACGCCGCGACCGGTCAGCGGATCGCCCTCGCCTGGCGCAGAGCTCGGCCGGCCACGTCGAACAGGTGCGCGCCTTCGGCTGGCAGGCCGATATGGATCGTGTCGTGCAGCACGGGGCCAAGCGCACGCCCCGAACGGGCGCGTTCAGGCCGTCTTGCGGGTCATGACGAAGTCGAAATGGGAGCGCCAGGCGGTGTCAGTGCCTGTTTCGATGCTGGCGATCAGCGAGGTCTTGACCCCGAAGACGGCGTCCGAGTTCAGCCATTGGTCGCCCGCGACAAAGGTATGGGTGACGATGGTTTCAAAGCCCGGCGCCGAGACCAGGAAATGCATATGCGCGGGGCGGTTGGGGTGGCGGTGCAGCGCCGCCAGCATCTGGCCCACCGGGCCGTCATCGGGAATGGGATAGGCAACCGGGCGGATGCCCCGGAACTCATAATGGCCATCCGGACCGGTGACGAAGATGCCGCGATTGTTCCATTGCGGCTGGATGCCGGGCTGCTGCACGTCGTAATAGCCGTCGGCATTGTCGCACCAGACGTCGATCTGGACGCCCGCGATCGGGCTGCCGTCGGTGTCGCGCACCTGGCCGATGAACAGGCAGCTCTCGCCCTTGCCATCGAGGGAAATATTGCTGCCCATGGGATAGTGCGGGGCGCCGGCGACGTGAAAGGGGCCGAGCACAGTGTTTTCGGTGGCTCCCGATGGGCGGCGGTGGTTGATGGCGTCGACCAGCATGGACAGGCCCAGCACGTCGCTGAGCAGGATGAATTCCTGCCGGTTGCCATCGCTCATCTGTCCCGTGCGGGTCAGGAAGTCCACGGCTAGCCCCCATTCTTCCTGGGTCAGTTCCACATCCTTGGCAAAGGCGTGCAGGTGCTTGACGAGAGACGCCATCACTTGGGCTAGACGCGTCGAGACGTCGGCGCCCATGCGGGCATTGACCACGGCTTCACTGCGCGCCTCGGAGAAGAATTCGTAGGTTTCGGTCTCGTAGGTTTCGGTCATGGCTGGTCTCCTACTGGACAGCGTTGCGGTCGAGGACCGCGGACAGGACGCGGGTCAGCTCGGCGACGGGGTCGGCCACCATTTCCTCGGCGCGCCAGGCGACGTGGTGATCGGGCCGCACCAGGACGCAGCCGCCATCGGTGACCTCGCGGGCGCGGGCCCATGATCCTTCAAGATCGGCCAGCGCGCGGCGCGGCCCGATGACATGGGTGACCAGGGTAATGTTGAGCGAGCCGGCGACCTTTTCGGCCGCCTGCGCCCAGGCTTCCCCGGCAATGCCGGTGAGCAGGGTGAAGCGGCCCTTGCCGGTAATGTCGAGGGTCGAGTGCTTGGCGCCCTTGCTGTCGAAGAGCCAGGCATGCGGCACCCTTGCGCCCGGCCAGGTGGTGGGCTGGTAATGCAGCTCCGCGTCGAGATCGAAGCTGGGCTCCATCTGGCCATCGGTGACAATGCCGGCCGACTTGTAGCGCTGGTTCATTTCCACGCCATGCGCATCGAACTCGTATTTCTTGAAGGCAATGGCCTGGCGCAGCGACTCGCGCTGCCGCTCGGCGGCGGGCGTGGCGTCGCAGCGGGCATCCATGGACGCCTTGATCCGCTCGATATCGGTGCCCCCGGTCATGCCCAGCGCCTCAAAGATCGGGCCGAATTCGCCGATGGACTGGTTGGCGCGGGTGACGATCTGCTTGGCGATCGGGGCACGCTCGGCCGAATAGGTGTCAAGCAGACCGGGGCCGGCAATGCCCTTGAGCACTGAAGCCAGTTTCCAGGAGAGGTTGAAAGCATCCTGGATCGAGGTGTTCGACCCCAGCCCGTTGGAGGGCGGATGGCGATGGGCGGCGTCGCCCATGATGAAGACGCGGTCCTTCTGCATATGGGTGGCGTACATGTTGTTGACGGTCCAGACGCTGGCCGACAGCAGCTCGATGTCCAGCGCCGGATCGCCGACCAGCTGGCGGGCGACGTCGGTGGCAAAGGCGGCATCGACGACCGGGGCGGGCTGGTTGATGTCATAGCCCCAGACGATCAGCCACTCGTTCCAAGGCCGCACCATGCGCACCAGGCCCATGCCGATACCGCCGACATCGGCGCCCGGCTGCATCACCCAATAGAGCACCGATGGCCGGTGGGCGACGTAGCGCGAGAGGTCGGCACGGAAGAGGATATTCATCGATCCGCCGACGCCCATCTGGCCTTCGAACGGCAGTTGTTCCTGTTCGGCAACCTTGGAATTGCCGCCGTCCGCCCCGACCAGGTATTTCGAGCGGATGGTGATTTCCTTGCCGCTCAACCGGTCAAGGCAGGTGGTGGTCACCCCCTCGGCGTCCTGTTCGTGGCGAAGATATTCCATCGACATGCGCGACTGCGTGCCGCGCGCGCAGGCTGTCTTGAACAGCAGTGGCTCCATATAGGTCTGCGGCAGGTCGTTCATCTTGGTGGGCGAAGACAGTTCGTGTTCGGCGCGCGACAGGGGATGGTTGCCCCAGCTTTTCATGCGGCCGATCTCTTCGCCGGCCAGGCTCTCGCAGAAGATGTTCTCGCCCATCAGCTCCTGCTCGGTGGCAAAGAGATAGGCTTCCGCTTCGACATCCCGGCCCAGGTCGCGCAGCACTTCCATGGTGCGCTGGTTGGTGATGTGGGCGCGCGGGGTCGTCGCCAGCCAGCGGTAACGGTTGATGACCATGTTGTCGACGCCATAGGTCGACAGCAAAGCTGCCGTGGCCGAGCCGGCTGGGCCGGTGCCGATGACCAGCACGTCCGTGGTAATGTCCGCCATGATTATTCCTCCCTCGAGGTCGGTTTGGATGAAAGCGGACCGCCGACCAGGCGCCGCCGAATGGGAAAAAGCTGGATGCCGGTGCGGTCCGAAAAGCTGCCCCAGATGCCGCGCGGGGCCAGCAGCATGACGCCGATGCCGATGAGGCCCAGGACGATCAGGTACCAGGCGCCATATTGCGCCAGCAGGGTCTGCAGGGCGAAGAAGATCAGGACCCCGACGATAGGTCCTTCGATGGTGCCGATGCCGCCGATGACGACAATGAAGATGACATAGGCGGTCCAGTCATTGAGCGAAAAGGCCGCGTCGGGCGAGATGCGCGCCTTCTGCATGTAGATGAGCGCGCCGGTGAGCCCGGTGCCCAGCGCGGCGCCAAGGAAAACCACCCATTTGATCCGCTGTGCATCGACGCCGACCGAGCGCGCCGCCTGCGGATTGTCGCGCATGGCGGCCAGCGCCAGCCCGCGCTTGGAGCGCAGCAGCCAGTAGATGCCGCCAATGGCCAGGATGGCGAGCACGAGGGCCAGCCAATAGGCGAGGATATCGCGCGCCGCCGACGCCCGGACATCGAGCAGTTGGGCGATCTGGTCGGTGAACATGATGGCTTCGGTGGCCTCGCGCGGCAGCGAGGTGCCGGTGCCGCCGCCAACGGCGCGCCATTGCGCCACGACCAGCCGCACCACCTCGGCCAACACCCAGGTGCCGATGGCAAAATAGGCGCCTTGCAGGCGAAAGGCGAAAAAGCCGAAGGGCACGGCTAGCACCAAAGCTGCCAGCCCGCCCAGCAGGATCGCCGGCACGGGATCGAGACCCCAAAGGATGACGGCAGCAAACAGGGCATAGGCGCCCATGCCGACAAAGGCCTGCTGACCCACGGAGACAAGGCCGCCATAACCGGCGAGCAGGTTCCAGAACTGCGCCAGCGTCAGCATGGTCAGAATAAAGAACAGGTCCTGGATCAGGCTGCGCGAGGCAAAGGCCGGCAGGACGAAGAGCCCGGCAACCAGCGCTATGGCGACGAGGCCGGCAACCACGGACGTTCGGGTGCGGGTTTCGACACGGTAGCTGCGCGGCATGGGATTATCGCTCATGGCCGGGCCTCAATCGACGGCGCGCGGGAAGAGACCGCGCGGTTTGAACAGCAGGACGAGGAGGAAGGCCACGTGGCCCGACAGGATCTGCCATTCCGGATTGATGGCGGCGCCCAGCGTCTGCGCAACACCGATGATGATGCCCCCGGCCAGCGTGCCCCAGAGCGACCCCAGGCCGCCGATGATCACGGCCTCGAAGGCATAGACCAGCCGTGCCGGCCCGACCGCCGGATCAAAATTGGCGCGCATGCCGAGATAAAGCGCGGCAATGGTGACGATCATCATGGCGATGCCGGTCGCCTGGGCAAAGACCGTTTTGGGCTTGATGCCCATCAGGCTGGCCGTGACGGGATCGTCGGAGGTGGCGCGGAAGGCGCGGCCGAGCGCGGTGCGGTAGAACACCTGGTTGAGAATGACGATGACCAGCACCGCCGAGGCAAAGGTGAGGACCGGCAGCACGCCGACGGTAACCGGCCCCAGATTGACCGAGGCGACGCCGATATCGCCGGTCGGCAGGCGCCTTGTATCAGCCGAGGCGCCCTGCAGCAGCGCATTCTGCACCACGACGGAAATGCCAAAGGTCACCAGCAGCGGCGGCAGGATGTCTTCGCCCAGCACCCGGTTGAGCACGACCTTTTGCAGCACAAAGCCAAGCCCGAACATCAGCGGCAGGGCGATGAGCGCGGCCAGAAAGGGCGAAATGCCGAGCAGGGAGACGATGAGCAGGATGAGGTAAGCGCCCAGTACGATCAGGTCGCCATGCGCCAGGTTGACCAGCCGCATGATGCCGAAGACGAGGCTCAGGCCCGTGGCAAAGAGCGCATAGAGCCCGCCCAGCAGAATGCCCTGCACGATGGTGTCGAGCCAGTTCATGCGGCCGCTCCGAAATAGGCATTGTGGATGGCCTCGCGGCTGAGGTCGCTGGCAGCGCCCGAGAGGGTGACGCGCCCCTCCATCATGCAATAGACCCGGTCGGCCACCTTGAGCGCCTGGCCGATATCCTGCTCGACGATGATCAGGGCCGCGCCGCCGGAGCGGATCTGCGGCAGGGCATTGTAGATGTCGCGAATGACCACTGGGGCGAGCCCGAGCGAGATCTCGTCGCAGAGGAGCACAGCGGGATTGCTCATCAGCGCCCGGCCGATGGCCACCATCTGTTGCTGGCCGCCGGACAGGGCGGTGCCCGGACTGTTGCGCCGCTCTGCCAGGATGGGAAACAGCGCATAGATGGCCTCGAGCGACCAGGGGCCGGGGACCTTGCGGGCATGGGCGCCGATCAGCAGGTTTTCTTCGACGCTGAGCGAGGGGAAGAGCTTGCGCCCCTCGGGCACCATGGCAATGCCGCGGCGCAGGATTTCATCGGCCGGGCGGTCGCCGACGGCCTCGTTGTTGAATCGGATGGCGTCGGCATCGCTCCTCAGGATGCCCGAGAGGGCCCGCAGCAGCGTCGTCTTGCCCGCGCCATTGGCGCCGATGATCGCGACGCATTCGCCTGGCTCCAGCGTGATATCGACGCCGAACAGCGCCTGGAACTGGCCGTAATGGGCGGTGAGGCCATGGGTGGACAGCAGGGACATCAGACTTCGATCCCCAGATAGATTTCGCGCACCTGCGGGCTCGCCATGATGGCGGACGGCTCGCCGATACCGATCACCTTGCCGAAATCGAGCACCAGCAGCCGCTCCACCACCGAGTTCAGCGCATGCAGGACGTGCTCGATCCAGATGATGGTGGTGCCGCGGGCGTGGATATCCTTGATGGTCGCGACGAGTTGTCCGCATTCCCCTTCGGTCAGCCCGCCGGCAATTTCGTCGAGCAGCAGCAGTTTTGGATCGGTGGCGAGCGCGCGCGCCAGTTCGAGCCGCTTGCGTTCGAGCAGCGACAGGCTGTCGGCGACGCTATTGGCGCGGGCGATGAGGCCGGTGCGCTCGAGGATGTCGGCGCATTGATCCTGGACGCTGCGCTCGCTGCGGCCCTGGCCGAAGGCCCCCGCAACCAGCAGGTTTTCGAACACCGTCATCTTGCCGAAGGGCTGGGGGATCTGGAAGGAACGGCCAATCCCGCCCAGGCACCGCTGCATGGCTGAGGCGTGGGTGACGTCCGCGCCCCGGAAGTGAATGCGGCCGCTATCGGCGGCGATATTGCCGGTAATGAGGTTGAACAGCGTTGATTTCCCCGCGCCATTGGGCCCGATAATGCCCAGGGCTTCGCCCTCGCGCACCTCCAGGGAGATGGCGTCGGCCACCTTGAGGGCGCCAAAACTCTTGCAGACATTGTCAAGGGCGATCATGGACATGGACTCTTCCCTGGAGCCGGGCGCCGCAGCGCCCGGCAGGAATTGCGGTCAGGAAATGGCTTCCATGGTGCCGCCGGTGGGAATGGTGTCGAAGCCGGTATTGTCCACGATCACCAGATCGTAGCCGCCGCCCTCGCGCATGCGCCACTGGCCGCCGACAAGCGGGGTCTTGCACACATTGGCTGCCGCGAAAGGCGGCACGCCGGCGCCGTTGAACGCGACGGGTCCGACAATGGTCTGCAGATTGGTCGCGGCAATGGCCTCGACCACGGCATCAACATCCCCGGCATCGCTGACGCGGCCCATGACATCGGTTGCCATTTCGAGCAGCGCATGGACGAAGCCGATCGGCTGGGTCCACTGCTTGCCGGTCTCGGCGGTATAGGCCTCGGCCAGCTGGGCCGAACTCATGCCGTTGAGCGAGGACGAGAACGGATGGCTGGGTGACCACCAGACTTCCGAGGAGAGGTTATGCCCGGTATCGCCCAGCACCTCGACGGCCTGCGGGAACAGGATGGCCTTGCCGATCGACGCCGCCTTGGGGGCAAAGCCCTGCTGGCGGGCCTGGGTCCAGAAGGTGGTGAAATCGGGCGGGATCGGCACGCCGGTGATGATCTCGGCATTGGCCTGGCGGAAGGCGTTGATCTGGGCCGAGAAGTCATCGGTCAGGTTCTGGTAGCGGCCGGGATCAAACATCTGGAACCCCTTTGCGGCCAAAGCCGGCGGGAAGCCGGTATTGGGATCGCCCCAGGCATTGCCATCGGCATCATTGGGGAAGAGGCCACCCACGATCTTGTTGGTCTCGAGCTGGCCCCACATATTGGTGAAGACGGAGATGACGTCCTCGAGCCCCCAGAAGAAGTGGTAGGCATAGTTGAACGGGCGCCAGCTTTCCGGGTCGCCTGGATTGCCCTGCTGGCCGATGAACCAGGGTTGCCAGGGCGCCATGGTGGAGATCGTCGGCACGCCTTCGGCTTCCGCCGTCGTCGTGACCGGATTGGTGGTCTCGGGGGTCGAGGCTACCAGCATCATGTCGATTTCATCGTCGATGATCAGTTCCTGGGCGACTTCGGCGGCGCGGTTCGGATTGGACTGGCTGTCCTTGACGATGATTTCGAACTGCGAGGCCACTTCGCTCTTGGCAAAGTTAGACAGGATAAAATTGTCGGCCTCGGCAAAGGCGGCCAGCGGTCCCGACTGAGGGCTCACATAGCCGAGCTTGATCTTGGCGCCCTGGGCGATGGCAGGCATGGGAAAGCTGCCGGTCGCGGCGATCAGGCCGGTAGCGGCGGTGCCCTTGAGCAGAGTGCGGCGGGTAATCATGATTGGTTTCCTCCCAGAAATCATGAGCCTTGCGGCTGGTGTCAGAAAGCCGGCGGATCGCCCCTCCAGGCGGCCGCCAGCAGGGTAGCGATGTCGTCTTTCGTTACGGCTTGTGGATTCCAGTAAGGCCTGGCCGTGGCGATCTCTGCCGCCTTGTCGAGGTCTTGTTCCTTCATCCCGAGATCGCGCAGCGCCATGGGGGCGCCCAGTCTCTTGGCAAAGGCATAGAGCGCCTTGCCGGGGGACGGATCGCCGAAGATGCGCGCCACCGGTTCGAGCTCCTGTGCTGCGGCGCGCGCGTTGAAGGCGATCGCATGGGGCAGGATGACGGCATGCGTCTCCGCATGGGGC